>JAYVLH010000125.1:0-14201 GCA_043759555.1 Sulfuricurvum sp. | reverse complement strand
CCAGCAGGTGCAGTTTGACCTGCAATAAAGGCTACCACTGGTTTAGTAATATGTTCTTTGATATAAGCTGCTGCTTGGATTTCTAAATCTCCGCCGATTTCACCGATCATAACAATCGCTTTTGTCTCTGGATCAGCTTCGAACATTGGTAGCAATTGCTTATAGCTAAGACCGATAATCGGATCTCCACCAATACCGACAGCAGTTGTAATACCATATCCCTCTTTAACTACTTGGTTTGCAGACTCATACGTCAATGTTCCTGACTTAGAAATAAGTCCGACATTACCTTTTTTGAAAATGAATCCTGGCATAATCCCGATTTTACACTCATCGGCTGTGATAATACCTGGACAGTTTGGCCCGATAGTCATCATATCTTTTTTGACTGCGTATGCTTTAGCAAACATCATATCTTTTACAGGCGCACCTTCAGTAATAATAACTGCAAGGGTAATCCCAGCATCTGCTGCTTCCATAACCGCATCTGAAACAAAAGCAGGTGGGACGAAAATCATAGAAACAGTGGCACCTGTTGCTGCAACTGCATCAGAAACGGTATTAAATACTGGCTGACCCAAGTGTTCCTGACCGCCTTTGCCTGGGGTAACACCACCAACGATTTTTGTTCCGTAAGCCATACATTGCTCAGCATGAAACGAGCCCTCTTTACCTGTGAAACCTTGAACGATAACTTTTGTATCTTTGTTAACCAAAATTGACATCTATTATTCTCCTTTTGCTGCTGCTACGGCTTTGCGTGCGCCGTCTGCAAGATCCGTTGCTGTTATAATATTAGCAATTCCGGCATTTCTTAGTATTTCTGCGGCTTCAATAGCGTTTGTACCGTCAAGACGAACAATAACTGGTACATCGACATTGGTGATTTTAGTTGCTTCGATGATACCGTTAGCAACACGGTCACAACGTACAATTCCACCAAATATATTAACAAAAATAGCTTTTACATTAGGATCTTTTAGAATGATATCAAACCCTTTAGCAACCGTTTCAGCACTTGCAGAACCGCCAACGTCCAAGAAATTTGCAGGTTTTCCACCTTCATAGTTGATAGTATCCATGGTTCCCATTGCAAGACCTGCGCCATTAACCATACATCCAACGTTTCCGTCAAGTTTGATATAGCTTAGACCATACTTATCTGCTTCAACTTCAGTTGCTTCTTCTTCTGTAAGGTCTCGCATTTCACGTACTTGATCTTGACGATACAAGGCATTGTTATCAAATCCCATTTTTGCATCAAGTGCTAAAAATTTGCCATCACCGGTTTTAACCAAAGGATTAATTTCGATCATTTCTGCATCATGATCCATATATACTTTATACAAAGCTGATGCAAATTTGATGAATGCATTGATCTCATCAGTTGGTAATCCTAAACCAAATGCTAATTTTCGACCATGAAATGATTGAAAACCTGTTAATGGGTCAATAGATACTTTGATAATTTTTTCAGGAGTGTTATGGGCAACATCTTCGATTGCCATACCACCTTCAGTTGACGCCATCATAATTGGCATTTCAAGTGCGCGATCTAAAAGAAGTCCTAAATAGTACTCTTTTTTTATATCAGCGCCCTCTTCGATGTAAACTTTTTGTACCAGTTTTCCCTCAGGACCTGTTTGGTGAGTAACAAGTGTCATGCCCAAAATTTCAGCTGCTAATTCACGTACTTCAGAAGTTGAGCGTGCTAGCTTAACACCACCGCCAAGTCCACGTCCACCTGCATGTATCTGAGCTTTAACAACCCAAATAGATCCGCCAAGTTCTTGTGCAGCTTTAACTGCCTCATCGGGTGTAAATGCAATATGTCCACGTGGTGTAGGCACATTGTATTTTTTAAACAACTCTTTTGCTTGATATTCATGTATATTCATTTTTTCCTCCTGTTTTAAGTTTACGCTATTGGTCTTGTCATCTCTTCTGGGATGACGTATTTATCAAAATCTTCACCGCTCATGAGTTCCAACTTAATTGCTGTTGCCCGAAGTGTTGAGTTGTCTTTGTGTGCAGTTTTTGCAATTTTTGCTGCATTTTCATACCCAATGTATGGATTAAGGGCTGTCACCAACATCAGTGAATTATGTAGGTAATGGTCAATTTGTTCACGTACCGGTTCAATGCCTACTGCACAATTATCATTGAATGACACCATTGAATCGGCAAGTAAACGTACTGATTGTAAAAAATTGTATGCAATAACTGGCTTGAAAACATTGAGTTCAAAATTACCTTGACTTGCTGCGAAACCAATTGCTGCATCATTACCCATAACTTGGCATGCTACCATCGTAACTGCTTCGCTTTGGGTAGGATTGACTTTACCTGGCATAATCGATGAACCTGGTTCATTTTCAGGAATTGTAATCTCACCAATGCCACAACGTGGACCAGAAGCCAACCAACGAACATCATTTGCTATTTTCATCATATCAGCAGCCAATGCTTTAAGTGCGCCATGTGCAAATACAAGAGCATCATGCGAAGTGAGTGCATGGAATTTATTCGGAGCTGTGATAAACTGATGACCTGTAAGTTCAGAGAGTTTCGCCGCAACACGTACCCCTAATTCAGGATGAGCATTTAGGCCTGTTCCAACAGCCGTACCGCCAAGAGCTAATTCACGAACAGACTCTAGTGAAGTTTTTGCCATTTTCTCGCATTTGTTAAGCATCTCTACCCAACCACTTATTTCTTGTCCAAGCGTCAATGGCGTTGCATCTTGAAGATGCGTACGTCCTATTTTAACAATGTCACTAAAAGCTTCTGCTTTTGCATTAAGAGTTGAGCGCAAATGTACAATCGCTGGAAGTAAACGTTCTTCAACCGCAATAATCGCCGCAACATGTAATGCTGTTGGGTAGGTATCGTTTGAACTTTGTGACTTATTAACATCATCATTAGGATGAACTAGCTTTTGTGTACGAAAATCACCACCAAGTATCTCAGTAGCTCTTGCAGCCAAAACTTCATTGTTGTTCATATTGGATTGTGTGCCTGAGCCTGTTTGCCATACGACAAGCGGATAATGGCTATCCAATTTACCTTCAAGCATCTCATCAGCTGCCTGTGCGATCGCATCCGCTTTTTCTTTGCTCAACATTCCTAAATCACAGTTAACCAATGCAACTGCTTTTTTCAAAATTGAAAATGCACGTGTAATTTCATACGGCATTTTTTCTTCACCAATTTGAAAATTTTCCAATGAACGCTGTGTTTGCGCTCCCCAATAGGTATTATTCGGAACCCGAATCTCCCCCATCGTATCTTTTTCTAAGCGAAAATCCATCATTATGCTCCTTGAAAGAAATTTTTAGCGTTGAGAGTATCAATAAGTGTTTGCACAGAATGGCACGATGCTGCGAACATTGCTTTTTCTTCATCGTTCAAAGTAATTTCAATGATTTTTTCAACACCATTTGCTCCCAACATTACAGGCACACCGCTTACTACATCGTTGTAACCGTATTCACCGTCTAAATAAACAGCACAAGGGTGAATTTGTTTGGTATCTTTTAAAATGGCATCTATCATAATTGCGGTAGATTTAGCAGGTGCATAATAAGCTGAACCTGTTTGCAGTAAAGCAACAATTTCTGCGCCACCTTTTCGTGTACGCTGTACGATTCCATCAATTTCATCTTGTGTCAATAAATCCGATAGTGGCACACCGGCAACTGTCGAATAACGAGGCAATGGAACCATATCATCACCATGCCCGCCCATGACCGATGCACGGATTTGGCCACCGCCATATCCAAGTTTTTCTTGTATAAACGCGGCCATACGTGCACTGTCCAAAATTCCTGCCATCCCGATAACACGACTGCGATCAAAACCGCTTTCACGAAGCGCAACATACGTCATAACATCAAGAGGATTAGAAACCATAATAAGAATAGCATTAGGAGAATATTGTGCAATTCCCGCAACAACTTCACGCGTGATATTGGCATTTATCATCAATAAATCATCTCTGCTCATACCTGGTAAACGTGGACTTCCAGCAGTAATAACTACAATATCACAATCCGTCAAATCAGACATTTTTTCTGCAACGCTTACCACTGTGTGACTTCGTACAGCCGCTGCAGCTTGAGACATATCAAGAGCTTTACCTTTGGCAATTTCTATTTTGTTATCACGTAAAATAATCTCATGACACGCACCCAACATCGCTAACGAATAGGCGATTGTAGAACCAACATTTCCAGCTCCTACGATTCCAACACGTTTACCTTTTACCATTCTTGTACTCCTATGTCAAAATAGGTGTCACTCTCTTCATTATACTCAATACTATTTTTGTCAACAAAAACACTCATAAGCATATATTTAAAGAGCTAAACCAAGACAATAAATTATCGTCTTTTATCTGAAGAAAAACTTCTACAGATAAAAAACGATTCCGGTAAAAACCGGAAAAGATTTAGATTGAAGCGATAATAGCGTTAAGTGTTGCACTTGGACGCATCGCTTTTTCAGTTTTTACTTTATCTGAGTGAAAGTAACCCCCGATATCTTGGGCTTTACCTTCAACAGAAAGAAGTTCTTCCATGATTTTAGCTTCGTTGTCAGCAAGCGCTTTTGCTACAGGAGCAAATTTAGCTGCAAGTTCTGCATCAGCAGTTTGCTCACTCAATGCTTTTGCCCAGTACTGCGCTAAGAAAAAGTGGCTAGCTTTATTATCAGGCTCGCCTGCTTTGCGTGATGGCTCTTTATTGTTATCAAGGTAAGCTGCATTTGCAATGTCAAGCGCTGCTGTAACTGCTGCCAATTTTGCATCATTTTTAGTTTTGTTAATGTGACGAAGTGATTCAGCTAATGCTAAAAATTCACCTAATGAGTCCCAACGGAGGTGACCTTCATTTATAAATTGTTCAACGTGCTTAGGAGCAGAACCGCCAGCACCTGTCTCAAACAATCCTCCGCCTGCAAGCAAGGGAACAATTGAAAGCATCTTAGCAGATGTGCCAAGTTCAAGAATTGGGAATAAGTCTGTTAAATAGTCACGAAGAACGTTACCTGTTGCAGAAATAGTATTTGCACCTGTTCGTACACGTTTAAGTGAGAATTCCATAGCTTTTTCTGGTGCCATGATATAGTATTCAACGTTTGTTTTGTTAAACTCCGGAAGGTACTCATTTACTTTTTTGATGATATTTGCATCATGTGCACGGTCTTCATCCAACCAAAATATAACTGGTACTTTTTCGATGTCTGCACGCTCAACAGCAAGACGTACCCAATCTTTAATCGGGATATCTTTTGCACGAGACATACGCCAGATATCTCCTTTTTCAACATTGAAAGTCATTAATACGCCACTATCATCAGAAACCGTGACAACACCATCTTCTGCTAATTCAAATGTTGTTGGGTGAGAACCGTACTCTTCCGCTTTTTGTGCCATAAGACCGACATTGGATACTGATCCCATAGTTGTTACATCAAATTGACCATTTTTCTTACAATCTTCGATACAAGCTGAGTACATGGTGGCGTAACAACGATCAGGAATCGTTACAACACATTGCTGTGTTTTTCCAGCCGGATCCCACATTTTACCTCCGTCACGTACAACAACCGGCAATGAAGCATCGATAATAACGTCGTTCGAAGCGTGTAGGTTTGTGATCCCTTTATCAGAATCAACCATAGCCATTGGTGCACGTGAAGCATAAACCGCTTTCATTGCTGCTTTAATTTCTGCTTGTTTATCAGCAGAAAGCTTTTTCATTTTCTTTTCAAGATCACCGAGACCAAGATTTGCGTTGTATCCGATTTCTTTAAATTCAGCAGCAAACTTATCAAATACATCTTTGAAAAACACTTGAACTGCATGACCGAACATGATTGGATCAGACACTTTCATCATGGTTGCTTTAAGGTGGATAGACCAAAGAATCCCTTTTTCCTTTGCTTCATCCATAGATTCAGCCAAGAAAGAACGAAGTTCTTTTACACTCATAAATGTTCCGTCTAACACTTCTTTATCAAAAGCATTAATCTCTTTAAGGGTTTTACCATTAAGAGCAATGGTTACTTTGCCATCACCTTTTTTGATTACTGACTGCTCATTAGCATAAAAATCACCACTGTTCATGTACGCAACACGAGTTTTTGAACCCTCATCCCATGCACGAAGTTTGTGTGGATTTTTTTGTGCGAACTTTTTAACGGCAGCAGCTGCACGACGATCTGAGTTACCTTCACGAAGAACTGGATTGACCGCAGAACCTAGACAAGTTGCGTAACGTGAAAAGATTTCTTTTTCTGCATCAGTTTTTGGTTCTTCTGGATAATTAGGAAGATCGTAACCTTGAGATTGAAGTTCCTCAATACATGCTTTTAATTGAGGTACTGAAGCTGATATGTTTGGAAGCTTAATAATATTACCGTCTGGGTGAGTAGCAATAACTCCAAGTTCAGCTAGATTGTCAGGTATACGCTGTGCATCTGTCATTCTCTCTGAAAATGTTGCAATAACACGACCTGCAAGTGAAATATCACTTGTGATTACTTCAACGCCTGCAGCTTGTGTAAACGCATTTACGATTGGAAGTAGCGAATATGTCGCCAATGCCGGTGCTTCATCAATTACTGACCAAATGATTTTTGACATCAGGTTCTCCTATTATTTTTGTATAAAAGAATAATAACACTTACTTCGCCATTTTTGTTATTTGTACCTCTATTGAACCTCTAAAGCTTAGCATATGTTTCATTTTGTAGCATTTACTATGTTCTTATGGTGTGTAGAAAAGTAACTACTATAAACATGCTCACCATCTTTACCACGTACAAAGTAGAGATAATCGGTGTGTTTTGGATGCAGCGCAGCTACTATAGCCTCTTTACTGACATTACAAATAGGGAACTCTGGTAAACCTTGATGCTTATAGGTATTGTAGGGAGTTTCGTCACTTCGAATTCGTCTTGCAGTTACCTTTTGATGAGAATATTCACCATAGTTTAGTGTTCCGTCCATCTGCAATCGCATGTTTTTAGCCATTCTATTTTGTATCACCGAACTTACCATTGGCATATCATCAACAGATGCTGCTTCTTTTTGAATAACAGATGCAAGTGTTACAATATGTAACCATTTATCTTGATCATAGCTGCCCATTAACTCTTCAGATAATTTTTTGTATTTCGATAAAGATCTTTCTAATAAAAATGTAACTATTTTTTCTTCATCAATTTCTTTAGGAATGCTGTATGTGTCTGGAAAGAACATCCCTTCCTTTACATCTGTGGCTTGGGTATAGGCATCATGAAGCTTTTTGGAGTCCAAGGAAAGAGCAGATGCCAATTGATCAAAAAATACTGTTGTTGTTTCACCAGGAATAAGCGTAACTGTTTGTGTTGCAGCTTTTGCCGTTGTGAGTCGATAGAGAAATGTAATGCGGTTAAGCTTTTCTTCTTTAAGATCAATCCAACCTTGCTGAGGATGTCCCAGTAAGCGTAAAATAATGGCATCAAATTTGTATACATTAGCCCCTTGACCTTGAAGATGTGATATACTTTTAAAGACCGATCCTTGTGGTATATAAACGATTTTTGGTGATGATACAGATGTAAATAGGTAAGAAATGAACGATAGAATTATCATCAAAATAATTAAGAAAATCCACTTTAAACTGCTGCTTTTTTTCGGCTTTCTTTTTTTCATTACTTTTTTTTGCTTTGTTGTTTTAATTGAAGGTTTTACCATTTCTCATCTCAAATTAGGGGATATTATACTCGACAAAGTATATCTAAAATGGGATAAGAGTCTTCACGTTAAAGCATCGCTGATTGATTTAAGTGGACTCAAAAGTGACAATGAGCCTATTACGCTAAAATCACTTAAAAAGTTTCCACAATCCATAAAACAAGTAGAAAAATGGGTTACTTCTATTGATATAAAAACAATTCGCTATAAACAACTCTCTGTATCACTCCACTATCTTAAAAACAAACAAGGAAAAATAAGTGTCCACAATGGTAACATACACCTCAATGGTAAATTTACTTTAACTCCTGAACTATTTCATGTGATACTTTCATCTCCAAAAACATCACTTAATCAAGTAAATGGGGAGCTTTTACTTGATATTCCAAAACAGATTTTTACGTTTAACACCTCGTTAACAGTGCCTAATACACCAATCATCAGAACTTTCGGACATGGGAATCAAACAAGGCTCTCTATAAAATTAACTGCCGACCAGTCTTTTACTAAGCTAGACAATCTTATAAACTTTATACCAATAGATCCTGCTGTACGTCCATGGATTGCCCAATATGCACAATTTCAATCAGCAATTTTGCATTCATGCGAAGGAAACTTTCTTTATGACAGACCTGAGGATTTATTAAAAAGCTTAAAAGTTTATGCAAGTGCAACCAATGCGCAATACACATTCGATCCATTGATCGCACCAATCAAAGCAAAGGACGTGGATGTTTACTTTCAAAACGGTAAACTGCATATCATCCCAAAAAATGGAACTTTTTATACACTTCCAACCCAAAAAAGCCATCTAAATATTGATTTTACTACACCACACGTGATGCTTAATGCCTTTATTCTCTCATCACAAGGACAACTCAATGATGATATTCTTTTTTTATTGAATCATTATAAAATTAAGCTTCCCCTATGTCAAAAGAGCGGTGTAGCCAATGTTGATCTCAATCTTAGTATCAATTTGCATACACTCGATACAAAAGCCAAAGGTCAATTTAAGCCAGGTGCATCGGAAATCGATCTCGATGGTTTTGTTTTTAAAACAACGGGAGGTCTTGTCAATCTCGATGGAACAAAGGTTGATTTTTCTGGCTTTGATGCACAGTATCAAAATATCTTGTATGCGAAAGTGAAAGGTAGTTTTGATGCCTCAAAAGCGGTAGGAAACGTTAGTGTGTATCCTTATATGTGTGCTCCAACAGGCAATGCCAGTCAACTATCACTGCTAAATACTTCTAATGCGCTTCACGTAAACTATATCATGAATCCCAAGCAAGACACAATTGAAACTTCACCTTCAACATGGAGCTTTTTTGGAGAAACACTGTATCTTAATCGTTCAAAAATACCTTTTAATTTTTTAAACCATAATGCATTCATTGAAAAATTATCCTTTTTCATCCCAAATAAACTCTCAGGAAATGTTTCAGGAGAAATATCATCAAAAAATTGGCATTATGATCTTCATCTTGATAAAGTCAATATAAATGATATTAAACTCACAAAAAATCCGTTTAATCTTCACATTTCCCCTAAAGATGAGAACTTACTCCTTACTTCTTTTGAACCGTCATCATGGGAATTTGGTGGACAACCTACGTCATTTTCTCCTTTAGTTGTATTGAATAAAGAAAATTCTTTGATTTTTAATAATATTACAATCAACCTCGAAGATCAGTTTCGTGCAAAACTTTCAGGAGAGTATAAAACAACATCCAAGCAAGGCTCACTATCCCTTTATGATATAGTTGCCATCAATCCAAATATTGGTCGTTATATCGATACAAAACATACACAAAATTTATCTGTAGATGCTTCTAACTCTGGTATATTATTGCATTCTAAAAGCCTTGGTATAAATCTAAGCAGTGATAATTTTGGATGGAAAATGGATATTCCCGATATCTCTTTATTGAGTAAACATTCTCCTCTTTTATCGTATTACGAGATTAATCACGGCAATGCAACTCTTTACTATAATCCTGCTGATAAACGTATAGTCTTTAATGGAATTGTTGAATATCCCTATCATCTTATGATGGTCAACAAGGAATCTCTTTCTACATATCGCTTTAGCGGCTCTCGCAAGGATGGAAAAACATACATACGCGTTAATGACAGGCTGAACATCACCGATGAGGATGTCATTAATATTCGTGCTAACAATATGGGAATTAATGGTCGTGAATTACTCCGTTGGCTCTCTTCGAATAAGAAAGATGAACTCAAACATTCAACCTCAAATACTACGATAAAACCTATACATCTAAATGCCACAAATACGTATCTTTATTTGATGGAAAATAGAAGAATATTGGCAGATAATATCAATGCTACCGTTAGTGGCAATGATATGGATGGGCGCTTGACGTTCGAAAATGGTTCAGCAGATATCACGATGAGGGATTCATTTTTTTACGTAGATGGATCAGGATTTAATGATCGTTTTATGGATAATTTATTTGCATTTAGTGATTTTGAGGGGGGAGCACTTTCGTTTAAAATATCCGGTAAAGCAGAACAGTTTGGGGGTATTATGCGTATTGATGAAGCAATACTAAAAGAGTACAAAGTACTCAACAATGTACTCTCCTTTATCAACACTGTCCCTTCATTAACAACCTTTTCTCTACCAAATTATAATAAAAAAGGTCTTTTTGTAAAAGACACCTATGCCCATTTTTCTTATCAAGATCATCTTTTTACTATCGATAACTATACCCTTAATTCTCCTGAATTAAAAATAGCGGGAAATGCACAGGCAAATGTAATCGACGATAAGATAAACGGAACCCTGACGCTCAAAACAGATTTAGGGTCAACCCTGGGGAAAATTCCTTTGGTTGGCTATATCTTACTGGGTAATGATGGCTCAATCAGCACTACCGTTAATCTAAAGGGGAAGCTCAGCGATCCTATTGTTGAAACAGCTATTGCTAAAGAGATTGTGACTGCGCCGTTTAATATTCTCAAACGAACTGTCACGTATCCATTCTTATGGATGATGGATGATGAGAAGAAAAAGTAGCTTATTCGTTTCGCAAGACAGTTAGAACATCTACATCCGCCGCTTTTTTGGCCGGATACCATGCCGATAAAAGAACAATCACGAATGCACCAATAATGATAGAGAAGAAATCTCCTGCTGTTAAATCAAGCGGAAGTGTCGATGTTGGATAAACGTCTGCCGGTAAAGAGATAATATCAAACGTTCCTAATATCCATATACCAAAAAAACCAAGCAGTGATCCGGTAACGATACCCAATATACCGATAACTACCCCTAAGATCAAAAAGACTTTTTTCACTTCCTGTTTGGACGCTCCCAGTGATATCAAGAGTGCTATTTCGCTGCGGCGGTTCATGACAGTCATCAACAATGAGGAGATGATATTGATCGCGGCAATAAGGATGATGAGCATCAGAACAATAAAGAGTGACATTTTTTCCATCTTTAGCGCCGCAAAAAAGTTGCCATTATCTTCCCACCATCCGCGAATAGATACCGTGTCACTCAGGACTGCTCGTATTCTGACAATATCAGCTTCAGGATTAAGAGAGTGGACATGAATGCCATCATAAAGCCCCGCAGGGACTCCAAGTATTTTTTGCATAGATTCTATAGACGTGTAGGAGTAGCCTTTATCATAAGCACTCAGTCCTGAATCAAAAGTGCTGGTGACTTTTAAACGTTTCATTTTTGGTGTCATTGAAATACCGCCCGGCTCCAACTGGGTGAAAATGTAGGTTAATTTAGTCCCCTTCGAAACAGCGTACTCTTCCAAAAGTGCTTTACCAGTCATTACTTCAAAATCAGTAGGAATATGTTTTTTTAGGCCTAATGCTACGATATCATTTACTGCAGCCTCGCGCTTAAAATCAACCCCAAAAAGATATCCCCCTTCGAGCAATGTATCATAACGGCATAAAACAGATGCATTTAAATAGGGACTAAAAGAGAGTTCTGGGAACTTTTTATCTAATGTGTGTAGGAGATTCGCATTCACTTCACCGAAAAATTTTGGCTGTATGGTGAGAGGATAATTCATAACGGTGAGTTTTTTCTTGAACTCATTATCAAAACCATTCATTAACGCCATAGCAATGATAAGAACCATCACCCCAAGAGCAATTCCGCTGAATGCCAAAAGTGCAGAGAGAAAAATAAAAGGCTGCTCTTTATCAAAGCGCAAAAAACGTTTGACGAGGTAGCTAACAATATTCAAGAGGCGAAAACTCCCTTTTTTGGTCCTGACTTGCCACAGCAATTTTTATACTTTAATCCGCTACCGCATGGACAATCGTCATTGCGTGCAACTTTGGATGTATCTAATTCAGAAGGGGCTCCGCTCAAAGACATCTGAAGCTCTTCCTGACGATTTTGAAGCTCCATTTGTTGAGCCAAAGCTTCCGCTTCTTCTGCAGCATTTTCAGCTCTAAAACGTATTACATGCAGTGTTTTTGCTGTGTCAAACTTGATAGCACTCACAAGCTCCGTAAAGAGGTTATAGCTCTCTTTTTTATACTCAACCAATGGGTCTTTTTGATTGTATGCACGGAGACGAATTCCCGTTTTCATACTGTCCATCTGATATAAATGTTCACGCCATGCCGTATCAAGTGTTTTGAGATAAACCTCTCTCTCGATTGCAGAACGTGTTGCTTCATCTATAGGAGACATTTTATCTTCATAATCTTTTTTAAGCTCTCCATATACACGTGCAGAAACAAGATCAAAAGTAAGTTCACTGCTAAAATTCAAATCAACATTAATATTCACTTCTTCCAAAATACGTTTTTCAAGAAGCTCTAAATTCATATCTTCGCTTGGCATACCATCAAATATTCCGCAATCAGTCAATAGATGCATCACATATTCTTGACGAATCGTATCAATTTTAATCGAAACATCATACTCTGGATCGAGAAGATCGCTACGAAATCGATAAACAATTTTACGTTGTTCATTAGCCACATCATCATATTCGACTATGTGCTTACGCCCTTCGAAATGCATATTTTCGACTTTTTTCTGTGCTTTTTCTACGGCACGTGTTACCATGGCGGATTCAATGTATTCACCGTCTTGGACACCTAAACGTTCCATAATCGATTTGATCTTATCCGATCCGAAAATACGCAATAGATTGTCTTCGAGCGAAAGATAAAACTGGCTGATTCCCGGGTCACCCTGACGACCTGAACGACCGCGAAGCTGATTGTCAATACGACGGTTTTCATGTCGCTCTGTACCAATAATATAAAGACCGCCAAGGGCTTTTATCTCATCGCTGACTTTGATGTCAACACCGCGTCCTGCCATGTTGGTTGCAATCGTCACTGCCCCTTTTACACCGGCATTTTTAATGATCTCAGATTCTTGGGTATGATTTTTAGCATTCAAAACCGTATGGGGAATTTTTTCATTTTTAATCAGTTGATGAAGTTTTTCAGATTTTTCAATGGATGCTGTTCCAATCAAAATGGGTTGACCCGTAACGCTAAGTTCTTTGACTTTGACAATAACGGCATCAAACTTCTCTGATTCAGTTTTGTAAATCAAGTCATTAAGATCTTGTCGTATAACGGTAACATTAGTAGGGATTGAAACAACATCGAGATTATAAATCTGAGAAAACTCTGTTGCTTCTGTCTGTGCGGTTCCTGTCATACCGGCTATTTTTCCATACATACGGAAATAGTTTTGGAAGGTAATATCTGCCAGCGTTTGTGTCTCTTCTTTAATGATTACACCCTCTTTGGCTTCGAGTGCTTGGTGTAACCCTTCTGAATAACGTCGCCCCTCAGAGAGACGTCCTGTAAACTCATCAACGATGACGACTTGATCATCTCTCAAAACGTAATCTACATCTACTTCAAAAATATAATTGGCTTTGAGCGCTTGATCGAGGTGGTGCGAAAGAGATGCATTTTCAACACTGTAAAGATTATCGACGTCAAAAAGTTTTTCTGCTTGGATGATCCCCTCTTCTGTCATCAGGATCAAACGATCTTTTTCTTCTACCGTAAAATGTTCCTCTCTAACAAGCGCTTTTGCTACTGCATCCGCACGTGTATAGTTTTCAAGTGTACGATTAGTAGGACCTGAAATAATCAGTGGGGTACGTGCTTCATCGATCAAAATCGAATCCACTTCATCAACAATAACAAAAGAGTGACCGCGCTGGACCATATGCTCTTTCGTATAGGTCATATTGTCACGTAAATAATCAAAACCAAACTCATTGTTTGTACCATAAGTAATGTCTGCCAAGTACTGAAGACGTTTATTGGCCGGATTATATTCACCTTCTAAAATAACACCTGTTTCGTATCCTAGGAATGAATAAAGTGCGGACATTTCAGCACTGTCACGAGTGGCTAGATAATCATTGACTGTTACGACGTGAACACCCTTACCGCTCATAGCGTTGAGCGTGAC
>JAYVLH010000124.1:0-10473 GCA_043759555.1 Sulfuricurvum sp. | reverse complement strand
ATGGGACTGGAACGTGCTGTCGCGGTACTTGAAGGTGTTCGAAGCAACTACGATTCATCGTTGTTTATGCCTATTATCCGTAAAGTGGAAGCACTTATCGGTCAGCCGTATACGTATGCGACTGGTGCGTCATATCGTGTTATCGCAGATCATATTCGTACGGTAACGTTTCTTTTGGCTCAGGGGACAAACTTCTCAAATGAAGGACGCGGCTATGTGCTTCGCCGAATCTTGCGACGTGCTGTACGCCACGGGTATTTGCTTGGATTTACGAAACCGTTTATGTTTGAAATTGCGGACGTGGTTGCAGAACTTATGGGGAAACAATACCCTTACATCGTTGAAAAACTCTCTATTTTAAAAGAACAGATCATGCTGGAAGAAGAACGTTTTTTCAAAACGATCGCATCAGGTATCGAGCTTTTTAACGAAGAACTGCGCACTACAAAAGAGACCTTTAGCGGTGAAGTGGCTTTTAAACTTTATGATACTTTTGGATTCCCACTGGATTTGACGGAAGATATGCTTAAAGAGAAACATTTGGCACTGGATACGGATACGTTTGAAGCTCTTATGAAAGAGCAGCGTACCCGCGCAAAAGCTGCGTGGAAAGGTTCGGGAGATACGGCTGTGGAAGGTGATTTTAAAACGCTTCTTGAGACATTTGGCGTCAACACTTTTATCGGGTATGCGTACACCAAAGCTCCGGTAAAAATTCAAGCATTGTTGGGTGAAAGTTTTGAACGTGTAGAGTCCCTGCATGCACACCAAAAAGGGTGGGTCCTTTTGGAAGAAACTCCTTTTTATGCCGAAAGCGGCGGACAATGCGGTGATAATGGAATGTTAGGGGAAAAAGCCGTTGTGAGTGAAACGAAAAAGTTTCACGGTCTTAATCTTTCACGTATCGAAACAAAAGAGACGTTAAGTGTCGGTGAAACAGTAGACGCGATCGTCGATACTTCTCGTAATGAAATTACGAAGCATCACTCGGCGACCCATCTTTTGCACGCGGCACTTTATGAGTTGCTTGGTGAGCATATTTCCCAAGCGGGTTCATTAGTAGAACATAACCGTTTGCGTTTTGATTTTTCTCATCCAAAAGCGATGAGTCATGATGAGATAGCCCAAATCGAAGAGCGTGTGAATTTTCACATTTTACATGCTCTAGAGGGCATAACCAAAGAAATGAGTATTGATGAAGCTAAAAAAAGCGGTGCAAAAGCGCAGTTTGGTGAAAAATACGGCGATACGGTCCGTGTTGTCAATTTCGGGTCGGCATCTGTCGAGTTTTGTGGTGGTACTCACGTCGATAACACGGCATCCATCGGGACATTTATCATTACCAAAGAAAGCGGTGTAAGTGCAGGCGTTCGACGTATTGAAGCTGTGTGCGGTAACGCAGCCTATAACCTCTTTAAGGCGCAGCGTCATTTACTCGAAGAGGTGGAAGTATCGGTCAAAAATCGTGATCTGCTCTCAGGTATTGATCGTTTGAAAGATCAGATCAAAACGCTAAAAATTGAACTAACCGCTCTTGCCTCTTCTTCCAAAGAAGAAATTGCGGTCACGATGATGGGCAATACAGCAGTGGTTGTGGCGGAACTTACTATCGGTGATATCAAAGAACGTATCGATGAGCTTAAGAATACGCACGACTCCATTTGTGTCATGCTATTCCAAGTTAAAGACGATAAAGTGTTACTCGCAAGCGGGGTCAAAAATTCAAACGTAAAAGCAGGAGACTGGGTTAAAGCTATCGCACCGATTGTCGGTGGCGGCGGCGGCGGACGTCCAGATTTTGCACAAGCCGGCGGAAAAGATCCTGCAAAAATAAATGATGCGCTGCGTGATGCGTTGGCGTATATCACTAAGGAATTAAATTGAAAGATCTTATCTACCAACTGTTCGCTGATCATCGTACTCTGATTGTCTTTTCTCATGTTATAAGTGCTGTTATTTGGGTGGGCGGTATGATCGCGATACGTTTTGCAACACATCAATCATGCGCCATGATCGCAGATCCAAAAATGCGTATGGAACGTGCGGTTCACACACTTGGGCGATTGTTTAATATTGTATTGCCGTTTGTAATTGTGCTTATTATTACAGCCGTTATTATGGCAGTTGGACTTGGATTTCGTGCTGCGGCATTGGATGATATGGGCAATATAATTGATCCGTATGCAATGAGCTTGTATCAAACCATTCATATCAAAGAAGCGATTTGGATGATTATGGCAATCAACTTGGGTGTTATGATGTACCGCAGATCCCAAGCACACAAAGCATTGCAAGCAGACAATCTTGGACGTGCTAAAGAGATGCTGAATATGATTGCTACATACATGGTTCCTCTCAATATTGCATTAGGTGTTATTGCTATTTTTATCGGTGTTGTTTTACGTAACGCACATTAATGTTAAGACTGTGTTCTTCTTCTATCACCCGCTCAGAGCTTCTTAGGAAGGCGGGCATCTCTTTTTTTCAAGAGTCTATCGATTTCGATGAAGATTCTATCATTGCCCCAACTCCGAAAAATTTTGTTTATCAAGCTACATTGGGAAAATACCGTGTTAACTATGAAAAATTTGGATGCAGCGATTTTCCCTTACTTGTTGCGGATACAGTAGTCACGGCACAGGGTAAGATTTTGCGTAAGGCGAAAGACGAAACCGATGCGAGAGCTATTTTAGCAACACAAAGCGGTTGTGAAGTAGCTATTTTGACCTGTATGATTTACAAAACACCCCGATTAGAATTACTCGACATTTCTTCTACACACTATTTTTTCGATGTTTTTGATCCAGATGATGTTGAGCGCTATATTGCAAGCGGCCAATGGCGCGGAAAAGCGGGTGCATGTATGGTCGAGGGTTTTTGTAAGCCATATATCCGTGAAACCAGAGGCTTTGAGAGTACAGCAATGGGTCTTTGTGTCGAAGCGTTGAACCCATTTTTATGAATAATCCTTACCACAATGAATTAAAAGCGCTCAAACGCTCAGGGCGTTACCGTAAGCGTCTGCTAGTGGATGAAACGTTGATAGATATGGCATCGAACGATTATCTCGGATTGGCGCATTTGAACGAGCTACATGAGAAAGCGTGCGAAACACTTAGACAATACCCTTATCACGCTCCAAAATCTTCCATGCTTGTCAATGGCTATCATCCGATACATCATGCTTTTGAGAGTGCTTTGTGTGAAGCAAACGGTTTTGAAGCGGCTATTGTGATGGGAAGCGGGTTTAATGCTAATATTGGTTTGATCGAATCGCTCGTGCGTAAAGGAGATTTGCTGTTAATGGACAGCGATTACCATGCCAGCGGTATTGCGGGTGCGCGAATGTGCGAGGGACGTGTTGAATTTTTTGCCCATAATGATTCTGCTGCATTGGAAAGTGCTTTGAAACAAGCCAGTGAAAAACGGATTATCGTTGCTGTAGAGGGGATTTACTCAATGGGGGGCGATCTCCTCTCTCGTGAAATTATTGAGCTGTGCGAACGTTATAACACACTGCTAATCCTCGATGAGGCACACAGTAGTGGAATCATCGGTGAGCATCTTATGGGTATTTTGGATTATTATGACATTGCTCCTACCGCAAATATGATAAAAATGGGGACGCTTGGAAAAGCATACGGGAGTTTTGGGGCGTATGTTCTCTCATCAGTCCACATCAGTGATTATTTGATCAATCGTGCCAAAAACGTTATTTATGCCACTGCCCCTTCGCTTTATGATACAGCATTAGCCCATCATGCCCTTATCTATATTCAAGAAAATACTTTTTCGTTAAAAGTAAAAATACGTTCTCATCAGGAAACTATTCACAAGATGCTGGGAATAAAAGCAGATGGTCTGATTGTTCCCATCGAGATAGGTGATAACAGTATGGTTATCGAAATTCAATCGACGCTCAAAGAAGAACTTGGTGTTTTGGTGGGTGCTATTCGGCAGCCAACGGTCAAAAAGGCAATCCTGCGTCTGATAGCCCGTACAGATATATCAGAAGAGACGCTTATGGCGGTGTGTGAGCGTTTTAATCACATTAAGCTAAAATAGCACTATGAATCCTATCTATATTGATCAGCTAAAAATTGTTCATGCAGGAAAAATATTGGTTCAGTGTTCTTTTGACATTAACAGGTCATTGGCATTGGTGGGGCAAAGCGGCAGCGGTAAGTCGTTGATCTTAAAGACGCTGCTAGGTCTTAATGACAGTGCCTTGGACGTGAGCTTGGCAAAGCGTACGGAGTTTGAGTGGATTATGGGTAAAAGTGTTTCGCTGGTTCCGCAAAACCCTTTTACGGCACTCTCTCCATTGACAAAAATCAAAGACCAGATGTTTCTTTCTCAAGAACGCTGTAATGAAATTTTCGGATGGCTTGGATTAGATATTGAGCTGTTGAAACGCTATCCAAATGAGCTTTCAGGTGGGCAGCTTCAGCGTGTGGTGATTGCTATGGCGCTTGGATTTGAACCCAAACTGCTGTTGCTGGATGAACCTACGACAGCGCTTGATCCTGCATCTAAACAAGAGTTAATAGACCTTCTGCAAAATCTTCAACAAAAACTGGGATTTTCGATGCTGTTTGTGACACATGATATGGGTGTCGCACGAAAACTGTGTGAGGATATTTGTATCCTTAAAGAGGGAATGATAGTGGAAGAGGGTAAAATGGCGGAGGTGATTGCACATCCAAAAGATCCTTACACCTGCCGATTAATGGAAGCTGATTTTGGAATCAGAGAATTTAGAGTTTAAAATAGGAAAAAGTATGAATAAAAATTTATTGATTGCACTTGTGTTGCTTATTTTGATTCCTGTAGGATATTTGGGATACGTAATTTATAGCTTTGAATACGAAACACAACGTCTTATCAATTACAAACCACGTCTTACTACCGAAGTATATGACCGAAATGGTGCAAAAATTGCGAATTTGTTTAGTGATGAACATCGCTATTATGTTTCGTATGAAAACATTCCTCCTCGTTTGATAGAGGCATTGGTAGCGATCGAAGATACTGATTTTTTTGAGCATCATGGGGTTAATCCTGATGCTATTTTTCGAGCGATTATCAAGGATGTAAGTGTTGGAAAGCTTCAAGAGGGTGCTAGTACCATTACGCAGCAGTTGGTTAAAAATGCCCTTTTGACACGAAATAAAAATTTTACCCGTAAATTTAAAGAAGTTTTATACGCCATTCGTATTGAGCAGCAATTGACTAAAGAGCAAATAATGGAGCGGTATTTAAACGAAATTTATTTGGGTCATGGATATTATGGGATTAAAACAGCTGCTGATGGTTATTTTCATAAACAGCTTAAAGAGCTAACGCTTAAAGAAATGGCGATATTGGTGGGCCTTCCTAAAGGGCCAAATTTTTATGCCCCAACCAAAAATTATGAGCTTTCGCTCGGGCGTGCAAACCGTATTATTGAACGGATGTTGACATTGGGATGGATTGATCAAGATACGTATGACAAAGCAACGTTAGAACGACCCAAAGTTTTTAATGATACACTGAGTAAAAATTCAGGTCCATATGTTATCGATGAGGTTATGCGTCAGCTTGGCAATGCATTCCCTGATATTCGCAGTGGCGGATACAAGATTTATACGACTATTGACATGGGACTTCAAGAGGCAGGTTATAAGGCACTTCAATCTGGACGAAATGAAATTTTAAAACGAGCAGAAGAGGTGGGCGCGCTTGATGAAACTATGAAGACTCAACTTAACGGCGCATTGATGAGTATGGACCCAAATACAGGGGAAGTTTTGGCAATGGTTGGAGGGTATGATTATTCCGTTAGTTCTTACAACCGTGTAACGCAAGCCAAGCGTCAACCAGGTTCTGCCTTTAAACCGTTTATCTATCAAGTAGCCCTTGACAGCGGTATGTCTCCTGCCTCATTGGTCCCCGACATTGCCCGTACCTACAGCTACAAAGGTGACAATGGTGAAGACAAAGAGTGGAAACCGAAAAACTATAAAAATGAATATAAAGGGATGGTTAGCATCCGAGATGCCTTGACCCATTCTCGAAATTTGGCAACCATCAATATGGTCAGTGATATGGGATTTCAAAAGGTTGTTGCGGGATTGCGACGTTTTGGGATCGTTGAAAATCTTCCTCCTGACCTTTCGATTGCTTTAGGTTCGATTAGCATTTCACCTTACGATTTGGCAAAATATTACACGATGTTTCCAACGGGCGGAATTCAAACCAATCCTATTTTAATTCGTCAAGTCATTACACCAAAAGGGGAAACGTATCGTTATGAAAATAAGCGTCATCAAGTTGATACGCGAGAACAGACTTATCTGATGACCTCTATTTTGCAAGATGTTGTGTCGTATGGGACAGGTACATCGGCGCGTGTAGCGGGTGTAGAGATTGCCGGTAAAACAGGAACAACCAATAATAATGTGGATGCATGGTTTATCGGTTATTCTCCAACGGTAGAAACGGTTGTATGGTTTGGAAATGACAATAACACACCAATGAGACACAGTGAAACAGGAGGGCGTGCTGCCGGGCAGGTCTTTCGTTATTACTACGAAGATTTATTCCGGATGTATCCGAATACAAAACGCTACTTTGACCGTCCTGCGGGCGTTTATATTGAAAATAAAAATAGCGATTCCAATGCAACAGAAAGCTTTACCGATGTGTCGCAAGCACCTAGCCCAACACAAGAACAGGCACCAAAAACAGATGAGAAGCTAGTCTTTTAGCTTTTTTTCTTGGTTGCTTGTGTGAAATAAAACCATACGCTAGCGCTAATGATGATTAACGTTACAGGAGCAAGATAGGGTTTATCTGAAACTATTTTGAATCCTTCAATAATTGCCCCTCCAAAAAGATAACTGCCTCCACCTACGATAATTGCCCAGATGAATGCTCCGATTACATTATAGAGACTAAACTTCCAAAAGTCATATTTTGTCAAACCAACAGCAAGCGGTACAAGGGTTTTGAGTCCATAAATAAATTTTTTGAGTACAATAATCCATGCACCATGCCGTTTTATAAGGAGATGGGAAAAAGCGAGCTTACGTTTGTGTTTGCTCAAATATTCCATCATTTCACGCTTGTGATAGCGAGCCATATAAAAGAGTAAACCATCCCCCATGACATTGGCAATAAAGGCAATGGAAATGGAAAGCGTTAAATCCATTTTTCCCATAAAACTAAGGACACCAGCTCCGATAAGAGCGATTAACCCGCCGCCGAGTGAGTAGAAAAATAAAATAATGTAGCCAGACGTTTCTAGATTTTTGAGCATTTCATCCATGAGTTATAATTTCCTTATTTTTGCAATTTCATCCCGCAAACGTGCGGCTTCTTCAAATTCAAGTTTTTTAGCAGCTTCTTTCATTTTTAGGCTAAGTTCCTCCACGAGTTTTTTACGCTCAGCCGCAGGAAGCGTTTTGGCTTTTTTGGAACGATTATAGAGATCACCCACATCTTCGAGCTTGAGATTTTCATCCAGCGAGCGTTTGGTTGTCGTAGGAACAATACCGTGAAGCAGATTATGTGCTTCTTGGATGGCGCGTCGGTCATTTGTTTTTTTGATAGCGCGTTCCATTGAGCCCGTGATTCTTTGAGCGTAGAGAATAACACGACCATGCTCATTACGCGCTGCACGCCCGATCGTTTGGATAAGGGCTGTTTCTGAGCGTAAGAAGCCCTCTTTATCCGCGTCCAAAATAGCGACTAAGCTCACTTCTGGGAGATCAAGCCCTTCTCGCAGAAGATTGATCCCAATGAGAACATCAAAATCCCCTACGCGAAGTCCACGGATGATCTGATTACGTTCAATCGTATCGATTTCAGAGTGCATGTATTGGACTTTTATCCCTAAATCAGCGAGGTATTTGGTCAGTGCTTCCGCCATTTTTTTGGTGAGAACCGTCACGAGTACCCGATCTCCCAGAGCCACCGTTTTTTTAATCTCGTCGTGCAGGTCTTCCACTTGATTTGTGGAAGGCTTTATGGTGATGGGCGGATCAAGCAAACCGGTAGGTCGGATGATTTGGTGTGCAACTACGGAGCTCAGTTCCAGTTCCTGCGCAGATGGTGTGGCGGAGACAAAGAGATAATGAGACGATTTATTGAGGTATTCATCAATCATAAGTGGACGATTATCGAGCGCGCTGGGAAGGCGAAATCCATAATCTACAAGTACCTCTTTACGACTTCTATCTGCGGCAAACATCCCCCGAAATTGGGGTAGACTGACATGTGATTCGTCTACAATTATGAGAAATTTGTCATGATGGAGGGTGAAATAATCCAAAAGGGTATAAGGAGCCTCCCCCGCTTTTTTATCGGTCAAAAGTCTGGAATAGTTTTCAATTCCCTTGCACATTCCGGTAGCTTGGAGCATTTCGAGATCAAATTCACATCTCTGGCGCAGCCGCTGTGCCTCGATCATCTTCCCTTGCGCTTCTAGCTCTTGGAGCCGTTCGCCCAGTTCGTCTTCGATTCTCTTAATGGCACGGGAAAGCTTTTCTTGCCCCACGGCAAACTGGCTGGTGGCAAAAATTGTAACGGTGTCTTGTTTCTCAGTCATGGTATTGCTCAGAGGTTCAAAAAAATTGATCCGCTCTACTTCATCCCCGAAAAATTCAATCCGTATCGCTTGGTCCTGCCAATAGGGGGGATAGATATCAACAACTTCACCATTTACACGGAAATCTCCCCCGTCGAAATAAGCATCATTACGAGAATATCCCATTTCCACCAGACGAAGAAGAAGCTTTTTTTGGTTAATCTCATCACCTATGGCGATGATTTGCACCATTTTTTCGTACTCTTCTGGATCACCAAGCCCATAGTTGGCAGAGACGGAAGCTACAACGATAACATCATCATAGCTTAGAAGATTTGCAGAAGCGGATAAGCGTAAACGCTCTAGTTCTTCATTAATAGAACTGTCTTTTTCAATGAAGAGATCCTGACGTGGGATGTACGCTTCCGGCTGGTAGTAATCATAGTAGCTCACAAAATACTCAACATGATTATCAGGGAAAAAAGATCGAAACTCACTGTACAGCTGTGCCGCAAGAGTTTTATTATGGGTCATGATAATCGTCGGCAGCTGAACGCTCTCGATGACCTTCGCCATAGTATAGGTTTTACCGCTACCCGTGACACCTTCTAAGGTGACATAGCGCTCACCTTTTTTAATGCTGGAGCTAAGTGCTTCGATAGCAACGGGCTGATCACCGGCTGGCTGATACGGGGTATGGACTTTAAAAATCGGCAATGAATGACCCTGAAATAAAATGATTTAAATATGTCGAATTATAGCGGAAAACCTATTTTCTAAAGAGGATGACTGCCTATAGGCTGCTTGATTAAGGTGAGTTTTTAGGTGTTGTTTTTGAGAAAAAGTATTTTATTTGAATAAATCGAATGAAATAAATCGGTATTAGTAACATTTATTATAAAGTTTAATAAAACTATTTAAATTTATTATAATTAAACATTGTTACACTACAACTATATCAACAGATAAGGATCTATTATGGATGTATATACAGTTGGATTTGTCATAGCAGTTCTTGTGGCATTTGGGATTGGACTAATGGTTTGTGTTGATCAATGTGCAGGAAAAATATTTTCAATATTAAAAGGCACTAAAAACGAATGATTCTTACTATCTTAATGTCCAGTTACTCTAAGCGCTCTCTATGCTTGATAGCACTACTAAGAGCATCGATTGCAACATGCTGATTACGGGCTGCTCGGGGTATGGACTTTAAAAATCGGCAATATATGACTCTGAGTTAGTTTCTATATATAGCGAAAAACCTGTTTTCTACAGAGGATGCCTGCCTATAGGCTGCTTGATTAAGGTGAGTTTTCGAATGAGGTTTTTGAGAAAAAGTAATTTTATTTGTTTATATATTATTATAAGATATGTTACTAATGAAGAGTCTTTTGATGATATAAAAGTATCAGAATTAAAAATGCAAAAGACTCCTTCCCATATTTTATGAGATGATTCAAAAAAATGGGGATATGATGACTAAAATAATGACGATTGTGTTTAGTGTCTTCTTCTGTATCTGTGGGTATGCAGACATGTCAAATGGTAAAAAGCTTTTTGATGATGCTAAGTGTATGGCGTGCCATAATATTGAAGATTTTAAAGATAAAACGATTAGCAAATCCAAGACATTTGAACAAATGAAAGACAAAGTCTCAGCCTGTCAAATGCAAAATGATGCGCAGTGGTTTGATGAGGATGAACATGAGGTCGCGAAATACCTAAATCAGGAGTTTTACCACTTTATACTAAAAGAGTAGAGACCGTGCGCAGCATCTCGATTCCATAAAAGCTACAGAAGCTCCTGCGGCGAGAATGGAACAAACGCTTCCAAAAATAAATGATATAGAGTTATTTCGGCTATTTTTTTTCATTACGCCACATATTTCTTAAAAATAATG
>JAYVLH010000123.1:0-3443 GCA_043759555.1 Sulfuricurvum sp. | reverse complement strand
AATTTTGCAAATGAAGAAATCGGACGTTTGGAAAAACTTATTGATCACAAAAAAGCTAAAATCGAAGAACTTGAAGTAAAAGCAAGCGAAATCGAAGGCAACCTTTCTGGTGTTAAAGCAGAGGTTGATGTTAAATTGGCTCATATTGATGAAGCACGTAAAATTATATTTGCAAAAAAAGAGATTCTCGTTGGTGCAATGAATCAAAAAGGACTTTCTTTTTATCAAAAAATTCGTCGTTGGGCAAAAAATACAACAGCAGTTCCTGTCCGTAACCAAGCATGCATGGGCTGTTATATGGCGCTTAGTGACAAAGTTTACAGTGAAATAATCAGAGGTGAAGAAATTGTCACGTGTCCTCATTGCGGACGATTATTGTATCTTGAACCATCCGACGATACACTTGGCGAATAAGCTGATTCATCGTGAAGGTGTTTGATTTTCTTTACACCTTTTTAGCTATCACTCTTTTTGTGATAGCTCTCCCTTTTATTCTTTTTATTGCTTTCAAAAAAAAATACCGTCATTCGATACCGTCACGCTTTTTTCTGTGGAATAATGCCCCCTATAAAGAACATGATATTTGGTTCCATGTATGCTCATTAGGCGAAGCTAAAGCTATTGCGCCTCTTTTGGAGCGTTTGGTCGGGTTTAAAATTGCTATCAGCGTCATCACCCATACCGGATATGAGGCGGCATCTAAATATACAGCACAGGTGCGCTATCTTCCCTTTGAGCCATGGCTATGGTTTTGGATACGTGCTCCTAAAACGGTCGTTATTTTAGAAGCTGAATTCTGGTATCTCTTATTTAGTATTTGTACTCTCCGAGGTGCACGGGTACTTGCCCTTAATGCCCGTATCAGTGATCGAAGTTTTCCGAAATATTACAAAATGCGATGGTTTTATGCGAGACTGTTTGAAAAATGCGATCTTATTTTATGCCAAAGCAGTGAGGACATGGCGCGTTTCATCGCACTAGGTGCGCACAACGTCGAAGTAGTCGGAAACATAAAGCTGGCGCAAAAGATCGAAGCGACCAAAGAGTATCCTAAGCCCGATGGATTATTGATTGTTGCAGGAAGTACCCATGAGGGGGAAGAGGAGGGAATCTTGCGAGGATTTATGGAGTATCAGACAGTGCATCCTCACACAAAACTCCTCATCGTCCCCCGCCACCCCGAGCGCTTCGCCAAAGTAGCGCAGCTCATCGAACGTATTGCGCCCGATTCTCGTTTTTCACGTTGGAGCCAGACCCAAACCATGGATGCGGATATTACACTCATCGATGCCATGGGTGAACTTAACAACCTCTATGCCATCAGCGACATAGCGATTTTGGGAGGAGCTTTTTCTCCCATCGGCGGACATAATCCCCTAGAACCTGCTCATTTTGGATGCAAGATTATTACGGGTAAACAGATATTTTTACAGCGTGAGTTATTTAAATACGTGTCTCATGTGCAGTTTGTGGATTTAGAGGGGATTGCTGAAGCCCTGCATATTGCCGAAACATTACCCCCATCACAGGTAAATGCAACGATTGATTTGGATAGGGTTATGGAGTGTTTACATTAAACTAGTGATACAATTTCTAAATATAATGATTGAATTAAAATGAGGAGAAAAACATGTTAGCTTACCATCTTGAAATTAATGATGAATCCATACTTGATAAAGTAAAAGCTTTTTTCCAAACATTACCATCAAACGCTGTAACGCTTACGGCAGAAAAAGAAAGTTTTCATCGTGAACTTGAAAATCAATTGAAGCGAGAAATTGATGCTCCAACCGTTGCAAGCCATCAGGATGTAGTAGCTCATATAAAATCGAAGTATGCTTTTAACTAGTATTTAGTATCAAAAAATGTTTACATAATCCTCTCGTTATTCCTGCGAAGGTGGGAATTCAGCTTCTATTTCTTCTCTATCTTGAACAAAATCACACAAATCAATTTCTAATACTTTGGCAATTTTGTATAAATGTTCAAGATTGAAATGTTTTTTGTTGTGGTAGAGTTCAGCGACGGAAATAAGCCCGACCGATTTAAGTCCAATGGAAAGGGCTAAATCGAGTTGCGTCATCCCTTTTTCTTTTCTCAGGCGCATTACATTTATACCGATAGTACGGTAGAACGTATCAATATCCGTTTGAGTGACTTCGCGCATAAACTACCTATAGTTAATCTAATATGAAGTTTAATAGGAATATAGTCTTACATCAACTACCTATAGTTAGTTAGATTTTTTTGGAGGCGTTATTATGAAAAAAGTGTTATTTCTCTGTATGTTAATTGGATTTTCTTCTTTGTATGCACATTCAGGTGGGACAAATTCTACTGGTTGTCATGTAGATCATAGTACAGGAATTTATCACTGTCATTAAGGGGTATGAAATGAAAAAATTAATGATAGTAGGTATTTTAGTTTTGTTTGTTGCTTCAGCAGGTGCGGATCAATATGTTAATGGGTATACAAAGAGTAACGGAACGTATGTTGAGGGGTACAATAGAAGTAGCCCGAATAGTACAAAAGTTGATAACTACTCTTCAAAAGGTAATAGTAATCCCTATACTGGCGAAAGAGGCTATAGTGATCCATACAAAAATAGTAATAGTCAAAATTCAAATTTTGGCTCAACTAGTAATAAAAAATATAGCTATTAAGCTACTTCTCCTTTTATCGGCAGCTCCCGCTTTCGCGGGAATGACGAAAAAATCATCCAATAACTTCAACAATACCAGTTTGATTACTCTGTATCATCGTTTTAATCCGATCCGCGTTATTTAGAAGAACTGATGAACTTCGCTCAACTGAACCGTTTCCGATACGAAGCCAGATAATATGCGGAGGAAAGCCGTGATAAGTGGAGAGATCATTGAAATCAGAATCTTTGGTCACGATAATGAAATCGTTATTTTTTGCGTATTTCCAAACTTCTTGATCGGATGCTTTGTCAAGGTGTAAAGCGGCAACATGAGCAGAGTTTGGAAATAATTCACTTATTTTTGCAACCAACTTGTAGGATAAGTTTTGGTCAAATAGGAGTTTCACGCACAAACCGAGAGTTTATGTTCTTTATCTGCAGCATAAGCCAAGGATGCAAGAATGTCCTCTTCGTTTAGTTCTGGAAAATCTTCGATGATTTCTGCAAAACTCATTTTACTTGCAAGCATGTCGAGGATGTCATAAACCGTAATTCGCATACCACGAATGGTTGGTTTTCCTGAGCGTATTTGAGGGTTGAGGGTAATGATAGTTCGATAATCAGGCATGTACATTATCCTTATCTAAAATTTACTTATTATAACAAATAATTTACCCATCTTATCTGAAGCCCTTAAATGCTATAATTCCAAAAATAAACGGATTGAAAATCAACCTGAGGACGATAAAATGGAAAAACCAAAAGCATACAAGCTCTTAGCAGCACAAGAGGGAATCA
>JAYVLH010000122.1:0-36710 GCA_043759555.1 Sulfuricurvum sp. | reverse complement strand
TTTACCGCGGAATAGAGCAGTCCGGTAGCTCGTCGGGCTCATAACCCGAAGGTCGTAGGTTCAAATCCTGCTTCCGCAACCAATCCTAGATATTATCTCTTCTAATATTTAAACCATTTATTTTTACAACAATTTAAGCGTCGCGGAATAGAGCAGCCCGGTAGCTCGACGGGCTCATAACCCGTAGGTCACAGGTTCAAATCCTGTTTCCGCAACCAACCAAACTCCCTTAAATAGCCATTATAGCCATTTAAACGTGACTTTACTCACTTTTACTACTCTCTTCAAGCTATCAAGCACAACACGATTATTTTGATTCTGATATCGATAAATCACTTTTAATTTGTCTAACTGTTTCTATCAAGATTACTTCAAAAAATCCTCTAAAAATTCCCAGATTTCAAACATTTTACAGTATCCAAATTTTTCGTTTTATAGCCTATTTATAGCAATGCAATTTATTCTATCTCTTCTTGATTGATATAGCTATCGTATGACTAACCTTGTCCCCTGCCCTTTGTAACGATCGCTACGTAACTATCATACAATATCGATTAAAGAGCATATTATAGATTTTGATTTTCTAGTTTTTTTTTGAAAATCAAGCTTTTCCTCATTTGCCTGCTCAAGTGTTTGGATAAGGTAATGGGCAAATATACGAAATTTATAAATTTACTTATTACAATTTTTTTAATACCATATCATCTTTACTGTATACTCATTGAAAATTATAAAGGTCTTGTTCTTGCTTATAAAAAAACTTGAAGAACAGCTCAAGCTATTACGTAATTCATGTGAACTTTATGACATTGGTAGAATTGAAGAAGCACTTAAAATCTCTTCTACATTACGAACTTTGCTTTATGACAATAACCCCACTAGTCCATCTCTATTAAAGCAATTAAAACAAAAAGAATCTATTAAATTATTATCAACACTCGGAAATGAGACTGAGCACCCTTTAATAAAAAACATCAATGTATCATTTTCTATTCCAATCATGATGACAGGTGAAGGACAAAAACCTTATTTGGATACATCCTCAAAAAAAGAGCTAATATTTATTGATGATTGGTTAAAAGAAAATATCATAACTATTGATGCCATATCATATTCAAGATTAGAGGTTATTACGACAACTGCACATAAGGATGGTGGTGCACATATTGACATTGATCATACCAAGATAAAACCATTTAAAAAAGAATTTGGACAATTCACTATAAATGTACACAATCGACAAATAACACAATCTTTATATAACCATCACTATATTTTGCTACGACAATTAGCTTATGAAGTGCTTCACAGTGAAGAACTATATAAAGCTAATAATTTATACTATACCCCTATGGTAAAAAATAAAACATACCAAGAATATTTGCAAGATGGTATATGTTATCAAAATGAAAAAAGATATTCAAAAGCTATAGAATCCTACAAAAAAGCCATTGAGTTAAATCTAATAAATTGTGAAGTTGCCTACAATAATCTAGGCAATATTTGGGCTAGTCAAAATGAATTTGATGATGCTATCGCGTGCTATGAAAAATCTATTAATTTAAATTCTAACTATATAGAGCCTTTGCACAACTTATCTATAATTTATGAAAAAACTAAAAAATATGACATGGCTATAGAGTATTGCGAAAGAGCATTAAAAATTGATTCTATGTATATGAGTTCAAATCATAATCTAAGAGCCTTAACAGCTAGATTAACAGAGATTGAAAGTGAAATATTAACTCAATATGAATATGCTATACACAACGATGTAAAAAATTTAACATTTATCTATTTTTTGATAAATGGACTATTGATACATAATTTTTACACAGAAGCAGAAACTTTTTTTACCATTATTTTGAAGCAATTTCCTGATAATCCTAACTTATTATGTAATTACGGTATATGTCTATTTAAGCAAAATAAAAATATTAAGGCTAAAGAAATTTTTGAAAAATTAATCATATTGAATCCTAGTGATGAAACAACTTGGTTTAATATTTTAGAGTTTTACTTAATGAGCAATCTCGCACTTTCTGAGAACATTATAAGTAGCTATATATCTAATTTTGAAGAAGGTATTTACTTGGATATGTTTATCGTATTATTCAAACTAAGAGATGGACATAATGATAGTAAATATAATATTGAAAAATTTAAAGCGAAAGTTGATTATGATTTTTCTGATATTAAAGAATGGAGTTGTAATTTAAATAAAAGCACCAATAATAATATTTACGATTTTCTAAATCAAATAAAAATATAAAAAATAAGCTTTTCCTCATTTTCTCATATTGCTTAATCTAATCAGGAAATGAGATAATTCGAGAAATTCAAAATTTTTCTAATTTCATAAATAGGTCAAGTATCCATAGATAGCCATAAATACGCTATAAACGAAAATTTCACTTTGCCAGTAAAAGATATTGATGTTTATAAACTTTGATCTATAGCGTGTGTTATGTGATGCTAAGACCGTACTTATAGCTTTAGAATAATTCTCAGTCCAATTATTTAGAAAAAAATCTAAAAAATCCTATTTACCTCATTTTCCCATCTATCCAAACAGATAAGGAAATGAGGTAATTCGAGAAATTCAAATTTTTTGTTCACACGATGGTTCATATTTAAAATATAAATATTGGAGTGAGTGGATAACTTTACAACTCCCCTCTAAACGCTTTATCCAAAATCGACGCTTTCAACGCTTTGAGACTATCCATTTTTTCTTTTTGAATCGTTTTAACTTTTTCCATTTTTCCAGAAATAGAATCTAAATAATTGATAATTTTATGTTGAACTGACAGTGGAGGGAGTGGGACAGTAAAGCCTTCTATCATACTTTTGGTAATGGCTTCTCTTGTTGCCCCACCTGATGAGCCAAATAATAAATCAGATTTAATTGAAGGGCTTATCAAATAATAATGTAAAAATCTTGGTAACATATCGTTTTTTAATCTAATTATTGAAACGTGTTGATTGACTCTAGCAGGCAAAATTGATTCATCAACAATGCAACATCTTGCGACAGAAGCTCCAGTAATATTCAATAAAACATCATTTGTTTCGACCGTTACATTACTCAATTTTTTAGCTTGAGTATCATCTATAAAAGCAAGATTTTTGAATCTAAAACCATAATCATGTACATTCATACTTCTAATTAAACTTATACCTTCTGTTTTATATGACTTTTCACCACCTGAAGGTGTCGCTCCACTTCCGATTTTAGTTGTAATTTCTTTTAATGATACATTCTTTTCGACTTCCAATTCTCCAAAAACTTCATCCAAAACACTCTCTATAAAAGTATCAGCTTCATCAATATTTTTTTGATGAAGTTCGATTGATTTATCGATTTTTTGAAAAAGTAAATCAAGTTTTGAAATGATTCGTTCTTGTTCAGATAACGATGGAAGCGGAATTTCAAAATCTCTTACTTGATTTAAATAAAGTCCTTTTTGTGCTGCACCTTTCGATATCTTTTGTAATTTTTCTAAACTATTAGAAATTGAATATGTCAAAAATTTGACATTCAATTTATCTGATGAACGTATTAAGATTATATTGCCCATGATATTGAAATTTTGTTTTTCCTTCACTATGGCAATTTTCCCAATTGACCCTCGGCTACTTATTAATACATCATTTTTTTGTGGCTTACATCTTTTAGAAAGTAAATTGTCTGTTTCTTCAGATATAAATTTTTCTGGATTTGAATCATCAATATTATAGTGATCATCGATATGTTTCGAATCTAACATCGGAATACCATTATCTACATATTGCGGTGAATTGTGAACCCCATCTGTAATTAAAATGCTCAATTCAGAAAGTTTTTTTAATTCCCAGCCATTTGGAAAAATATATAACTCATTCATTAATATCTTTTCCAATTAATATTGCTTCTATTTCATTCATCAAATCATTAATTTCTTCATTGTTGAGTTTTATATTTTCCACTAACTCAATCGGAGATTTATGCTCTATTGCATCATTGCGATTTGGATTTTTTGCTGATATGTCAAAGTCTTGAATATCATTAATATTTACAATCCAACTATTTTCAGTAATAGTTCTGTCTTTCCATACGGATAGAAATTCTGAGAAGTGATCGTAGGTAATCGGTTTTTTCTTTGTAAGCTTTGATGATAGATTTACTTCATAATAAAAAATATCTGAAGTTGATCCATTTCTATCAAAAAATATTACATTGGTTTTAACTGGACTATACGGTAAAAATACACCAACTGGTAGACTAAGTATAGTATGAACATTAAAACGCTCTAATAGCTCTTGCTTAACCGCTTGAACTGCATTATTAGTTTGAAATAAAACACCTTCTGGGATCACTACCCCACATCGTCCATTTACTTTTAGACTATTCATCATGTGTTGTAAGAATAGTAACTCGGTTGCATTTGATTTGATCGGAAAATTTTGTTGGATTTGTTCTTTTTCTTTTCCACCGAAAGGGGGATTCGCTAAGATAATATCAAATCTATCTTTCTCTTCCAATCCTCTGATATCTTTTGTAAGTGTATTGGTTTTTGAAATGTTTGGTGATTCAACTCCGTGTAAAATCATATTCATAACACCCATTACATACGATAGAGGTGTTTTTTCATTTCCGAAAAATGTATCTTCACTCAAAAACTTCAATTGTTCGGTTGATAACTCTCTTTGTTTATTCTCTTTTGCATCTATGTATCGAATGTGGTTATATGCTTCAATAAGGAATCCACAGCTTCCAACAGCGGGGTCGTAGATGGTTTGTCCGACTTGTGGATTAACCACATCCGTCATTACTTTGATAAGTGGACGTGGTGTATAAAACTCCCCACTATTTCCACCATCATTCCCCATATCTTTCAAAAGTTTTTCGTAGATGATTGAGAGTTGAAATAGATCGGATTGGTTATGGAAATCCATTTCATCGATGATATCCAATATCTCTCTGATGGTGTGACCGTTGGCAATACGGTTATCTAAGAATTCGAATATTGCCCCGATTTTATATTTGATTGATTTAGGGTCTTCGGTGATATTTTTGAACCCTTTGAGATACGGAAATAGTTCTTTGTTTACAAAGTCTAATAGATCAGCACCACTTTTTGCATTAATGAGATCGATTTTCCCATTTACTTTTGGAACTGCCCAATTACTCCATTTGAATTGTTCATCTAATATATAGTTGTAGTCTTTACCAATAAGTAATGCTTCATCGGCTTTTGAGTCTTCGAGATCATTGAGAAATTTTAAAAAAAGTATCCAACTGATCTGCTCTGTATAGTGCATTGCACCGCTGATACCGTCATCACGACGAAGTATGTCTGTTATTCTATTTATTTTTGATTCCATTTAATCATTTCCTTAACTATGGACACTTTTTTAACCTAACTTTGTTTCGACAATCTATTAAACAACTTCTATCTTTTGATTATTTATAGCATCAAAAAAAAGGTTTATGCTATGTTTTACTCCATTTTTTTATAAATAAAACATTCTCACTATCAAGTTTAATCACTTGCTGTTTTTCCAATATAGATACCACATTGGAATATTTTTTATGTTCATCAACAGCAATAAAAATTTGTTTTTCAAATTCGTCGTAAAATTTAATTAAATTTTCCATTGCATGATTTTCAATATTTTTAAAAAGTACTGAATCATGTACGATAAGTGGTAAATTGGTCAATTGCAAAATTGCCAAATCAAAAATCAATAAATTCATATAGCTAGTCCCAGTACCCGTATCATTAGGTTTAACAAGTGAATAACTATTTTTCTCTATATTGATTATTGGAGAGTTTTTATTATTATAAATTTTAACATTTATTTCAATCATTTTAGCATTAATACTGTTCCTAATATCATCAATTATAGTTTCTAATTTAATATATAATTCATCTTTTGCTAATTTAATACTTTCTTCTTTTGTTATTTTTACACTATAAATCTTATTTGTATTTCTTATTTCATTGAGCATAATTGTTAAATCATACACTTTGTCAATAATCACATTTGGATTGGTTGTGTTTTGCAGATAATCACTTATTCTTTTATCAACATCATCTATTCCATTATTAATTATAGAAATTCTATATTCTAAGTCTTCTTTAGTTTTTTTGATTTCAGATGCCAAAATATTTTTAATTTTAATATGAAATTGTTCAATTTCCTCAATTTTAGGAATATTTGAATTAGGAAAAAATTCTTGTAGTTTCTGTAAATGTTTTGAACTCAAATTGCTTTTACTATCTAAATTTCTATTGATTCTTAATAGTCTATTTTCATAGTCATTTTTTATATCAAGAAGTTTATTCTTTTCCTTTTTTAATTCAAGCAATTCTTTATCAATTAACTCTTCGACATTAACTACATATTTCAAAATATTCTGTTTTATATCTTCTATTTCATTCGAAATATTTTCAATTTCTCTTTGATTTTTATTGTATTGAGCTTTTGTAATTTTTGTTGCATATTCACTTCTATACATTGAAGTAATTGTTTTTTTAGAATCGGTGTCTTTGTTGATTCTATCGTTAATCTCTTTAAGCTCATTATATTTATTAAATAATTTTATGAGATTATATATCCCTAATTTTTCATTTCCGTCATTTTCATATGTTTTGAGAGGCTTTTTAATATCATAATTATATTTCCCCCAAACCCTAATATATAAACTAACTAAAGCCCTAAAAGTTGAATCAACATAATTTATACCATAACTATTTTGTAAAAAAGTTGTAAACTCCGAAAGTGAAATTGATTTTAAAATTTCATAATTTTCATTACATTGAAATAAGTTCTCTGCATTATTAGTTGTTCTTTTAAATTTGTATCTTTTATCAAATTCAAAACAAAAATAAAATTCATGATGTCCTATCTCTTGTACAACATCACTACTATGAGTTAAATAAGTCTCTCCACCAAAAACAAAATCTACAATCAATAATAGGTTTGATTTACCAATCGAATTACTTGCATTTTCATCACCTAAAACAACATTTAATCCAGAATGAAAATTGACTATCTTATTTTTAAAAATATCACATTTTATTTCAACCAACATACTTCAACTCCTGATTCTCAATGCTACCTACATAACCTAAAGCAAAAAGAGCATCAAGCGCAAAAATAAAATCATCTATATTTTCAAACTCTTTTTCTAAATTTTTATAAAGCAAATTAATATTAAATATTTCACTCTTTTTCGTCTCCAAAATTAATATCATTTTATTAATAATTGATTCTTCATAACTTGTAAATTTACTTGGAAATATCACGAAACACCTCGCAATTTTGAATGAAATATGAAATAATAATCGATGATGCTTCTTCTTCTACATTTGTTTTTTTATGTAACCAGTCAACTAGATATCTATAAATATTTTCTTGGTTAGTATCATTCTCTAAGGCTTTTAAATAAAATGATTTTATCTGTATAGCTATTTGCTCTGCTTTACTGACATTTATTGAATCAATATTCTTAAATTCTTGTTTTATAATATTAAAGAACTCACTAACATGTCTTTTTATTTTCCTTTTTGTTAGTGGATTTAGAGTGGTATTTGTTTTCTTATCAATTACGGTTGGATCGTATTCCAAAATTATTAAAGAATCCTCAATATATTCATTTGCTAAAATTCGTAGTATTTGTTTGATTTCTTCTTCAATGTTATAACTATAAAACTCCTCTTTAATTTTTCTATTTTTTAGCAACTCTTTTTTTATATTTAATAAATGGTTGTATCCAGTCAATGTTCGTGGTTTATCAAATTTTTCATGACAGTTTGGACATAGCCATATTATATTTTTTATATCTTCTGAATCAGTAGATAACTGTTCAACGCCTGCTAATATTTTTTTTTCTTCTTCAGTTGGACTGTGTGGATATATATGTGCTAAATTTATTCTTTTGTTTAGTTCTTCAGCCTTTTCATACATTAATGGAATAGTGCATAAAGGACATAGACCATCTACCTCATCAAATAAAATGATTTTTTCATTTTCTGTACATTTTTTTCTTGGATTCATTTATAAATCGCTTTCTGCAATTCTAAATACTCATTCCCCATCTGAGGTATCCCACCAAAATTGGATGCTACCTCTCTAATAGTTCCCAATCCGCTCAAGTCCACCAACTTACCGAGCTTGTCATCATCCAACTCTTTCACACCGTCCTTACGGTATCTATCCAATATAAATTCGATAAACTGTTTTGCTTTTTCATTATGATATTTCTCTACGAAATCAGAGTTCTCAACTGCTATAACACGCTCATTACGACTCATAATATCCATGTTGAATGATAGATGTGCCAATACGTCATAGATATCGCTTTCGGTTGCTTCAAATATCTGTTTTAGATCATCGAGTTGAGATTCATCGATATTCATCTCTTTGAGTTTATTTAGTAGGTCTTTACGGTTTTTTGGATTGCTCCATATCTCTCTTAAGCCATTCTCATCATTGTAAAATTTACCCAATACACCGATCAATAGTTCTAAATAATCTTCGGTTTTGAGTGGGATACCATTTTCACCGACATAGGTTGTTTCGATGTTTATGACTTTTAGCTTTTTACCTCTGATATCAATGGTTACTTTTTCTCTAAACGGTGGGTCAACTATAATAGGTGGTTCATCATTACCATCACCATTTTCATCATCACCTTTTTCTTTTGGAGGTTTCGGTGGTTTTTCTCCTTTTCCTCCACTAACTTCCTCAGCTTCTCCATCCCATCTATCATCATAAAAAAGATTCGTAGCTCCTACAAAATCAATAATCGTAAAAAAGTCTTTTCCCTCGTATACCCTTGTCCCTCGTCCGATAATCTGTTTAAACTCGGTCATCGATTTGATCGGTGCGGTTAATACAACGTTTCTAACGTTTTTAGCATCGACACCCGTCGTTAACATCTTTGAGGATGTGAGTATGGTTGGAATATCTCTATCGTTGTTTTGAAACATTTCTAAAAAATTTCTCCCTATGTCACCTTCATCCGATGTTACCCTGACACAATAATTATTGTCTTTGATCGTTTTGAATTTATCAATTGCGATTTTCATATCGGATGCATGAGATTGGTTTACACAGAAAATGATTGTTTTATCCATTGTATTCATATTTTCTAAAATCGTTTTTGCTACCAACTCGGTTCGTTTAGGGATTACGATTTGCTTTTCAAACTGCTCTAGTGTAACGATTTGGCTTTCTAGTTCACCCGTAATGATATCGTTAGGATCAAATCGGTATTCATCAATATTGGTCTGTATCCGCTTCACTTTGTACGGTGTTAAAAACCCGTCATTAATCCCGTCTTTGAGAGAGTATTCGTAGACTGGATCACCGAAATATTCATACGTATCACCGTTATCATCCCGTTTAGGGGTAGCGGTTAATCCCAAGTGAACAGCAGATTTGAAATGGTTAAGTATCTCTCTCCAACTGCTATCGTTATTGGCACTTCCTCTGTGACACTCATCGATAATAATCAAATCAAAAAAGTTATGGGGGTATTGTTTGTAATAGGCAGTTACATCATCTTCGGTATTGGCTTCATCCGATTTTCTCTCGGCAATGGATTGATAAATAGCGAAAAAGACATTGGCATTCGTGGGAACTTTTCCCCCTCGTTTTTTAATCTCTTTACCGTTAATGCGTACACAATCCTTTTCCAATGGATTAAACGTATTCATCGATTGATCGGCTAATACGTTTCTATCCGCTAAGAACAATACCTTTGGTCTACGGTCACTTCCGTCTCGATTCCATTTGGATTGGAATAAACGGTACACGATTTGAAAAGAGATATAGGTTTTACCCGTACCCGTTGCTAAAGTAAGTAATACTCTATCATCCCCATTCACTATTGCTTCAATCGTTTTTTGAACCGCAATTTGTTGATAGAAACGGGGTTTCATTGACCCTTCGATATGAAAAGGATAGGTAATTATTGTTTCTTGTTTGGTTTGGGGCTGTCCGTATTTTCGCTCAAATAGTTCGACAGGTGTTGGATAACTCTCTATCCATCTTCCATTTCCCTCTTTTAATGAGTGTTCGTAGATTTTATGTCCGTTAGTGGTGTATACGTAATCGATACGGAGTTTTTCAGCGTAGTTAATAGATTGTTGTAATCCATCCAGTGGGTCTTTGTTTTCGGCTTTGGCTTCGATGATGGCTAGGTTGGTATTTTTGTAGGTAAGGAGGTAATCCACAAAATATTGTTTACCTCTTTTGTTACCGATAAGTTTACGTCCGTCAGTGAAGTAATATTCTCTAACAATATGGGATTCGTTCCATTCACTCTCTTTGATTCTTGGGTCAATGAGTTTTGAACGAGTATCTGATTCAGAGAGTGCCATTATCGATTCCACCACTTTGCTATAAGTAGTCACTATTTTAGCCAAAACAATATCAATCTTAAGTTTAAATAAGCAATATTTCCAAATAAAGAATAACTATATCTGTATTAAGAAAAAATATTGATTACGCAAACTACGTTACCGCCAACAAATTATTACAAAAGAGAAAACTATTCCACGATATAGATAACCCCTTTGATGGTTGCCGTTACGATTACAGGCTACTGGATACTATTTACTTTTGACAATAAGGAGAACAAATCTAAAGATTGGCTCGCTTGACAATTGAACTATTACATCCTCCGCATTTCCTGTCGCAGAATTTCACTTCCAAACTATTAACCCTATTTAGAGCGATAATTAAATAGATTTCGAAGGGGGGGATGATATTGATTAAAAAGAGATTGTTCGCTCTAATAGGCTCAATGATCCGCATATATTACAAGAAAGACTCCTTGCTTGCTAAACAAAACAAGCAAGGTAAAATTGGAAGAGTTAATTCATTTCGAAATTTTTCACAGCTTCGTTATAATTTTGCACCAAACTAGTCGAAACATAAAATCGATAATCACTATTCTGGATAATCTTTTCATTTCGTAGTGCCTTTGCCAATCGCTTTTCCTGGGTGTCATTTGAAAGAGTTTTTGTCAATGCAAGCCATATTTGACCTACCCCCATATAAGTTAACGGTTGATTATTAACTGAATCATAATAATTTCTCTTGAAAACCTCTTTGGCCAACAACATAACTTCACCTTCAGCGTGATGGTTCATGGTAACATAATCCATTCTTTCCAATAGTTTCATATCTTCATCATTATCTCGGCTAAGCCACCATTTTTCTCCACTCAAGTATTTCTTTACAAAAATACCCAACAATTTCGCATAATCAATGTTGTACCTTTCATCACTAATCTTTAAAACAGGTATCGTCCCTGTCCGTCTTAAGTTTGACTCCAGAACAAAGTACTTTTCATTTGTGGTTCCTATAAACATTGAATACCGCTTATAAATCCTCATTGCCTTAATTTTTTTGTCATAGATATTATCTTCTGAACGACTGATAATACGTTTTGTATTATCCAACAGCTTTACATTCAATGTAATACCTTCACACTCAGAAATTTCAGTTAGTCCATATGTCAGAAAATCAAGATTTTTTGCTTTTTCACTAAAATCAGGATTACCCTCACCGTTGAAATAGTTTTTCGCATCTATGGCTTCAAACATTGTACTAAAGACCTTAGATTTACCAATACCACCTTCACCTACAAAAACGAACATATATTCAAAGGTACCTGACTTATTAACAATGGGACTATGTTCAGCTCCATCAATCGTTGCAACCAATTGCAATAAAAGGATATTCATAACCTGCATAAAGAGCTCTTTATCCATCAGCTTACCCAATTCAAAACAACCAAGAAAGGCATCAAATTCTTTGATATCTTCTTCAGTAACAGATTGTGAGTAGCCATGAATCTTTTCCCATAGGTAATTTTTTGGGTGTTCATTGGCGTAATCGTCATAGTACGATTTAATCATCTTATCTGGATTTAGACCTAAATTGGTTAGACCTTTTCTAAAATTACTCAATACCTCTCCGCTATCGGATTCCCCTTTTTTACCTCCCTTTAGCTGAGTGTCCTTTTTAATGGGATCAAAAAAGAGATCATAATTATTGATTAAAATATATTTTTAGAAGTTGTCTACGCTCGGGATAACTTTACCTTTTATATCCAGATCGTAATCTTTGAATAGATAATACTGATTGAATGCCTTGATATTGATACCATTGATTGCATAATGATTATGGATTAATTTAAGATCACTATCGGTTAAGGTACCGAGTCTTCCTAACTGTTGATAGTAAACAGTGCTATCATTTTTTTTGAAATATTCATGCTTGAACATCGTTAAAAATAATAAAAAAGTTGCGGCATCAAGTCCAAAATAGTATCTTGTTTGTTGCAAGTCAATTGATTCCACCAAAAGACTTGGTTCGCTTGGATTACTTAAATCAAGAAGTGCATTAAATCTATCGGTTACACCGTTGATAGGGTCTTGAAACATTTTGCCATTGTATCCACTAGGATTCTTTAAGATATCAGACAAAGATAGTATCTCACCATCAATGGATATTAATTCCATACCTGATGGAATACATTTATGATCAATAAAATAATTCCATCTATCCTGTGCTTCTTCAAATGTATCAAGATTTAAAGTTTTTTGATAATTACTTATCTGCTTATATGTATAGTCATATCGAATTTTTTGCATCTCTTCAACATGAGTATTTTCAAATTCTAGTAATAAATTGTCATAAAAATTATTTGGAGGATATGGAAGTCTTGTAACTGGTATTTCAAATAGTACATTACCATTTTCATCACGCGGAACATTGAAAACATACATGGTACAGGTACTCACGCTATCATCATCGAAATTATCGAAACTAAAACCTTCTTGCCAATTTAGAGTAGATATTTTCGGGAACAATTTATGTTTTATCTGAATTTCCGAATTTTCTAAAAGCGATAACTCTAAATACCATTTTTCATTTGAAGATTTCAAAAAATCACCATAAAATGATTTATACGTTTTCAAATCATTTCCAAGAAATAACCATATCACTAGAACCGTTTCATATTTAGTTTCGTAAATTATAAAGGGTTGTGTAGCTAAATGTAAAAAACACTCGTCAAACGTATTACGGGCTTCTTAAAAAGACATTTCGTCTTTTGAAACACTTACATAAAAGCATTCATATCCAGACCGAAAATTGATCGATTTAAAACTATCACTTATGTTATTATCAAGGGAAACTTGATCACTGTGAATCAGCTTTCTAAACACAGTATTAGGAGCCTGTAGTAATACTGCTTCTTCACTCATTATCAATTCATCAGCAGGAAATTCAATAACACTGCCAAAACTCAATTTTTTATTTAATGTCAATTGCTCTTCTAATAAAAATTTAGATATTACCAACTCCTTTTCAATTGCAAGAATTGTTAGAGAGTTTCCATCCACTTCAACTATATTTTTCATAATGATTTTCCTTTATAATAAATCATGCCTCATTCAAGAGGCAATATTGTTGGTCAAATTGACACATTTCGAACAGTTTTACTGTTCGAGCCTACAGCCGTGTAGAAAGATATTTAGGTCTAAAATCTTCCTAACAGCTAAAATTTTATCGTCACAAAATAAGCTGATAGTCAGAAAATTAATTATTAATTTAAAATAAATTTCGGGAGATACTCAATTTTGCAAAAGCATTAAATCAACAAAAAACTTCTTTTATTGCAATATTTTTTAAAATAAAATGGAGTAAATAAATACTTTTTATATTTTCTCGGGAAATTAGAAATAGCGGTAATAATTTTTTTCAATACCATCTGTAAATAGAAGTTGTCGGTTTTGAAGAGTTTTAGTAGAGGGAGGCGTAATATCCAATCCTTTCTTAATTTTATCAGGCATATCAATAAAAGCATCTTCTACTTTTTTTAGTCTAACTGAATTTGTAGTAAATTTACCAAGTGCTTCAAACCAATCATAAACGTATAAATCTTGAATAAAATCATGTTTTTTCTTGAGAATATTCTTGATATGCTTAAACGAACCATCCTTTTTAACTTTTTCTATTTCTATGTTATCCAACAAACCAAACCCAACAAAATCAAAAGAATTCATAAAACTATTATTCAGTATCATATTTTCAATGCTATAAAATAAAAAATTTTTATTCATGGTAATCTCTTCAAATTTGGCACCCATCATGAATGGTAATTCTGGAATTCCAAAATCAAAATTTGACGATACTAGACTTGCCCTATCTCCATTTATAGCTAAAAAATTAAGTACATCATCGTATGACTTAACATCATCAATCCACAATTTATTTATTTGATCTGGACTCCAGTTGATATCAATAGCTTGAATAATTTCAATATATATGATTTTAGAATTTTTTACTGTTTTAACTGATTCAATATATACCTTGTCATAAATTTGATAGAGTTTGATTTCAATAGTCTTATGCTTAATCATCATATTTGGCTTGGCAATATTTTTCTTTATGGCATCCAATAAATTATCATAATCAATAGTACGATCATGATTTTCAAAAAGATTGATCTCATAAATAATTGAAATTACATCAAATATTGTTTTATCAAAAATATGATCTCGACAATAAATGTCTTTGAGCTTGCTATCATAGTTTTGGAAAGGAAAAAGCTTCAACTCATCTGTGATTTTTTTCATAATATTACGATAATACTTTTCCCCATTCATATAAACATCATCAATGTTCATGTCACCATAATGCTGATTTTTTTTGTACTCTTCAAAATAGTATTGGATATTTTTTTGGCTCTTTTGAAATAAGATAATAATTTCTTGAATAAGTTTTCGATTGTTTGTATTTCGAATAGCTAACTCATATTTTGCCACTATTTTAAAAGAAAATGTCCTTGTACTAGCTAGGTATTTATAAGGGGTTATATCAATATCAATCGAACTTTCTTTCATCAAATATTTTTTTTCTCGGCTTTGTTTCTGTTTTAACGACAACTTATTATTTGTATTTTCCATATTGGATACATAGCCTTGAATCTTATTTGTGCTTATTAAATATAGCATAAGGGTGATATCGACTAGGTAAAGCCAAACGTAATTATTATCTAAATTCTTTGCAAATGATAAAATCAACTAGATTTTTTTATTTTTCACATTCATCTCATGTCCTCAGCAATAGCAAATGAGATAAGTCGAGTTTTTTTATTTTTCTTCTTAAAACTACCGCACCATACATTCACGTAAATCTTCATCCGTAGGTTTGATATAACGCATCGTTGTATTAATGTCAGCATGGCCAATGAATTTTTGAATAAACTTTGGATTGACCGATTTGCTCATTTCGGTTATCAAACCACTTCGAAATGAATGTGAGCTATATCGTTTGCCTAGCACCTCTTGGATAAATTGATTCACGATACCAATAAATGTAGAGACTGATGGAGTTTTAGAGTAATCCCCTTTAACACCAATAATATAGCTATCGTTCTTCTCCTTGCCCATATCAAAATGTTTTCGAATCTCTTTGATCGCATTTTTGGAAAAAAAGAGTTTACGCTCTTTATGAGTCTTATGGGTAACGATGATAAACTCGGTCATTTCGATAATTGTCTTAATGTCTCTAACTTTTAGTTGCTTGATCTCGTTAAGTCTGCATCCCGTAAAGTAAAGCAACGTAAAAGTTCTAGCAAGATTCGATTTTGTACAGGAATGCAAATTTTCCTTACCTTTTAGATACGTCATCAACTTTTGGTACTCGATCTCTGTAATGTACTCTTTGATTTGCTTAATTGGCTTCTTTTTTAGTGCTTTTTCCATCGTTATCTTCTCTCAGCGTTTAAAATATCTCTAATGAGGTTATTTTATGGGCATTAAACTCACAGAACCCTCACAGGAGCGGAGAAATTACTATATTTTATATGGTTTAGAAAAAAAACACTCATTTAAGACACAAAGAGCCTGTGGCTCAATGTGTTTTAGTAAATCAGTTCTATATGATCCTGCATGAGTTTGAAAAATGTCATTGCATCTCTTTCTCTCTGTTCTTGCGAGGATACATATATGATCGGGTTAAACCCGATATCGTTTTTACCTGCTATGACTTGCCATAGATTATCAGCATCTTTAATTTGTGCTTGGAATCGATAGTCAAATCCTAACGGTACTCCATTACGGTTATCATAGGTCAACCTGAACATATTTTTATTATGTTCGACAAACCGTGTATATGACGTTCCGTTTTTGACCTCTTTAATGATCTTCATTGGATTGCTCCATGATTTTGCTTTCAAAATATCGTTCTAATATATTCATGAATGCATCATTGATTTGGTAATAGCGAGAATCCAGTGTGCTTAGATAGGAAAAGTCTTCTAGTTCTTCCTCTTCATCGAGTTCAATCTCAAAGCATTTAAGTATGCGTAATACTTGTTGTGAGATGTCATCGTCCAAATTAGCATTTGTGAAAAGTTTGATTAACTCTTTATGTAAAGGTATACTTGGATCATGATCGCTCATAAATCCACCTTTACCATCGGCATAGCCGTTGTCAAAGTATTGAATATGCCCGCCATTGCAGACTTGTTGATTGTATTTACCAATCAATACTGCAAATTTAGCAAGGCTTCCATAGGTTGTTCCAAACCAGTTGAGAATATCGCTGTAGCTCATAGCATTTTCTTTTTGCCATTGCTCGTACATGATATTCATGATAGTTTGATGATACCCATCGGTATCAATTTCATCGGTTCGTCTAAGTACCGCTTGTTTTAGTGCTTCAGTCGCTTTCATAAAAGCTCCTTTTGTAGTTCACTAAAGACAATTGCTGCAAAGTGGATATCACGTTCGATTTCCAGTCCAAAGGGACCACGAACACTTTCTAGTTCATCGAGGCTAAAATAGCCCCATTCACTTTCATGACCAATGACATAACCAAAACATAATCTCTCATTTGGATCATATTCGGTTACGTACCATGTCCAGTTAGCATCAGGGGTAAAGAATTTGGCATAAACCATCTTCTTCTCTAACGGTGTATCTTCCGTTGCATAGAGCAACGGTATTTGTTGTTGTAGTTCTTCTGTCATCAATTTCATATTGAAAACTCCTTGTATAGGTTGTAGTTCAATATTTTTATTTCTATGGGACAGGGGAATAATTATTTTTGCTAGGATAGAAATAACGAGTATAAATCCATAATGAAAAATTTAAATTTTTAGGATTCTTCTCATTATCCTATATAAAAGAATAAATGGGGAAACGGGTATTTCTTCTACTTTTTCATTTTCTACAACTTCAATTGGCTCACATTCTTGAAATGAACCTAAATTTAGTAAAATAAAATGACTGGGACATATTAAACCACACCCATATTCATCTACTTCACATCTATCTACATCCTGTGTACTAAAGCGATACCTATCTTTAAATACTTTCTTAAAATTACACGACCTGATATGACCGTCCTTATAAATCATGGAACAATTATAATTTCCATGATGCACAAATTTTTCTAGTTTCATTGAAACCCCTTAATATTAATTTACTATTATTGATTTCATTATTGTTTTTTTTAAAAAATACCTATTTACCTCATTTCCCCCATAACTATTAAATAGATAGTTCAATAAGGAAATGAGGTAATAGTCAATTTTTACTTTTTTTCAAAATAAATTATCGACATAGGTTTTACAAGAGTCTGGAGATAGCTTCGCATATCTCATGGTCATTTTGATTTCTTTATGATTCATGAGTTGTTGTACACTGTAAATAGGTGTACCATTGATAGCTAATAGCGAAGCAAAAGTATGTCTAAGCGTATGCACTACAACCCGATTTTTTATATCTTTACGATCAAGACCTTGATTGAATAGTTTATTAAAGATAAATCGTAATGGTAATTGAACGGTTGTTGGATTTATTTTTTTACCATCTATCCCTATCACATAGTCATTAGGCTTTAGTTCATTTAAAAAATCTAAACTTGGAAATAGTTTTGAATTCAAGTGACCAAAATAGGTTGATGAGCTTTTGTAATCGTTTAATACGATAACTCTATTATCTCTATCAATATTTTTTTTTTGAATCGCTAGTAATGCACTTACCCTTGCACCAGTAGAAAGGGCAAAGCGTACAAATGTATCCAAAAGCTTTTCATCTTTGATTGTTGCTAGTAGTATCTCAATATCACTAAGAGTTAGAAATCTATTTCTTGCATTATTTATTTTTGGTAATTTGACTTTGGGTGATTTCATTGGATTCAACCCATCATATAATTCATTCTTGATCATATAGTTATAGACAAACGATATAAACGACATAACATGTCTAATCGTAGCATCCGCTTTTCCACCCTCTTTGAGTTCTTTTTTTAACTCATTAATATGTTCAGGAGTAATTTTACGTACATCCATCGATCCAAAACGATCTTTTAAATGAACATTATATTTATTACGTTCACAGTATCCCGTACGCTTTTCAGCATCCAGATAACTCAAATATTCTTGTGCAAACGTATCGAACAGAACTATCTCTCGTTTCTTGTTTGCTCCCAATATAGGGTTTTCACCAAGCCTTTGTTTATTGAGATATTCAATTCGTTTCATATGACAATATTGTTCGGTAATACCTTCCGATTTTTTACCAACTTTAATTTTGATATATTTTTTATCAGACGTATTCACACCAATGTAATAGGCTGTATCTTTATTTTTCAGCTCGTAGCTATACACACCACTAAATTTTTTAGAAATATTGAATTTGCTCATTTCCTCCCCTCCTCTATTGCATTATTGATTATAAGTTTCATTCCATCACATATGAATAACAAAGACTATTCATACACTTTAACTTGGGCATTAGCTAAAAATTTAGCGACATCAACTATATTGAATCGGACTACCGAATTCTTTGAATTGCCCATTTTTATGTATTTCGGTAACTTATAGCCTCTAGCTATGTAATTATCCAAAGTTGATAAACTAATACCCATAACACTAGATACCTCTTTTTTATCAAGAGTCATTTGGTTAGGAAATAAATCTTTTAACATTTGTAAAATTCCATTAAACTCTTCCATCGATTTTCCTTTTAAATAAATGTACAAAGATATAAAGCTCAATCAACATGAATGTCGGTAAGTCTATATCTTATAAATATTTGTTAGGTCAAATTAAATCACACTAGGTAAAAGGGGTACAGGTTTAGGTAGGAAAAATTAAACTGGGTATTGAAATGGATTGAGAGGAAATGAGGTATAGTCGAATTTTGTAAACAATCTAGTACATTAAGTAAAATATCGTATAGCGTTTTTGGGTTAGCGTTTTTAATACGTGCTTCTGCTCATCTGTAATATTTTGAATAGGTTTGGTGACTTGCAGTTGATTATCTCGAATAACATATGATATTTGTACCCTCTTGAATAGATCAGGTATAATAATCCAATATTGATTTTAAAAAGATGAGTACATGGCGTATAAAATGACTAAGAGCGGTAAAGTAGTTAGAATATCTTTTTGTGGAAAACTATCGAAAGCCTTTATTAAATCCGTAGATAACAACCCTAAAGGCGATCAAGCTCTTGAAAGAGCGGTTCAAATTATCAAAGATTCCAAAGTAACATGGGACTTTTCACTAAAAGAAATTCCATTTACAAAATGAAATTTTTATTTTAAAGAACGTAATTCAATCTCACCTTGAAAAAAGTTTTTTTCATTCGTTAAAATTTTATATTGCCAACTTAAGCCCAACTATCCTATCAAATCCTTTACTTATAAACGTGACAGTTTTATATAAAATATTGTATAATTAAGTCACGTTATAAAAGGAGGAATAAATGCAAACTATTGATAAACTTGAACGTAAAATTAATACTTTAGCGATAGATCAAATTGTTCCTTTCTCGTTTGTCGACATGGATGGTATTTCAAAGGATACTATCCGAAAATATTTACATAGACTCCATGAACGTGGAATGATCTCGATTGTAAAAAGAGGATATTTTAAAAGAATTGAACCCTTCCATGAATTTTTATTTGTCTATGGATCACTAAAAAAAGGTTTTGATAACGATAAGCTTTTAGAAAAATCTACGAGAAGACTAGGTAAAGCTTTAACTGTTGGTAAGTTTGGTATGTTTGAGGATAGTTTTGGCAACTACCCTTATTTGATCAAAAAACCAATCAACCGTATAATCGGGGAACTATATGAAATTCAACGTAAAGAACTTTTAGACCAAATCGATGAGTTTGAAGGTGCACCGGATTATTATCAAAGAAAAAAAATCAAAGTAAAAACACATCATGGTGTCCAGTTTGCATATGCATATATTCGAGAAGGCGTTGAAGCACCTGAAGATCAAACACCGTTAAAATCTTGGGAAAACAATACCGATTACAAAGTGGAACAGTTGAAAAGTTTTTTAGAAAAGTTGCATTAACGGATGTCAGGAATAATATAGATATACAAATCTAAACATCAATGTTATTCCTTTTTAATCTCATATCTTGTATTATAAGCAAGTTCTAGGCTATATTGAAAAAGGATGTATGAAGCGATGTTAAAAAATACTGTATTGTCTTTGGTTCTTGCAAGCAGTATGTCTGTTAATGCGTTCGCTGATAGTGTGAAATCAAACATTCCTGAAATTTCATTTTCAAAACTTAAGCAACAAGCAGCATCCATTAAAAAACAACCATCATCTAAAATGACAGACCAACAAATTGCTGACTTCACAAAACAATTAGAGGTTATGAAATCGATCAATTTAACGACCGAAAGAGATTTTATACCTGCTTTGGATGCGAACCTTCAACGTTGGGCTAAAGAAGATGTTAACACATTAAAAGGTGCTGTTAACTATATGAAAACTGCACTAAAATCACGTCAAAGTCAATATGACAATCTTGCGTTAGTTGCTAAGCAACTCAAAGCACCTAAAGAGATACAAGAGCAATTTCAAGAACTCAAGCGATTGACAGTTGACACTCAAGAAAAAATCAAAGAATTTAATGCCCGTATTCATGCAATTGAAGAAGCAAATACTCTAGTAGCTGAAGCTTCTAAGATAATTGAAATAGATGATTTTTGGATTCCTGCACTAGCTGGTAATAAAAACAATGCATTGATTGTTAAAACATCTGCTATTGGTGAAAATGATTATGACAAGTTAACGGAAGTTGAAGATCAACTCGTAGCATCACTATCTTCAACAATCAAAAAATCTGAATATTATTCATCTATTTCATTGGCATCCTAAATGACCTTCCAAGAATTCGGTAAGGATTTAAACCAATTTTCATATCTCTATGAAACTAAAAATGATGAAATATTTAAAATTACAGATGAATCACAGCAACGGATTATTTTAAGTAGACTGTACTACGCAGTACTTCACCATTTTTTTGAACTTCATCCAAATATTGCCACATCAAGTCAATCTGGAAAACATGAGACAATGATGCGTATTATTCAAAAAGAACACGCAACTCTTTCTCCAATCTTTAATGAGTTAAAGCAATTACGGGAATGGGCAGATTACAAACCTCATGAAAAAGCACCTTTTCCTATAAATCTCAAATCTTTACTTCATAAAGTTAAGTCACGGATCATCCATTAAGTTCTGTTAATAAAAGCAGTTTGCTATGAAAAATGAATATAACTTTTCTCAATCGTTACCAAACCCTTATGCGCTCACTGTAAAGAAAAAAAACGAAAAACAAGATTTTCCTCATTTGCCATATAGTAAACAAGTAAATGAGGAAAATAGCAAAAAAAATCAACTCTTTAAAAAATGATTGAACGAATAGTGTTATAGTTAAATTCGTGCTATAAAATTTATAGCATTTTTATAGCAATGCATTCGATATATGTAGATAAAGTTCGATTATTCTAGATAATGGCTAACCAAAAATTCAAAAATAGTGTTCAGTAAAATCGTTTAGAAACACACTAATGATGGGCTTTTTAAGTCAAAAAGACCACTTTTGCAATATATGTTATATAACGTTATTTAACTGCTAATAACCCGAAGGTCGTCAGTTCAAATCTGGCTTCCGCAACCAACCTTTTTTAACAATCCCTAAAAACTCCCATAAACCCTTTGCTTCATTGACTAATTATTGCTTTTTTGCCATTTCAGGTTAGCAGATGAAAACCATTTTTCCGGCTATTTTCCAGTACTATTTGAAAAACATTTCACCAAATATATTCACTGCACTCCCCTATGCTTCTATTTAAATAGTGTTTATTTTTTCTACCTATATGCCGCCACTATTCGAATACTTGCGATTTATACAGAATTTACCTTATCCAAGTGATACTATTCATAAATTGTAGTTGCTTCTCTATTTTTTATACACCATAATAACAGATCTATATTGGGTTAAAATAGTGCAAAATGGTTGTTAATTAATATAAAGCAGGTAATTAAATATGAAAATCATGACACTCCCCCAATTGTTTTCGACATTTGAGACGTCTGAGGAAGGGTTGAGTGATACTGAAGTCAAACAAAGACAACTGCATCATGGTCTTAATGCGCTCCCTGCAATCCCTACCAGACCATGGTATTCTAAATTAGCAGTACAATTCACCCATTTTTTTGCCCTTTTGCTGTGGGCTGCTGCAGCAATCAGCTTTATTGCCGCTAGGATTGATCCGACTTCGAATATGCTCCCCATAGGATGGGCGATTGTCATTGTGATCGTTTTGAACGGTATATTCGGTTTTTATCAGGAGTATCGTACCGAAAAAAGTTTGGAGGCTTTGCGAAATATGCTCCCCTTAAAAGTCAGTGTGTATCGTCAAGGGACGGAGGAGATGGTATTAGCAACTGAACTTGTCCCAGGCGACATTGTACTTCTAAAAGAGGGAGACAAGGTTCCTGCGGATATGTATGTGATTCATGCATCGGATGTGTGGGTCAATGAGAGCACTTTGAGCGGAGAGAGCGAACTCGTTTCGGCAGATACTGTGGAAAGCGATAATAGTAAAAATATCCTTTATTCGGGAACGTATGTCGTCAAAGGAGAAGCACGAGGTCTGGTCTTTGCCACAGGCAAGGAGAGCCGATACGGAACGATCGCTGCATTGACCCAAACGGTGGAGGCCGGTGTCAGTCACTTGCAAAAAGAGATTGCCCATATCTCTAAAATCGTTGCTTTGACATCCTTAGTAATTGCCGGAAGTTTGATCGTTATTTCAGGATTCGGAGAGAATGAATTAATGAAAACATTTTTGTTTTCATTAGGCGTACTGGTCGCATTGATTCCCGAGGGGCTGCTGCCTACCGTGACGCTCTCATTGGCATTCGGCGCGCAGCGAATGGCATCCAAAGGATTTTTGGTGAACGGTCTTTCCGTCATAGAAAATTTGGGAGCCGTGACAGTGATTGCGACCGATAAAACGGGGACGATCACCCAAAATAAGATGGAAGTAGCCACATGGGCAGAGGATGAAAAAGAAGATCCTTCGCAAGAGCTTCTCGATGCCGCACTCTTGTGCAACCGTGCTGATGCGACCACTGGTGATCCGGTAGAACAGGCTCTTTTTGTATTTGCACAAGGGCATACCGATGTCGCAGCACGACGAAGTGAGTATCCGCTCGTAAGTGAATATCCGTTTGATTATCATCTCAAGCGGATGAGCACGGTACACACTGCCAAAGAAGGCTTCTCTGTCTTTTGCAAAGGGGCACCTGAAGTGATTCTTCAATTATGCCATGATGTCTATACTCAGAATGGGAAGGAAGAAATAACGGAGGATGAACACAAAAAACTAATGGAAAAACATGATGCCCTGGCAGTAAAGGGGTATAGGGTTATCGGTTTTGCTTCGCGTGTGTGTACAGTATTGCCGACATCGCGACAAGAGGCTGAAAACGCTCTAACCTTTATCGGCTTTATCGCGATGGTAGACCCACTACGTGACGATGTCATAGCGGCAGTTGAGCTGTGTCATAAGGCGGGTATCAGGCTACTGATGATTACAGGTGATCACCCCCTAACCGCCGGAGCGATAGGGATGAGTGCAAGAATTATTACGTCAATTACGGAGGTAACGACGGGGGAAGACCTTGATAAGCTCCCTCCCTCAGCAATCAAGCGGCTGTTGCGGAAAAATCATATATTTGCACGGGTTTCCCCGGAACAGAAGCTTTCTCTCGTCACCCTACTCAAAGAGATGGGGGATACGGTAGCCGTAACCGGGGATGGTGTTAACGATGCCCCAGCACTTAAAAAAGCCGATGTCGGTATTGCTATGGGCTCAGGTACGGAGGTGGCAAAACAGTCTGCTGATGCCGTATTGATGGACGATCATTTCGCGACGATTGTCAAAGCGATAGAAGAAGGAAGAACCGTCTATGAAAACATACGGCGCTTTATCACCTACATGCTCTCCAGCAATCTTCCTGAAGCGGTTCCTTATGTCTTCTTTTTTGCGATGGGGATCCCTTTGGCACTTCCCGTTCCTCTAGTTTTGGCGATAGATTTGGGTACTGATATTCTTCCTGGGATGGCGCTTGGTGCTGAATTGCCACATAAGGGTCTGATGGATGTAGGTCCACGCAGCCGTAAAGAGCACATTTTGACTGTGGGTGTTTATTTAAGAGCCTTTGGCTTTTTAGGACTTTTGAGCGCGGCGATGTCAATGGGACTTTTCTGGTTTTATCTCAAAGCGCATGGTTGGAACGGGGAGTCCTTGTCGTGGAACGACCCTTTGTATCTTCAAGCAGTGACCTTGACGTTTGACGCAATCGTCTTTGCTCAGATCGGAAACGGTCTTTCGTGCCGCAGTAGAAGAGACTCCTTGTTCACAATAGGATGGTGGAGCAACCGCTATTATATGAGTGCAGTTGCCGTGCAGTTAGGCGTTTTGGGTCTGCTTGTTTTTTTCAAGCCTCTCAGTGCTGTTTTCGGAACCGCTCCGTTCGATCCGATATATTGGTGGGCGGTCATAGCCGTTGCCGTGATCGTTTTGTTGGCAGAAGAGGGAAGAAAGTGGTTGATGCGTCGTTTTAGTTCTAAATAAGTAAAGGTTCACAGAAAAGGCGTTTTATCAATACTGAAGCAGTGATCTACAATTTAAACACTGGTATCATTGAATTACAAAATAAAAACCGTTCTTTTTTACCTATAAACATTTATATTTTGGATTTTTTTTACCACTTTTTGTGCAAAGCCTACCTATTTAGGTGTAAAACTAATTTTAAATAATCCTTTACAAACCACCATATATCGAGGTTTCACAAGGGTTTAAGCCCCCGATTTTTTCATTAAGCCACGTTTACTCGTGTTTTAATTTAATGTTAATATATACTTTCTTTTATTATAAAATATTTTTAATAAAAAAAAGAGTACCATACAGTACAAGGCTAAAATATTAGTTTGTAACTAAAAAAGTTAGTGATGTTTAAGAGAATTATTGTTTGGTTGATACCAATAATCGTGAGTATTGTTGTTGCTGGATGCGGCGGTGGTTCAGGAGGAGATCCGATTTTAGGACATTCTGTTAGCAACACAGGTCCTGCTCCTACAGTAATTGCTGTAGCACCTGCGAATAATGAAACAAATGTGTCCCGTAATATTCAAAGTATTACAGCCGAATTTAGTTTGCCAATGGAGTCAACAACACTGACTACAGCAAGCTTTACGCTCTCAAAAGGAGCTGTGCTCGAAACAGGAGGTTCCGTTGCCTATGTAAATAGAGTGGCAGAGCTTACTCTTGCATCAGGCTCAGTCCTAGTAGACGCAAATACAACTTATACGGCTACCATTACCACTGCAGCCAAGAGTGCAAATGGAGTTGCGCTCTTAAACAATTATGTTTGGACATTTACAACAGGATCAATTGTAGATAATACTCCTCCTGAGGTTAACTCAACCAGCCCAATAAATGGTGCTATCGGTGTATTAGTGTCAAAAATAATTAGTGCAACTTTTAGTGAGGCGATGAAGTCCTTATCTATCACTGCAGCAGGAATTTTTACTGTGAAGGACACAATAACCTCTGCAAATGTAGCCGGAACTCCAACGTACTCTGTAATCAACAAAACTGCTTCGTTTAATCCAACGGCTGATTTAGCGGCAGATACCAATTACACGGCTACCATTACAACTGCGGCACAAGATTTGGCAGGCCTCCACATGCTAAATAATTACAATTGGACTTTTAAAACAGCAGCAAGTGTACCACCACCATTAGTGAACCTCGGTCGAGCTTCAACGTATGGAATTGCTGCTACTGCAGGGATAACTAACACTCCTACTACAACACAGGTAGATGGGGATGTTGTGTTAAATCCGACTGCCACATGTAATGCTGTTACCGTTCCTGGTGATGGTACTATTGGTCTTTGTGGCAGTACTACCCCAACTTCTGCCCCAATAATTCATGGAATAGTAGCTAGTACAACTCCAGCTTATCCAGATGCAACAACTGCGCAAAATGTTACGGATGACTTGCGTGCAGCCTATCTCGCCATTACTCCTGCAAATATGCCTGGAGGAACTTCAATAGCAGCCGGAACCACTTTGGGTGCTCCAATAGGAGACCCGCTGGTTGCGGGAGACAACTACTTCACTACCGGTGTATATACATCCAACACATCCATTCTCATAACGGGTGACCTGACTCTCGATGCAGGCGGCAACCCAAATGCTACCTTCGTTTTCCAATCAGCTTCAACTATTGGTACGGCTCCTGGTGCTCGCATACTATTAGCAGGCGGTGCTAAAGCATCCAATGTCTATTGGCAAGCTGGATCTTCTGCCACACTCGGTACGAATACTATTTGGAATGGTAACATATTTTCATATGCCAGTATTACATTAAATACCAGCGCAACCTCATGCGGTAGATTATTCGCCGGTGCTTTTACAGCTGGCGCATTTGTATTTGATTCTAACCTTGTTGCAGTACCTGGAAACACAGCTGTGCTTGCAGGGTGTGAGTAAAAAAGAATCCACAGTAGATACAAACCTAAGGACTGATTTCTGATGGTTTGTATCAAGATATAGAACATTACACCTGCTATCTTTAGAATATTTAGTAGGAAGTTTTAACACTTAGAGGAGAAAAAAATGAAAACTACAGTTATAAGAGCTGCAAAAACAGCTGGTTTTTTACTGTTAGCTACCTGTGTAGATCCATTGATGGCACAAACTACAACCGATTATAGTGCAGGCTGGTACATGGGTGGTAATATCGGCCTTTCAACTGCAAATATAGATAAAGATAGAATTATTCAAAATTTACCAGTAAACACTTCATACACTGATGACGAGAATGACCTTGGTTACAAGCTGTTTGGAGGCTACCAATTTAACAAATATTTTGCCCTTGAGGGCGGTTATTTTAATCTTGGAAAGTTTGATTATGCTCTATCCACAGCTACAGGAACGGCAGAGGGCAATATCAAAATCATGGGAGCAAATCTTGATGCAGTTGCTATTTTACCTGTCACTGAAAAATTTTCAGTATTTGGTAGAGCTGGAGCGAATTATGCTCATGCAAAAGACTCTTTTAGCACAACCGGAAGCATATCTATTACAGATACTAATCCAAAAAAGTCTGATCTTAATTACAAGTTTGGAGCCGGGATTCAATACGCAATAACGGATGCAGTAGGAATACGCTTAGAAGCAGAACGCTATCGTATTAACGATGCAGTCGGAAATATGGGAGATATAGATCTTTTCTCAGTTGGTCTTACTTATAGATTTGGTGTAACAAAAGAAGTTGCTCCTGTTGCAGAAGAAAAAGAAGCAGCAGTTACCCCTATTTCAGAGCCGAAAGAGGTACTTATTGTTGTAACTGCAGCAAATGCTCAAGAGAAGATAAAAGAGACTGTAGCACAAAAGAAAATAGTTGTTCTTGTTTTTCAGGATATCCATTTTGAGTTTGACAAGTCTACACTCAATAAAGAGGCAAAAGATGCACTTAAAAGAGATGTATCTCAATTAGATAACAATACTAACAGTACAATGCTCGTCGCAGGATATGCATCTGAAAGCGGTACAGAGAAGTACAACCAAGCCTTGAGCGAAAGAAGAGCAACGTCTGTTAAAGAGTATCTAATCCAAGAAAAGCTTTTTCCGGCAGATAAAATCTCTACTATTGGTTATGGAGAGACAAGCCCTGCACTATATGAGGCAAATCCAAGCGATATTAACTCAAAAGCAGCAAAAGCCAACATGCGAGTTTTGCTTAAAATCATTCACGAATAACTAGGGTCATGAGGGTAAAACAGACCCTCCCCGTGAATGCATCTAAACTTTTTCGACAGACTGATTAAGTACAAAAAGTGGTGTTATGGTAAAATTGTATTGATGTTTGGCTGAAAATTCATCTATCAATGTTATCTTGAGACTAAAGCAGTCTCTCCATAAAATAGGTAATAATAGGCAATGTTGCCAATGAAACAACAATTCCATATCCTACCAATGCTGCACTGAGCTCGGGTGCAAATCCGGCCGCTATTGCCAAAGCCCCCGCCGTAATCATCGAAGGCATTCCCGATTCTAACACTGCTGTTTTCAATGCTAAAGTGTCTGTTCCCATCGCCAACAAAATTCCAAATGCGATAAACGGCATAATTATGAGTTTTAACACCAAAGACTGGGTCAATAACCTGTAATCAACCTCTCCGCCAAATTTCATTGAGTATCCCACCGAAATGAGTGCTAGTGGTACGAGTGTCGATGAAAGCAATTTCAAATACGGCTGTGCGATCGAAGGCATCTCGCCGAATACAAGTGCAAATACAAGAAAAATAAACGGCGGGAAAAAGAGAAGTTTTTTCATTATCAGCCGTTTATGAAATATCCCCGTCTCATAGCGCGCGATCACCGCCGCACCGTAGAAAGACAACATCAAAAACGTTCCGAACTGATCATACATCAAAACATACGGTATCGCCTCTTCGCCTAAAAGGGTATGAATAATAGGTATCCCCACAAATGAGGTATTCCCCAGCGGCATAACAAGCAACAGTGCGGCACGAACATGGGGAGGATGATTGCGGGTCATGAATATAACCATTGTAATCACTATCGGAAGTAGCAGCCATGGAACCAAAATAACCCCAAGGGCTGAAAAATCAAAATGAATCTTCGGCATTTGAATCAAAACCGTAGCAGGAAGCGAAACATAGATAACAAAGAAATTGAGACTCTTGGCAAAATCAACAGGAGCAGGAGCTTTTTGAAGTATAATACCAATCATCAATAACGCAAGAATAAAAATAAACTGCTCCAAAAATTATTCCTCTAAAAATTAACACGAATAGTAATCACATTCACCTGACTCAAATCACAATCGCCCATCTCAAACACTCTTTCTCATTTTTACTGCTTGAAAGTACTATGACACAGCACACAGCCATTCATTACTTTTTCCAAAGCTAACATAGACTTTTTTTGATCTTTGGTTTTTAAGGTTTGTGCAAGTGTGTCTGCCGATTTATGAAAAGTAGTCCCCATCGCCTCAAACGATTTGCTGCCAAAACTTCCACACATTGAATTCATACTCACCGTCAGCCCAAGCTTCTCTTGTGCTACTTTGGATGCTTCATCGTATTGATCACTATTCATATACTTTACAATTTCAGACAACGCCGTCATATGAGCTCTCATATTCGATAATTGATGTGTTCCTTGCATTGTTCCTTTAATACCTAATGATTGTCGATCGTCACCGTCTTGGGCTACATCCATTTTGTGTATTGGCATATGATCTGCACCGAAGCATAGTGAAACCGCAAATAGTGTTGGCAAAATGAGTTTAAACATTTTTTTCCTTGTATTTTTTAAAGTTATGAGGATTATACATAGTAGAATATTAACGACAAGTTACGTTGAGATCTAGCAGTGCTTCTTCTTTTTTAGCGTTGACGCATTGAGCTTTTGTCATTACAACATCTCCAAAATGAGTTTTCCACAAAAGAGCTCTTGTGAACGTTGAAGAGCGTAAATCGTTACGGATAAACTTCGCATCTCCAAGCTCTGCATCGGTAAAATCGGTTTTTTTCAGAAGGGCATTGGTAAAATTGGCTTTCCAGCTCTTAGTAGCTCGAAGATCAGCAAAGCTCAGATTACTCCCATTCAGATGGGTCCCTTTGAAACTTGCCCCTTGCGCATAGATACGGGTGAGATCCGCCCTCTCCATCGTCCCTTTCCAAAAAACACTCTCCGTGGCATTCACATCACTGAGATTCGCATCGTTTAAATCCGCCATCACAAAAATACTTCGGCTCACATTGGCATGTGAAAAATCACTTTTGCTCAAATCCCATCCGCTAAAATCGATATCCCGAAGATCCGCCCCTCGTAAATCGCATCCAATACACTCTTTTTCTTCCATAAGCTTTTTGAGATGCACAGGGTCATAAGCATAGACTTGAGTTAATCCAAAACACAGCAGTGCGGCTAACATCCGTCTCATTATTTTTTACCCCAAATACGATGTAACGCTTCCAAAAACGGTTTAGGACGTTTGCTCCCCACGAGAGTTTCTTGATTCATCCCCGCTTTATCGATAAAAAACATCGTAGGGATACCAAAATAATCAAATCCGTCAGGGAGTTTGCTACGATGAACGTTCTTTTCCATCACGACAAAATGGCTGTTTAAAAATGGTTCCACGGTTTTATCATGAAACACTTTTTGTTTCATATAGGCACATTCAGGGCAATCATCAGCGGTATAGATCATCAACACCAATTTCTCCTCTTTACCCATCTTCTCAATGACTTGCTGAAACTCTTTGTCATTCTGTATCGGTGCGGCATACAAATCCATAACTGTCAGGCAGCCTGCTATTAATAATTTCATCATTATTCTCTCCTCTTTACCACAGCTCAATTCCAAATTGACGAACGATAAATGAAAATATAACAAAACAGATTACTGTAATTCCAACCGATGCTAATAATGCGGGCCAAAATCCGATTTTTTCCAGCAATATAGGAAATGCCAAAAACATGGGCAGTGTCGGAACAACATACCAAAATGTATACCACGCATGATTGGCTATCTTTTCAGTCGGTTGTTGTTCGACATAAAGCCAAATCAATGCCAAAAAAGTCACAAGAGGTAATGCTGCGATGAGTCCACCAAGCTTATCACTGCGTTTTGCCATTTCAGAAACGAGGACAACAACCCCTGCTGTCAATAAATATTTAATAATCAACCAAGACATTTTTTTCCTCTAATTTTCAAAATACAAAATCAATAATACTACATAAAACTGTTTTTATTTATTCGGTTGCACATCTTTAAGTTTTTGCAAAAACCTTTCAAGTAAAGTTTCTCCAATCATCAACTGTCAAATTGCGATTAGAATGCTTCTTGTAGTATTAAAAAGTCAACACTTTGTCGCTTGCTATGACCCAATCAGCCAAAATTTGCATTGTTGACGAAAGACTTTCATCAAAATAGGGTTGATTTTTAAATAAACCACATCGTGCGTTACAGGTACCGCATACTTGAACCGCTACGCCATCTTTATAAAGATCTTTGAGCATAGCAACCAAATCATGGTCATAGCTCTCTGGCTTTGGCACAATCTCTCGAGCAAGATCAACTGCGTCATTCATCAGAAAGATATTGACTTTTTCGCCACTTTTGTAAAGTGTTTTTGCCAAACGTAGGGCATTCCACGTAACATCTGAACCGTCATACGGTTGATGGTTAAAAATAATGGTTGTCATGCTAACTCCTGTTCTATTGTTCTTTAGTGAGTAAAGTCACCCCTAAGCCTGTTTCAATCGGATAACCTTCTTTAGCCCATCCTTTTAATCCACCTTTTAGATTTGTCGCATTGACATAACCTAACTTTTTGAGCGTCTGAGCAGCTAATGCACCACGGCCACCACTACGACAATAGGTCACAATAACTGCATTTTTATCTTTGATTTTATTAAGCACTTCAAATTCCAAATTACCCCGTGTAATCGCCATGGTAGTTGTTGTATAAATTTCACCCTCTGCACGCTGGTTCTCTTCACGCACATCCATAACAATGACCTTTTTTTCCCCATCAATCATCTTTTTCAACTCTTGAGGGGCCATTTCGCCCGCTTCTTGCTTTGCAGCAGAGATCAGTTTTTCTGACTCTGCTTGACTTGCCATTAGTGATGAACCTATCATCAAACCCGCAATCATTAATAAAACTTTAACTATCATTTCACACTCCTCATCAGTAATTATGTTATTAGCTAAGTTCCTAATAATGAGTATGGTATAATAATAAAAAAGTTTTGTCAAGGATTATAATGCTCGATATGGATGCAAAGCTCAAAATTTTCAAAGCGCTGAGCAATGAGACCCGTTTTATGATTTTTAAAAATGTTTTTACGGGTGGGTATACCTGTTCACTCGATAAAAAACAAGCTGGAGTAGAGGTTAACCCTATTGCTACCTGCGTCAGTACTGTTGCAGAACATTTTAATTTTTCACTTCCAACAATTTCCAATCATATTAAAGAGCTGAAAGAAGCAAAAATTATTTCTGTTGAGAGAAAAGGAAACAAAGTCTACATCGAACCCAATATAGATACGATCCGAGAACTTGCCGAATGCTTTCAAACATTAGTAACGAATTTCGATAACAATAGAGAGCTTTTCTTTGGAGATACGCTAACAGTAGATTAAAGATTGCTTTTATTATCAATAACTTCCTTCACCTACGGTAATAACATAATTGTCATCAACTTCGACAACACCAAAGGCATGTTGTCCACAAAAACTCTCGTTCATTTCTTGTGCCCATGCACGTGCTATACGCATTGCATTCTCTTTGTCAACTAACGTCTTAATTTGGGGCATTTGTTTGCGTCTTGCGCATGCGCATAGTTTTTCAACAACAACATGATGATCCATAATCTCTCCTTTATTTACAGCCACAGCCGCCGCCGACCATACCGATGACAAAATTGTCGTCTACTTCTACGAGCTGAAATTCGTGCTTACCACAAAAACTTCCATTCATATGTGCAAGCTGTGACTGAGCCGCTTCAGAAGCTGTGTCTTTTGCATCATAAGTAGCGATTTGAGATAATCCCTCTTTCTTTGCACAGCTGCAGAGTTTTTCGATAACTACGTGATGTTCCATGATATTTCTCCAATAGTGATTTAAAAAAATAATGCATAAGGCGTTCTATATACTTATAAGATTATGTTTATCATTCCAGATATAAATACTTATCTTCGTATTTTAATTTTATGGTTATAATTGATGGATAAAAATTCTATATTGAAGGCACAACTGCAAGATGGAGCAGTATAAATACTATGATTAACAAGAAAATTGAAAAAGCACATAATGAGTGGATAGCTGCACTAGATGCAATCGAATATCCGATTTTCATGCATGATAGAGAGTTCCGTGTTTTACGCTGTAACCTCGCATATCAGCAACACGCCGGTCGACCGTTCCAAGAGATTATCGGCCGACCTTATTATGAACTTTTTCCCAAAAACGACGGGCCAATGCATCACTGTTTGGAAGCGCTTGAGCACCCTACAGAGAAAGGGAGTGAAGAAGAGGTACAAGTTGATGGTAAATTTTTCTTTTCTCGCGGCGTCATCATAAAAGACGATGAAGGCAATTATCTCTATTCCTTGCATATTCTCAAAGATATCACTGAAGAAAAATATCATGAAGATAGACTACGGGAGAGCGAATCACGTTATCGTACTCTGTTCGAGACCATGCTGAACGGTTTTGCATACTGCCAAATGGTATATGAAGAAGGTCTTCCCGTTGATTTCATCTATCTCGATGTCAACAAAGCATTCGAACAGCAAACCGGACTGAAAAATGTTATCGGAAAACGTGTCAGCGAAGTGATCCCCGGAATCCGCGAATCCGATCCTGAGCTTCTAAAACGGTATGGGCGTGTTGCCTCGGGTGGTAAACCGGAGCAGTTTGAAATCTATATGCAGTCGCTAAAAATGTGGTTTTTTATCTCGGCCTATAACCCGCAACCGGAGAAGTTTATAGCGATTTTCGATGTCATCACCGAACGAAAAAAGGCCGAAGAGGCGCTGAAGAACGAAGTGCTTCGCCGCCGAATTCTCATGGAAAATTCTCGTGACGGCATTGCCATCATCAATCAACACCATCAGATAGTGGAAGCCAACGCACGCTTTGCAGAAATGCTGGAATATAGCCATGAAGAGATGATTGGTCTGCGTACATGGGATTACGAAGCTATACACAGTGAGGCAGAAATTCGGGGGAGTTTTTCAGATTTATCGAATATAAATATGACCATCGAGACCCGTCATCGCCGAAAAGACGGCACAGTGTATGATGTAGAAGTCAGTATCAGCGGTGCCATGGTAGGAATCGAGCCGATGGTATTCACGGTCAGCCGCGATATCACCAATCGTAAGCAGGCAGAAGAGAGACTGCGCCGTGCCAATCGTGCCCTTACAACTCTCTCGGCAGGCAATCTCGCACTGGTACGGGCAACGAGTGAGGAGATGTTACTCCAATCCGTCACCAATGTCATTGTAGAAAAAGGGAATTACTCCTTAGCAATAGTCTGTTACGCTGAGAATAAACCAAAAAAGAGTATCATCCCCATGGCATGGTCGGGAACAGAAGATAGCGATTTTGTGGAAGGGTGCCACAACGTGGCCAACACCGAGCAAGAGCAGTTACCGATCGCTAGAGCCATACACAACAAAACAACGCAAATTTTACGAGACATCGCCAATGAAGCCGAATTCAAACCATGGCGAGATGCCACGCTAGCTCACGGCTATGTCTCAAACATCACACTTCCCCTCTCCGACGGAAGCATAGCATTCGGTGCGCTGAGCATCTACTCCTCAGAAGCGAATGCATTCGATGAAGAGGAGATCCGACTGCTGGAGGAACTGGCCAGCGACCTCGCCTACGGCATCATAACCCTTCGTACCCGAGTCGAACACGAGCATCAAGCGATACTCCTTCGAGAGAGTTTGGAACAGTCCATACAGACTATTGCTGCTACGGTAGAAGCACGTGATCCTTATACTGCCGGTCATCAGCATCGAGTCAGCGAGTTAGTAACCGCAATCGCAACCGAACTGCAATTAGGCAAAGAACAAATCCAAGGGATTCATCTCGCTGCCATTATTCATGATTTGGGCAAAATTCATATCCCTGCAGAAATTCTCTCCAGACCTGGAAAACTTAGCGATATCGAATTCATGCTTATTAAAACCCATCCGCAGGAAGGATACAATATCCTCAAAGATGTCAAATTTCCATGGCCGATAGCTGATATTGTTTTACAGCACCATGAAAAAATTGATGGATCCGGCTACCCGCAGGGACTCAAAGGGGAACAGATTCTCCTTGAAGCAAAAATTATCTGCGTTGCCGATGTCGTCGAAGCAATGTCATCCCATCGCCCCTATCGCGCATCATTAGGGATTGAGCCAGCATTAGCGGAGATAAAACGCGCACGAGGAAGTTGGTATGATCCCGCAGTTGTGGATGCATGTGTAAAACTCTTCGAAGAAAAAAGATTTTCATTTAGTACTGATCGTTAATACAATACAGTAATCACGATAATGGTGTTGTTTTGAATACGAAGTAAAGTTCGTCTTTTAGAAGGTTGAGGTGTTTGATAACGTTATCACGACGTGTCTCATCAAGTTCAAAATGCTGTTCGATCGAGTCATAGATTTTGTCGATGTTGGCATAGGCTTCTTGTAACAATTCGGTTTTAATTTTATCTTGAACAGACATTGTGAAATCTTTTTATGTAGGTATCTGACTCGAATGAGGCAAGCTTTAGTGCCATAGCGGCGAGCGTAGCCAAGCGGGGCTTAGCTCCGTTTGGCGTTTAAAAGAATGTTTTTAGCGAATAAGGTCGAAGAAGTAGTCGGTTGTAGCGATACCTTTGGTATCTTCGTCCAACTGATCAAGAACTTTGTTCGTGATCCACGTAAGAAGGTTCAATCCACCATCATATCCGCTGATAGAGTAACGGTGTAGGTGATGACGGTCAAAAATTGGGAATCCGATATAGATCAACGGAGTACCCGTATCACGCATCAACTCTTTACCATAACTGTTACCAATCATGAAATCAACAGGCTCAGTAAAGAGGAATGAGCGCATGTGCCATAAATCTTTTTCAGCCCATACATTCAAGCTGTCTTTTGCAGGAGAAGTGTCAAGCAATGCTCTCATCTCTTCTTCCCACCCTTTTGGAGCATTGTTACAAAGAACATGAGTAGGCTCAGCACCCATCTCTAACAAGAAGGATACAAGACCGATCAAGAAGTCAGGATCACCCCAGATTGCGAATTTTTTGCCGTGCATGTACGGATAACTGTCTTGCATAGCATCAACAAATCGGCCGCGCTCTACTTTGAGTTTTTCAGGAACTTCTGTACCTGTTAACTCTGCAAGTTTCATAACAAACTCATCTGTCCCTTTGAGACCGATTGGGTTAGAGAATCCACCTGCATGTTTCCATCGTTTTTCAACCATTTTCATAGTTTTAACGGTAGCATATTTTTGCAATGATATTGTTGCACTTGAGTTGATACAATCTTTTGCATCCTCAATTTTTGTTCCGCCTTGGAACATATGATAGTCACCTGCTGGCATATCCCACTGATCAGAGTGGTCACCCAACATAATATAGTCAGTACCGAATGCTTCTACGATCGTTTTTACTGAACGAAGTGAACCAACATACGTTTCAAATCCAGGAATGATATTGATACGTTGTTTCTTTTCACCT
>JAYVLH010000121.1:0-5653 GCA_043759555.1 Sulfuricurvum sp. | reverse complement strand
ATTTCGTCTTTGCGTTTGTCAAGAATTTTTTCCATCAACATCATATTTTTATACAAGGTTGTGCTGAGCTGTAAAATACTTTTAATAGAGGAAAAACCTTGCTTAAGTGTTTTTTCAATTTCAATATTTTTTTCATCATCATTACTTTCTTCGAGCTCTAAAACAGCACCTATCTGGCGACGAAGACTTTCACTTTTTTCTTCAAGGATACGATCGAAATAGAGTGAAAAATTATTGGGTGTAGGAGGAAGATTGTCGGCAATAAGGGCTGTGAGCACTTCTTTGGAGAAGAGCTCCAAATCACTTGTAGGATCACTCAATGAACTGACTTGGATTGAAGCACCTGTTTCAAGGCGTGATGCGACATGATGTGAATTGCTTTTCTCTTCTGCCATAACCTACTCTTTGTTTTCTACTTTTTCTTTTTGAATAAGTACTTCATCAATGATACCATATTCTACGCCTTCTGCGGCTGACATAAAGTTGTCGCGATCGGTATCTTTTTCGAGTTTTTTTACCGTTTGGCCACAATTTTTTGCCAAAATTTCATTGAGTTCAGCTTTCATGCGCAAGATCTCTCTGGCTTGAATCTCGATATCGGTTGCTTGACCTTGAGCACCGCCAAGAGGCTGATGAATCATAATGCGTGCATGAGGCAGGGCATAACGTTTACCCTTGGTACCGGAACTAAGCAAGAATGCTCCCATAGAAGCGGCTTGCCCGATACAGATAGTGCAAATGTCAGGACGAATGTAATTCATTGTGTCGTAAATCGCCATACCAGAAGTGATAACACCTCCTGGAGAGTTGATGTAAAAATAGATATCTTTTTGAGGATCTTCTGCTTCTAAAAAGAGCATTTGCGCTACGATAGAAGAGGCAGCCTGATCATGTACTTCACCGCTAAGCATAATAATACGGTCTTTGAGAAGACGTGAATAGATATCGTACGATCTTTCTCCGCGCCCTGTTTTTTCGATAACGTATGGAATATAGCTCATGGTGCTTACTTGATTGTGTCGTTAAGCAATTTGCTTAAAACGCGATCTTCGATCATTGCCATTTGAATAGCCGGAAGATAGCCTGACTCTTGGTAATTTTTATAAACAGCTGCTGGATCTTGCCCCATTTGCATTGCTTCAAAATAGATAGTTTGCATCAACTCTTGCTCATTGACAACGATGTTTTCAGCACGAGCAAGAGCATCGACGATAAAGGTTGCTTTGACCGCACGGCATGCATCGTCACGGAAAGTTTCACGGATTTCTTTCACTTTCTCGGCGTCATCACGAAGTTCTTGAATCTCTTCTTCTGTCATGTCGCGCGCTTTTTTGTTAAGTGCCATATCGATCTCTTGTTCAACAATGAATTCAGGAAGATCGATGGTGAATGCGCTTACAAAAACTTCCATCAAATTTGGTTTGAGTTCATTGTTATAACGCTCACTGATTGCTTCGCTTTCCAGCTGCTCTTTGATTTTTTCTTTGAGCATATCAACATTCGCATCGTCAAATCCTGGAAGCATTTTCTTTGCTAATTCGTCATCAATTACAACGGGTTCTTTTGTTTGAATAGCATGAACCATTACTTTAAACTGCGCTGGTTTCCCCGCCAATTTTGCTCCGCCGTAGTTTTCAGGGAAAGTAACATCAATGGTTTTTTCATCCCCTTTTTTCATTCCGATTACCTGGTCTTCAAATCCTGGGATAAACTGACCGCTTCCAAGACGTAAAGAAAAGTTTTCTGCTTTTCCGCCCTCAAACGGTTCGCCGTCTACGAAGCCTTCAAAATCAAGAAGGACTGAATCACCGCTTGTCAGCGCGCGATCTTCATCTATATTGACTAATGGAGCTTGTGCGCCAGCTAGTTCTTCAATACGGATTATGATTGCCGCGTCGTCAATAGCAGGTTTGGTGACTGCAGGAACCATACCAGCGTAATTACCCAGTTCAATGGCAGGGCGCATTGCAATACTTACTTCTACGTCAATACCGTTGTCATTTTTTTCAAATTTTGTGATATTTGGCTCACCGATAAGGGTATCAGCCGCAATTTCCATTACTTTAAGGCCTTCGTTGAGTAAATCACGAAGCGCTTGCGCTTCTGCATCTTGAACTAAACGATCGCCGTATTGTTTTTTAACAGCGCTCAAAGGAACTTTCCCTTTACGGAAGCCGGCGATTTTAGCATCTTTGCTAAGCTGATTAGCGATTTTTTCGACGTTAGCATCGATTGTAGTGCGTGTGATAGCCGCGTTGATTTTCGCGTTTGCGGAGTCGATTTTGTTAGTTGTGATTTGCATTAGTGTCCTTGTAGGGTTATCTCATACCGAGTAAATGGTGGCAATAATATCTTAAAATGGTTAATAAATGGCTGAATAAAAGCTATAACGTGTTATTGTAATAACAATATTTTTTAAGTGAGCAGCTATGACGGATAATAATAATGATCAATTTTTAAATGCAGTCAAAACAATGATTGGTCATGTCGGAGAAGACGTTAATAGAGAAGGTTTGCTAAAAACTCCTGAACGTGTTTTAAAGGCATATGAGTTTATTTATGGCGGCTATAAAGAAGACCCGCAAACTATTTTAAATTCTGCAATGTTTGAAAGCAGCAATGATGAGATGGTTCTTATCAAAGATATCGAATTTTACTCTACTTGTGAACACCATTTACTCCCTATTATAGGGCGTGCGCATGTCGCTTATATCCCTGATGGAAAAGTTGTGGGTCTATCGAAAATTCCTCGTGTCGTCGATGTGTTTGCCCGTCGTATGCAAATCCAAGAACAGCTTACAGAACAAATCGCCGATGCACTGATGCAGTCGATTGCACCCAAGGGCGTAGCTGTAGTCATCCAAGCCCGTCACATGTGCATGGAAATGCGTGGTGTTGAAAAAATCAGTTCAACAACAACATCCAGTGCTTTGCGCGGACTGTTTAAGCGGGATGAAAAAACGCGTATGGAATTTTTTAGTCTTATTAATTCCTCTAGCGGTAACCGTTATTAATTTATGTCACTAAAATCTCTTCGCGATCGTTTAGGTTCTCAAAAACTTCATACTGTTTTTGGGACCATTACCAAAATCAGTCCAACTGTTATTGTGGCGGAAGGACTTCACGTCAGCATCGGCGATACGGTAACGATAGTCTCGGAAGTTAATGAACAGGAGACGATGGGGATGGTGAGCGAAGTAGAACGCAACCGTTTTTTTATTACACCCTTTCGGTTTGTCGAAGGATTCCGTGCCGGCGATAGAGTGTTTGCAAACCAAAACGGTATGTCTATTGAAGTAGGTGATGGTCTTTTGGGCCGTGTTGTTGATCCTTTTATGAAACCTATTGATGGAAAAGGTCCCGTATTTGGGAGTCATATAGAGCCGATCATCAAAGCCCCTATAGCTGCAATGAAACGGGGAATGATCGATGAAGTATTTAGCGTCGGCGTTAAAACGATCGATGGATTGCTGACGTGCGGAAAAGGGCAAAAACTCGGTATTTTTGCCGGAAGCGGTGTGGGAAAATCGACGCTTATGGGGATGATTGTCCGTGGTGCTCAAGCACCAATCAAAGTCGTTGCGCTCATTGGGGAGCGCGGACGCGAAGTCCCTGAATTTATCGAAAAGTCTTTGGGCGGAAATCTCGAAAACACCGTTTTAGTTGTAGCAACGAGTGATGATTCTCCTTTGATGCGTAAATACGGTGCTTTTAGTGCAATGAGCGTGGCGGAATATTTCAAATCTCAAGGACATGATGTCCTGTTTATGATGGACTCAGTGACCCGTTTTGCGATGGCACAGCGGGAAATCGGTCTTGCGCTGGGTGAACCTCCCACCTCAAAAGGGTATCCGCCCTCATCATTGACACTGTTACCGCAATTGATGGAACGTGCGGGTAAAGAAGAGGGGCATGGCTCGATTACGGCCTTTTTCACTGTTTTAGTCGAAGGGGATGATATGTCTGATCCTATTGCCGATCAGTCACGTTCGATTTTGGACGGACACATCGTCCTCTCACGCGAACTGACCGATTTTGGCATTTATCCCCCTATCCATATTCTCAACTCTGCCTCCCGCGTTATGAACGACATCATCACTCCCGAACATCTCGCAGCAGTACGGCATTTTCGACGTCTGTATACACTATTAAAAGAAAATGAGATGTTGATTCGTATCGGGGCGTATGTACGCGGAACGGACAAAGAGCTGGACGAAGCGATTAGTAAAAAAGAACAAATGGAAGCCTTTTTGTCGCAAGAGGCGATGAGCTCGAGCGAGTTTCAATCGACGGTAGATCAGCTTATTGCCTTGATGAAATAAGCGAACCTTAAACCACGCTAAATATAAAAAAACCTTAAGGTGGCTATAACAAGGGTTGTATTATTATCCCAAAAGTTAAATAAGATAATTTTTGTCTTATATTAAATCCACTCTTGGAGAGTTACTTATGAAAGTCTATTTGGATAACAACGCTACTACCATGGTTGACCCTGCCGTAACTTCGGCAATGATTCCGTTTTTTAGCGAAATTTATGGCAATCCAAACTCATTGCACCGTTTTGGTACAGCATCCCATCCTGCAATCACAAAAGCGATTAATCAGACCTATAAAGCGATCGGTGCAAGCGATAAAGACGATATCGTCTTCACCTCTTGTGCGACTGAAGCAAACAACTGGGTGCTAAAATCCATCTGGATGGATAAAATCATGCACGGTGAAAAAAACCACATCGTCACTACTGAAATCGAGCATCCGTCGGTTCTTTCTACTTGTAGATTTTTAGAAGAGCAAGGTGTTAAGGTGACCTATTTGCCGGTCAATGATCAAGGAATTGTTGAGGCACATACGGTACGTGCTTTTATTACAGAAAAAACAGCATTAGTATCGATTATGTGGGCGAACAATGAAACAGGAATGATTTTCCCGATTCAAGAGATCGGTGAGATTTGTAAAGAAAAAGGGGTGTTATTCCATACTGACGGCGTTCAAGCAGTTGGTAAAATACCAGTGAATATGCAAGACGTTCATGTTGATTTTATGTCGATGTCGGCACACAAGTTTCACGGTCCAAAAGGGATTGGGGCTTTGTATATTCGGGATTCTCAAAAATTAACTCCGTTATTCCACGGAGGAGATCAAATGGGCGGTCGCCGTTCAGGTACGCTCAATGTTCCTCTTATTGTAGGAATGGGACAAGCGCTTGAGCTGGCCACAACGAATATCGAAGAAAAAATGGCGGGTATTCGTGCAAAGCGTGACCGTTTGGAAGATGCCCTTTTGGGCAGTTTGAGTGATGTCTTTACTGTCGGAGACCGTGCTAATCGTACCCCTAATACTATACTGATTTCCATTCGCGGTGTTGAAGGCGAAGGGATGCTGTGGGATTTGAATACGGCTCTTATTGGAGCGTCTACGGGATCGGCGTGTGCAAGTGAAGATTTGGAAGCAAACTCAGTAATGCTTGCTATCGGAGCGGACAACGAACTGGCCCATACGGGGATTCGTTTGAGTTTGAGTCGCTTTACGACGGATGAGGAGATTGATTATGTTATCAATCACTTTGAATCGGCGGTCAAGCGTTTACGTGCTATTTCAAGTTCGTACGCAATCGTACAACCAACCGCTGGCGGAGCTGCCGGCGAGTGTCACA
>JAYVLH010000120.1:0-6360 GCA_043759555.1 Sulfuricurvum sp. | reverse complement strand
GGATCCGGCAAACAAAAATGTTTATCATGCAAATTATGATGAATTTGCAAAGCATTGGAATATGAAATTGGCACAATGGGATAAATCAATGGCACCATGTCGTAATACGCAGGTGATTCAGTATCATGAGTTATACAGTTATTTTATGAACCGTTATGGTATCCATACGGCAGGTACGATTGAGCCATTACCTGGAATTTCCCCAAGCTCCAAGCATACGATTGAAATTATTAACCAAATACGAACGGATAAAATCCCTACGATTCTTCAAGATGATTATCATGAACCTAAAACGGCTCAGTTTATTGCGAATAAATCGGGTGCTCGTGCTGTTATATTGCCACATGATGTTGGAGGAGAAAATAATACTTTGGATAAATTATTTGATTCGATGGTAGGGCAAACATGTCAGCACTAGAGATCTTATGGCCGGTATTAATACTGGCATTTTTTCTTGTCGGTATTCATACAATCTTTGGTCTTGAAATTATTCGCCGTGGTGTTATTTTTACCGATTTGGCTGTTGGCCAGATCGCAGCAGTAGGAATTGCGGTCAGTACCGTATTTTTTGCAGGAGAGTATCAACTTCCTTTAAGCCTTGGATTTGCACTTGCCGGAGCATTGCTTATTGCGTATGCAAATCGTAGTAGTCGTCATATCGAGGCGTTTATCGGTTTATTATACGCTTTGGGCGCCTCATCGGTAATGATTGTCCTCAGCAGTGGGAGTGAGGGGGATGAACTTTTTAAACGTCTGATGGCAAATGATGTTTTATTTGTATCAAATACTGAAATTATGATTGCCGCTATTGTGTATGCCGTGATTGCTTTGCTTTATTACACGATTTATCCAAAGCTTAGCGGATTTATGAAAGAGCTATTCTTTTTCTCCCTTTTGTCAATGATGGTGACAGTGTCTGTTCCTTTGGCCGGCGTATTGGTGGTATTTACGCTTTTGATTGCTCCAGCATTGGTTGCATTGCTTCAGACACGTATCAAGCCGCTGTTTTTTGGGTGGATATACGGATGGTTTTTTGTAGCTTCCGCATTAGCTCTTTCGTATCATTACGATTGGCCTACGGGATACAGTATTGTTTTTGTCGGTACATTGATAACTTTGATCAGTGTTTTATGGCTTGAGAAGTCTCAGGCATAAAACGCTTGGCACATGGATTGCTTAAGAGTGTAATAAATGAAAATATATGGGATAGATAATGATTAAAAATATTGCAGGATTGTGTTTGGCACTCAGTATTTCGTTGTATGCAAACATTGATAAAAATGAACTGGATCAGCTTAAAATAGGGGCTTTAGTTGTTAAAGATTTAAATAATAAACATGTTTTGTATTCCAAAGAAGGTGATAAACAAGTAAGCCCTGCAAGTCTAACAAAAGTAATGACAGCACTTCTGGCAATTCAAAGCGGTAAAATGAATCATCAAATTACGATCACCAGAGAGATGACGAAGGTTAAGCCAACGATTGCCGGATATAAGCATGGTGACGTGATTATCTTGAGTGATTTAGTCAAAGCTGCAATGATAAAATCGGATAATGATGCAGCTAAAGCAATTGCTATTGCTGTGGGTGGAAGTGAAGAAAATTTTGTGGCACAGATGAATAGGTATGCTCAATCTATCGGTATGCGTCATACACATTTTAGTAACCCGTGCGGATACGATGAAAAAGATCACTATTCGACTCCTAACGATTTGATGAAAATGACTGAATTCGCCATTCGAAATTCTACATTTAACGCGATTAGCCGTTTAAATGTATACACCTATTATTCACAAAATAATCATCGAAAATTTTATGCTTACACGCACAATCGACTTTTAAATCGATATGAATATGCTGTAGGGGTTAAAACAGGATTTACCAATAAAGCAGGAGCCTGTTTGATCGCACGTGCGAAAAAAAACGGGCACGATTGTTTGATTGTTATGATGAACTCCAAAGTAGATCGATGGAAGACAGCAAAGAGTATTTTTGAAAAGATTCTTATTTAACCACGTTATGCGCAGTTAAAAAAGTTGTGTAGTGTCTAATTTTTTCTTCGCGTTTCATTGCCGCATGTGCAGGTGATGTAGAGGGAAGCAGAACGGTTTTAACGTCTAAAGTTTTAAAATATTTGCAAAACAGCTCTTGTGCTTTTTTCCCCGTAAAAGCGATAGCTTCAATGTTCGGATAATCAGATAACAGTTTTATAAAATCGTTAGGGATAACTTGTTTGAGATTGGCATCACTAGAATTACTCCGCTCACAGCTTTCAATCACATCCCATAATCCGATTCCTTTTTTTAGACAGAACTCTCTCTTTTCATCATTATTTGCAAATTTTATCTTGAATATCTCTTCCATAATCGGCCAAAAAGCATTACGTAGATGAGCATAATAAAAGGAGTGCTCGAACGATGTAATACTGGGAAAACTACCCAAAAATAGGACTTTAGTATTGTGATCAAGGATGGGAGGGAAAGGATGAACATGCAGACTCATACAAGAATTTTAGCTTAATTTACCTTCCCCTAAACCACCATTGGCTACAATTCCGACATTAATTTATGGGTGAAAACCCCTCAAAGGACTGGAATGAAACGTGCCCTCCTCAGCGTTAGCGATAAAAGTAATATCGTAGAATTTGCCAAATCTCTTATTGGTTTGGACTATGAGATCGTCTCTACGGGAGGAACGTTCAAAATGTTGCGCGATGCAGGTGTCGATGCTATCGAGATCGACGATGTAACAGGCTTTCCAGAAATGTTTGATGGACGTGTTAAAACCCTTAACCCGTATATCCACGGAGGTATTTTGTTTCGCCGTGATTTGGATGCGCATGTCAATATGGCAATGGAATACGGTATTGTTGAAATTGATTTGGTATGTGTAAATCTTTATCCGTTTAAAGCAACTATCGAGCGTACGGATGATTTTGAAGAGATCATTGAAAACATCGACATCGGTGGACCTGCAATGGTGCGTTCTGCTGCGAAAAACTTTACTGATGTACATATTATTACTGATCCAAGCGACTATTCTGTCCTCTTAAATGCGATTCAAAAGGATGAAGACACTATAGAGTTCCGTCGCAGTTTGATGATTAAAGCGTATGAGCACACAGCTGCGTATGACAGCATGATTGCCAACTATATGAACAAGCGTTTTAATAACGGCATGGGTGCGAAGCAGTTCATTGTCGGAAATAAAGTAATGGATACCCGTTACGGTGAAAACCCGCATCAAAAAGGGGGATTGTATGAATTTGACACATTCTTCAGCAAAAACTTCAAAACCCTCAAAGGGGAAGCGAGCTTTAACAACCTTACTGATATTAGTGGTGCAGTAAAAATTGCCGCTGCATTTGGAGATGAGAATGCTATTTGTATTGTCAAGCATGGTAACCCATGCGGATTTGCAATGCGTGACAATCTGATGGACGCGTATACGGAAGCTCTTAAGTGCGATCCGATTTCAGCATTTGGCGGTGTTGTTGCGGTAAACGGTGTCGTGACCAAAGAACTTGCAGAAAAAATGAATGAAATGTTTCTAGAAGTTATTATTGCAGGCCGAATTGATGATGATGCAAAAGCGGTATTCGAGCCGAAAAAACGTCTTAAGCTTTTTGAGTATGGCAGTGACCGTATTGCGCTCAGTAATGATGCGATTGATTTTAAGCATATTGATGGTGGATTTGTATTTCAAGACGCTGATAAAGTAGGTGCAAATGAGGTCAAAAATGCCACACTGGTGACTAAGCACACCGCAAGTGCAGCTGAGCTTAAAGATGCTGAAATAGCGTATAAAGTAGCCTCATTGACTAAATCAAATTGCGTTGTGTATGTGAAAGATGCAGCGATGGTTGCCGTTGGCATGGGGATGACTTCTCGTGTTGATGCTGCACGTTGTGCTTTACGTAAAGCTGAGGAAATGGGTCTGGACGTCAGTGGTTCAGCTTTAGCTTCAGAGGCATTTTTTCCGTTCCGTGATTCGATTGATGCGGCGGCGGGTGCAGGTGTTAAAACGGTTATCCAGCCGGGTGGTTCGGTACGTGATGAAGAAGTCATCGCTGCAGCGGATGAGCATGGAATGTCATTGTACTTTACAGGTGTTCGTCACTTTTTACACTAAAATAAGTTGCGTCTCTTTGGCGCAACTCTAAATGGTCTTCTTTCTCCCTATCCATCGAACTTCATTTTTAAACCTTGATTGATTTTGGCTCAACCTTTATGCTATAATTTTATCAAAATATCATTACTATAATACAACAGGATTTAAAATGTCAAAAAGTTTATACACAACTCTCGAAATTGCACCAGGTGCAAGTGAAACAGAAATAAAAAAAGCTTATCGCAAACTGGCACGCCAATATCATCCGGATGTCAACAAAGACCCAGCAGCAGAAGAAAAATTTAAAGAGATTAATGCAGCATACGAAGTGTTAAGTGATAAAGAGAAGCGTGCAAAATACGATCAGTATGGCGACTCTATGTTCGGCGGTCAAAACTTCCATGATTTCTCACGTTCTCAAGGCGGAAATGTTGATTTGGATGAGATTTTACGCAGTATGTTCGGTCAAGGCGGCGGCGGATTTGGCGGCGGCGGTTTTGGTGGATTTGGCGGCGGATTTGGAGGGGGAGGTATGAACCTTGACCTCGATGCGAGCGTTACAGTTCCTTTTGCTGTTGCAGTGCTTGGGGGAAAACATACCATTAATTTGTCGGGTGAAAGTTTCGATATTAAAATTCCTGCAGGAATCAAAAACGGTGAAAAACTACGTGTCCGCGGCAAGGGTAAGCAACATGGTTCGCAGACGGGAGATTTGTATCTAATAATCAACATTTCTTCTAATCACGAATATGAGCGCGAAGGTGATACTCTCATTAAAACGTTTACAGTTCCCCTCTACGCTGCATTATTTGGCGGTAAAGTAAGTGTACAAACACTGGAAAAAGAAGTGACGTTAAAAGTTCCAGAAAATACTAAAAATGGTCAACGATTTCGTCTTAAAGAGATGGGTGTTGTGAATCGTCAAAGTGGTGTACGCGGTGATTTGTATCTAAAAGCCAATATCGTATTACCTGCTGTAGATTCAATCGACGCGACGCTTGTTGAGCAGATGAAGAAATCCCTTCCGCAAGGAGTATAAACATGCACCATTTTGACGAGCCTGTATACATGATTAGTATTGTTGCAAAAATTCTTGAGATTCATCCTCAAACGCTTCGGCAGTATGAGCGTGAAAATCTGATATCGCCTTCGCGTTCTGATGGCCGTATCCGTCTTTATTCTCAAAGAGATATAGAAAAAATAAAAATGATATTACGTTTGACGAGAGAAGTGGGCGTAAATCTTGCAGGCGTAGATGTGGTGCTGCGTCTTAAAGAAAAGATGGAACTGATGGAACAGGAGATGATGGAATTACGTTCTGAAATATCACGAATGCGCTCATGCAGCGGTGTACCATTGGAAAAATCCCTCGTTACCAAACGCAGTATTTATGAGATGGTTATTTTTGACGACGATATTTTGAAATAATGAATGAGTTGGTTAAACAGCCTCATATCGGCAGACAAGTTTCTCATTACGAGAACGTTGATGTTATGAATATACAGGCTGTCTTTTCAGATGATAAAAAATACAGATACAGATTAAGTATCCCATTTTATTCGGAAACTGCCCGAACAAAAACAGTCGCTGTTATACTAAAAAACCCTTCCTCTGCCGATGAAAAAAAAGCTGATAAAACCGTTCAAAATGTCGAAAAAGTAATTTACAAAACTTTTGAGGATGCAAAAAGTGTAGAAATATTAAATCTATTTTCTCTTCGTGGCACGTATCCAAAAGATATAATGGAAACCCACAAAGAAGGCAAAGATATTGTTGGCAGGGAAAACAACGTGGCGTTTGAAGAAGTATTATCCAAAAGTGATTACGTTGTTATAGCTTGGGGCGGAGCTGCACCGATAAATAAATCTCTTTATAATGCAAGAATAAACAGTGTATTTGATATGTTTGAAGCGTCAAGTTTTACTAGCAAACTTTTTAGAAAACAAGAAAAAGGTTCAGACATCTATCCATTTCATGCATGCTATTGGCCTGATAATCAAGATTTTATTGAAGTTTTTGTACGTAAAATTAATTAGCTTTACAAAAAAATGTCAATTTTATGGTACGATAACAAAAAGTTGAATTTTTGAGGGATGGAAGCGATTTTGAATGATAACCAAATATGTATGTTGAACGAATCGAGTGAACATTGCCAGCTTTTTCAAGCGCTTATGGATTCCCAAAAAAATTTAATCGTGTTAATGCATAATAATATCCCTATTTTGTTTAACAAAGCTTTTCAAACCTTTTC
>JAYVLH010000119.1:0-31532 GCA_043759555.1 Sulfuricurvum sp. | reverse complement strand
GACACAAATTTATGTCGGGAATATTCCCTACGGCAAAGACGAAAATGATCTTAAAGATCTTTTCGGACAATACGGTGAAGTTAGTTCAGTTAAATTCGTTAATGATAAAGAGACAGGACGTTTCCGCGGTTTCGGTTTTGTTGAAATGGTCAACCAGGATGAAGCGAACAAAGCAATTACTGCTCTTGAAAACAGCGATTTTGGCGGACGAACACTTCGTGTTAATGAAGCTCGTGAGCGTGCTCCACGCCCTCCGCGTGAGCGCAGCAACAACTGGTAAATTTGCCATTGTGCGCCAAGGGGATTTGTATCCTCTTAGTCTCCCTAGTCGCTTAGACTAGATGCAGTACACCAGACGTTCTGCCTCTTAGAGGCAGACACTTCCTTCACAAATTCATCACTCTTTTACCAATTTAGGACACATTATGACTTTTACATTAACCGATGATTTCATCGAACTTGCTAAACTATTAAAAATTTTAGACCTCGTCGACTCTGGTGGGCAAGCTAAGATTCTCATCGAACAAGAACAAGTCTTTCGCAACGGTGAACTGGAAACACGCAAACGGGCGAAAATACGTAAAGGTGAACAAATACGTGTAGGTGATGTCATTATCGATATCAATTGATTATTAATAGAGTTTTAACTATAATTGCACATTAAATTATGTGGGCATTAAAAGGTCGGTAACGTATGAAAAACAAAAAGATGATGGTCGTTGGCTTTATTAGCGCAATAGGGCTCAGCCTTGCCCTCTCTACCTCGCTAATTGCCAAAAGCGATTCGCCAACCGTAACGCCAGAGGCCTCAACTGAAGCCTCACGACTTCAATCTTTAGCAAAATTCACTAAAGTACTGAGCATTGTCGAACAATACAATGTCGATGGACTGGGAATCGATCAGCTCATCGATAAATCGCTTCAAGGGCTTCTTTCTAATCTTGACGCTCATTCCAACTATTTAGATAAAAAAAGTTTTGATTCCCTCAAAAGTCAAACCGAGGGTGAATTTGGCGGGTTGGGCATCACTGTGGGCATGCGCGACAATGCACTTACCGTAATCTCTCCAATAGAAGGAACTCCAGCTGATAAAGCAGGAATCAAAGCTGGAGATATAATCTTTAAAATCGACAACAAAGCAACACTTTCAATGACCATTGATGATGCAGTGAGTATTATGCGCGGTAAACCAAAAACACCCATTGATCTAACCATTGTCCGTAAAGGATCCGGAGAACCGCTAAAGTTTCATATTATACGGGACATCATTACGGTCGAATCAGTTTATGCCCGTACTATCGATGACACTATCCTCTATATACGTGTTACCAGCTTTGATAAAAAAGTAGCCAATGACGTTAGAACTGCCATCAAAAAATATGCTTCTAAAAGCAAAGGGATTGTACTTGACCTTCGTAATAATCCAGGTGGATTGCTCGATCAAGCCGTTGAATTAACCAATTTATTTGTCGATGAAGGGGTTATCGTTTCTCAAAAAGGACGTAATAAAAGTGATGACATCAGCTACAGTGCTATCAAAAAAGCAACCATTACCAATCTTCCTTTAGTCGTACTCGTCAATGAAGGTTCAGCCAGTGCTTCAGAAATTGTCAGTGGTGCGATACAGGACTTTAAGCGCGGCATTATTGTCGGAACCAAAACATTCGGTAAAGGAAGTGTTCAAGTTGTAATGCCCATTACAGATGAAGAAGCTATCAAGCTTACCATTGCCCGCTATTATCTCCCAAGTGGACGTACCATCCAAGCAGTTGGTGTTATACCAGATGTTGAAGTTGATGCAGGTGAAGTCAAAAAACGTGAAAATGGTTTCAATATCAAAGAATCAGATTTAAAAAAACACCTCGAGAATACTGTAGAAGACGCAGATAGTATGATCGATGTCACAGAAGCGAATGCTACCAATAAAACCATCATTACCAAAAATCAGCTCACAAAAGATATACAACTTAAAGAGGGTGTCGGTATTCTCAAAGCCCTCATCATTACCAAAGGAAAATAGTCATGGAAAAACGCGAACTTATTTATGAAGGAAAGGCTAAGCGCCTTTTTAATACCGATGATGCACATCTTGTCATCGCAGAATTCAAAGATGATTTGACTGCATTTAATGGCGCAAAAAAAGACAGTGAAGCAGGCAAAGGGGCATTAAATAATAAGATCTCAACAGAACTTTTTAAAATGCTTAGCGCAAACGGTGTAGAGTCACATTTTGTTAAAATGCTTGACGATACCAATATGTTATGTAAAAAAGTGGATATTATCCTTATCGAAGTAATCGTTCGCAATGTAGCGACAGGTAGCCTCAGTAAAAATCTTGGCATCCCTGATGGTACTGTACTCCCGTTTACGTTGGTCGAGTTTGACTACAAAAATGATGCCCTTGGCGATCCGAAACTTAATGATCAGCACTGTTTGATTTTAGGACTTGTTAAGAATGAAGCGGAGTTAGATTTGCTTCGTGCAAAAGCGCGTCAAATCAATGATATTTTACGTCCTTATTTTCATGCTAAGGGACTCAATCTCGTTGACTTCAAACTTGAATTTGGGCGTGATGAAAATGGCAATATAATCCTTGCTGATGAAATCAGCCCTGACAATTGTCGCTTTTGGGATCTAAAAACAGGTGAAAAAATGGATAAAGACCGTTTTCGCCAAGGGATGGGCGGACTTAAAGTTGCCTATGAAGAAGTATTAAATAGAATTTTGGGATAATGATTATGAAAGCAATTGTCAATATATTTTTAAAAAATGGAGTCTTAGACTCTCAGGGAAAAGCAGTTCAACATGCTCTTAGCGGTCACGGATTCGAGAGCGTTCGTGATGTTCGTGTCGGTAAACAAATCATTATTGACATGGATGAAAGCGATGCAGTTTCTGCCAAAGAAAAAGTAGCTCACATGTGTGAAGAACTTTTAGCCAATATGGTTATTGAAGATTATGAGATAGAGATAGTGGCATGAGTGCAAAAACAAAAGTAGGTATTATTCAGTTCCCCGGAACCAATTGTGAATACGATACCCAACATGCCTTTGAAACATTAGGATGCGAAACCGTAATCTTATGGCACAAAGAAGAGTCTATTCCAGAAGGGACAGATTTGGTTGTTGTTGCAGGTGGCTTTAGTTACGGTGATTACCTGAGAAGCGGTGCAATTGCAAAAATGTCACCCATCATGAAAGCACTAAAAAAATATGCCAATAATGGCGGAAAAGTACTCGGAATTTGCAACGGTTTTCAAGTATTGACGGAAACTGGACTTCTTCCAGGTGCGCTTAAGCGTAATGAAGGACTTCATTTTATCTCACGTCACCATCACCTCAAAGTTATTTCGAATGACAATACCTTTTTACGTCATTGCAAGGCTAATGAAGTAGTTAATATTCCCATCGCACACCATGATGGAAACTACTACATAGATACAGATGGACTAAAACAGCTTCATGAGAATCACCAAATATTATTGCAATATACTGATAAAAATGGAAACATAGATAATCCTAACGGTTCCGTTGAAAGTATCGCAGGAATTTCTAATATTGCTAAAAATGTATTTGGATTGATGCCTCACCCTGAACGGGCGATGGAATTATTACTCGGCAGCAGCGATGGTCGTCGTATGCTTGAGGGTTTCTTATCCGCTTGAAACATTTAGCCCTACTATTAATACTCTTCACAAGCGTAATGTTTGCTGAACCATCTGTCTTAACAAGCGTACCGGATACAGTACCTTCCCAGGAAGCTTCGGCACCGGAAAATACAAACGAGCAAGGCAAGATTGACGAACTTTTTTCCAATGCAACTGAAACAAAGACTACTCTTACCCTCTCACATGCCAAGATTCCTTCTGCACTTTATGTAGGAGAAATTTTTCCTCTTACCATTAAATTGACTCCACTAGATGTTGCATCCGGTAATATTGAATATACCCTACAAGGCGAAGAAGGTATTCAGGTAGTTAGCCAAACGCCTCAACGCCATGTAAAAGATGATGGTGTATATGATACTTTTTATTTTTTAGTACGCGATAGCAGTGTACGTCTTCCGGACATTAGTGCAACGGTTACTTCCACAGGAGATATTTCTGATGTTTTAACAGGAACATCACTGAATGCTTCAACGCTCAGCCCTCCTTCGACGTATGCCAATATTTTGGCTGATTCATTCAAAGTTATTGACTATAAAACAACGGCATACAATCAAGAAAGTAATATTGTTGTTTTCACCATTAAGGCTACTCGCTGTAATATTGCTACTTTCTCACTTCCTAACGCGATTAAACAAGGATTTGAATCCAAATTGCCTAATGTCACAGAATCAACTATGACCTATTATGCGATTATTCCTAATAATGAGTCTACTTTAGAATTTACCATTTTCAATCTTCAAAAAAATCGCTATGAATCCATAAGTATCCCTATTGTAGTGGATGATGATGCTGTCTCAACACAAAGTGATCTGTCACCTACAGATGCACGGCATACGGAACTAAAAGTTGGCGCATCGGCAATCGTTGCTGTATTATTAATTGCATTATTTTATTGGAGACGGACAAAATGGTATTTGTATATCTCAGTCCTCCCTCTTTTTTACGTTGTCTACGCACTGCTTCCTAATCCAAGCGTCTGCGTCAAGAAAAACTCTCCTGTCTATCTTTTACCCATTAAAAATGGAACTGTATTTGAGATGACAACTGAAGAAGAAAAGCTTGAAGTAGAAAATACTGTTGGAAAATTTACAAAAGTTGACCTCAAAAATAAAAAAATAGGCTGGGTATATGAGCAAGATCTTTGCTCGAATTAGATGGCTTTATGCCGTAAGCATTATCTTCAGTGGTATGACGCTGATGATTGTGACCTTTTATCTTCTTCCAAAGCCTTATGCCGTCAAAATTTCTTCGTGGTTTATACGCCTTTTGATTTTTTCACCCGTCCGTGTTAAAGGAAAATGTGATCCTAATACACAAATATTTTTGGTTAATCATCAAAGTGATATCGATATAGGGATCATGGAAACCATAACCACAGCTGATCTCGCATGGGTCGCCAAAAAAGAACTTTTTGACATTCCTTTCTTTGGTCTTGTACTACGGCTTCCAAACGATATTGCGGTAGAACGCGAAAGTAAAACATCTCTAGTCAAAATGATTAAAGATGCAAAAGAGCGGATTGATGACGGGCGTGTTATCACTATTTTTCCAGAAGGGACACGTAGCGAGAGCGGTATCATGAAGCCCTTTAAAGCAGGTGCTAAAATGGTAGCAGACAAATATGGGCTTACCGTGCAGCCCGTTGTTTTAATCGCGACATCGTCTTATTTTAGTAATAAGCGTCATGACTTTCTCCCGGGATCTGTCACAGCTGTCTTTTTAGATTCTTTTATTGCGGACAGAACCAATCCTGATTGGCTTAAAAATACCCAAATTCATATGCAGAAGGTCTATGACGATGAGTTTTCAAACCATCCTCGCAATCGGTAGCGGTGCCTTCATCGGTGCTGTTTTACGTGCTTATCTTAATGGTGTAGTAAATCATCATTTTCCCCATACACTCCCTTTTGGTACAATGACCGTTAATCTCCTTGGGAGTTTTATTATCGGAGTATTGTTTGCCTATTTCAGCTACACCACATTTTTTAGCGTGCAGGCTAAATCGTTTTTGACGACAGGATTTTTAGGGGGATTGACTACGTACTCTACCTTTGCAATGGAAACTTTTTTATTGTTAAGCGGTGGAAATTTACTGTTGGCAGCGGTTAATATGGCCCTCAATACTTTTGGTACTATTTTCATGGCAGCTTCAGGATATTATTTAATAACTAAACTAAACGTATGATCTCATTGGCACACCATTGTGCAAGATCTTCATCATGCGTGATAAGTAACACTCCCATCCCCTCCAAATGTCCTACAATCAATTTCATAATTTCTAATTGGTTAAGATTATCGAGTGCCGAAGTGGGCTCATCAAGCAACAAAAGCTTTGGCTTCATCAACAATGCTCTTAAAATTGAACATCGTTGTAGTTGACCCCCTGAAAGCTTGTGCGGTAATGTATCCAAATGAGACTCATCCAGTCCCATTTGGGTCAGCAATATTTCATATCCATCCATCAGTGCAACATCAGCAATTTGTTCACGAATCGTATAGCTTGGATGAAACGAACTGTAGGGATCTTGAAATACTTGCGACAATCCAACAGCTTTGACTGTCCCTTTTTGAGGTTTTAAACGCCCTAATATGAGCTCAAACAAGGTTGATTTTCCTACACCGCTAGGACCTACTACTACTTTTATCTCTCCGCACTTGAGGATGAGCGAAAAATCATTAAAGATTTTCGTTTCACGGGTATAAGCAAATTCCAATCCGCTTATTTTCAATACGTTTTGATTCAACGGATTTGCCCTTTACCGTAAACCTTATATTTGTAGGTCGTTAAACCCTCTACTCCCATCGGTCCACGAGCATGAAGCTTATTAGTACTGATTCCAACTTCGGCTCCAAATCCAAAGGCTCCTCCATCAGTAAAACGTGTTGACGCATTCACATATACAACCGCTGAATCAATTGCATCCATAAAACGCTCCGCGGTAGTGATACTCTCAGTAATGATTGACTCTGAATGCCCAGAACCAAAGCGGACAATATGACTAATTGCTCCCTCTACCCCATCAACCACTCGAAGATTAAGAATATTGGCCAAATACTCAGTATTAAAATCTTCTTCGGTAGCTTCCTCCACATCAATTACGTTTCGTGTTAAGGCACATCCTTTGAGCTGTGTATTCGCACGATCAAACGCCTCTTTGAGAATCGGCAATAAAGCTGGAGCGATCACGGCATCAACCAATAAAGTTTCCATTGAATTACACACTCCAGGCCGCTGTACTTTTGCATTAAGAGCTATAGCAATAGCATTCTCTATATTGGCCTCTTTATCAATGTAGGTATGACATAACCCTTTGTCATGTTTCACCACAGGAACGCTCGCATTTTGACTCACATAGCGAATCAGTCCTTCGCCTCCGCGTGGTACGATCAAATCAACATAACGATCCATCTTTATGAGCTTCGCTACCCCTTCTCTGGTTGCATCAGGCAAGAGAGCTATGAGTTCTTTAGGCAAGCCATTACGCTCCAAAATAGCTTGCAATACATCGGCGATAACGGCATTGGATGCTTCTGCCTCTTTTCCCCCTTTTAAGACACATCCGTTAGCACTTTTAAAACACAATGCGGCGGTATCAGAAGTAACATTAGGACGTGACTCATAAATAATACCAACAACACCAATAGGTATCGTCACTTTTTCGATTTTTAAACCAGCATCCGTCACCCAACCTTCCAACACGCGTCCGACAGGATCTTTGAGTGCGGCTATTTCTTCAATAGCAACCGCCATGGCATCAATACGTTTTTCATCCAGTAACAAACGCTCTTTAAGCGATGAGGCTAAATTTTCTTCCTGGGCACGGCGCATATCAAGTGCATTGGCTTCAAGTATAGTCATAGTATTCGCACGCAGGGCTTCTGCCATCTCGCGTAAAATTTGGTTGCGTTCAGATCCGCTTAATGTCGATAAAATACGACTGGCCGATTTTACTTTTTCTAAAAATTGTTCCATAATGATTCCCTTTTAATTAAGGTTATTATAACAAAGCAGTGTTAATAAGAGAGAAAAGAACCTCTGCTATTTAAAATTTATGGAAGTGGACAAATAAGATATAGAATATCAGAGATACTCTCTAATATCTTGCATTAAGCTATCTAAATGGACCTTGTACTGGTCAAAAAGGCTAAAGTAGCTCTGTTCGTGCGTATCACTGAGAGTTACTTTCATGCTTGAAGCAATTTCACTGAGTGGGTTTGCTCCGATATTTGCAGTTACTCCGATAATATCAAGAAGTAATGCATCAGCAACTTGAATATTATTAGAGCGTAAAAGCTCTCCTAACTTATCAGAAGAATTGGCATAGTCAGTAATAAACTCTGATAAGATTTCACGGTAAAAATCCTCATCTCCTCCACAAGTGAGGAGTCCTTTATCAACATCTAGATTTTTTGTCATTACTGCTTCTATAAACTCATCTTCCTGAGTTTTTTTACCTGTATATGCATAGATAATTTCGTATAGGGATTCTATTCGTAGAGGCTTTGCTAGCTGTTCAGACATTCCTACCTTCTTCATTCTTTGTATGTCATCAGATGCAATATCTCCACTGAGTGCTACTACTAAGATGTGATCGTACTTCGGGTTTTCTCGAATAATGCGTGTTGCTTCAAAACCATCCACTCTTGGCATGTGCGCATCCATTAAGATCATCAAAAAATTGGTGTCATGCTCAAGTATATCCAGGGCCTCCTGCCCATCATTGGCCAAGACCAGCTCTATACCGCTTCCAGCTAAAAGGCCCAAAAGAACTTTTTGGTTGATTTGGTTATCTTCAGCAACCAATATTCTCTCACCAGCGAATTCAGAAAAATTTTGTTTTGTAATTTTTCCATGCTCCGGCACGAATCGTTTTTGAATTGTCTTGTCACTTTTTCTTCTATCTGTTAACTCTTCGACTTTATCTTCAGAAATCGGTGCTGTGACTACAAATTCTCCTTCTTCTATCCCATACATGGGAATTTCTGAAAGTGGCTCGATTTCTGGCTCTTCTTTTATCTCCGGAACGACTTTTACCTTCTCTTGGATAGCGACTTCCGGTATTTCATTTTTTTCTGATTTGTTAATAAGAGTTTGTGGGATTGAGCTTCTTTTAAAAATAAAATAAACAACTATAATGGCTACCACGACAGCTACGGCTATAATAATCTCTTGTAACAATTCATTAGACATTAGATACTCTTTTTTTTCTTTAATCATACAACATTAACTAAACTTTTACATATAAATTTCAATAAATCCACAAATATTAAAAGGAGACAGGTGTAATGATAGACACTTTGTAATTCGTTAATTTAGGTCGGCATGGAATAAGAAGGGGGGTTGTCTACCATAGCAGCATCATAACGTGAAGAAAGAAAACCCCGAAAGGGGAAAAGAGAAGAAAAAAGGAGATTATTCGATTTCTGCGTCGATAACGTCGTCATCTTTTTTTGCAGATGGGGCAGCTTCGCCCTCTTCTTTTTGTTTGTACATTTGTTCTGCCATTTTATGGCTCACATCTGCGAGTTTTTTCGTTGCTGCTTCGATCTGGTCTTTGGTAGCATCGGTGTCTTTTAGAACAGCTTTGAGCTCTGTAAGAGCAGATTCGATTGCCGCTTTTTCCGATGCATCGATCTTATCTTCCATCTCTGCAAGAGATTTTTCAGTTTGGCTTGCAAGTGCATCCGCTTGATTACGAAGATCTACGATCTCTTTGCGCGCTGCGTCTTCTGCTTTGTGGGTTTCTGCGTCTTGGACCATTTTATTGATCTCATCTTCGCTCAACCCGCTTGATCCAGAGATAGTAATAGACTGAGATTTACCTGTCCCTTTATCCGTAGAACTTACCGTCAAAATACCGTTTGCATCAATGTCAAACGTTACTTCGATTTGAGGAACACCACGTTTTGCTGCTGGAATACCTGTTAGTTCAAAAAGTCCCAATGATTTGTTATCACGGGCAAACTCACGCTCACCTTGACCTACCGAGATAGATACCGCTGGCTGGTTGTCTTCTGCTGTTGAGAACACTTGTGATTTCTTAACAGGGATAGTCGTACCTTTTTCGATGATCTTCGTCATAACACCACCAAGAGTCTCAATTCCAAGACTAAGAGGTGTAACGTCAAGAAGAAGAACGTCTTTAACATCTCCGCGTAAAACTCCTCCTTGAATTGCAGCACCCGCAGCTACTACTTCATCCGGATTCACCCCTTTGTTGAGTGTTTTACCGCCGAACTCATCGGATACCATTTTTTGAGCGATCGGAAGACGTGTTGATCCTCCAACCATGATGATTTCGTTGATTTCATTTTTATCCATCTTTGCGTCTTTCATCGCAGTTTTGATGTGACTGATCGTCTCTTTGATCATGTCATCAATCATTCCCTCGAATTTTGCACGCGTCAACTTAACAACCATGTGTTTTGGTCCTGTTGCATCAGCTGTGATAAATGGTAAGTTAATCTCTGTTTCTTCAGCACTAGAAAGCTCTTTTTTTGCATTTTCAGCTGCATCTTTAAGACGTTGAAGTGCCATTTTATCGGCTTTTAGATCGATACCATGATCTGATTTGAATTCAGCTGCCAAGAAATCAACGATTTTATTATCGAAGTCATCTCCGCCCAAGAATGCATTACCATCTGTTGATAGAACTTCAAATGTACCCTCAGAAATCTCAAGAACTGTTACGTCAAACGTCCCGCCCCCTAGATCATAAACAAGAACTTTTTCGTCCCCTTTTGAGTCCAAACCGTATGCTAATGCAGAAGCTGTAGGCTCATTGATGATACGAAGAACGTTTAGTCCTGCGATCGTTCCCGCTTCTTTAGTTGCTTTACGCTGTGCATCATTGAAATACGCAGGTACGGTAATAACCGCATCGGTTACTGCTTGACCAAGGTAGCTCTCTGCATCCGCTTTCAATTTAGAAAGGATTTTCGCAGAGATCTCTTGTGGCGTGTAAATTTTACCCGCAACGTCAACTGCAGCCATACCGTTTTTATCTACGATTTTATACGTTACTTTATCGTGCGCCTCTTTTGCTTTTTCTTCATTCATCATAAGACCCATGATACGTTTTACTGAGTAAATCGTTTTATCCGGGTTTGTGATCGCCTGACGCTTAGCAGGATCTCCTACTAAAATTTCACCCTTATCGGTAAATGCGACAACGGATGGAGTTGTATTTTTACCCTCTTTATTAGGGATAATTTTCGCTTCGCCGCCTTCATAGACAGCAACACATGAGTTTGTAGTTCCTAAATCGATTCCAATTACTTTTGACATATTATTTCCTTGTTTATTATTTTAATTAATTTGCTATTACGACCATTGCATCACGCAAGGTTCGCTCTTTATACTTATACCCTTTTTGAAAGGTATTAACGATCTCTCCGCTCTCATGAGCGTCGCTATCAACTTTTTGTACTGCGTTGTGAATCTCCGGATCAAACGGATGACTCTCATCGACAGGTGTAACACCATGTTTTTCTAGAACACTCAGCATTTGCTTGAGCGTCAGTTCAACACCTTCTTGCAACTTTTCCAAGAGAACTGCTGGTTCTGCTTCGATAGCCGTTGCAGCGATCGCCATTGACAATGAGTCCACTACTGGAATCAAATCTTTGGCAAATTTTTCGTTTGCATATTCCAATGCCTGATATTTTTCACGTTCAAGCCGTTTTTTGATATTGTCAAAATCAGCATGTACGCGAGCGTACGTATCTTTTAGAGATGCTAATTCTTCTTTTACTTTTGTTAATTCGTCTTTTTCTTCCTGCACTTCATTCTCTTCGAGAACGACCTGCTCTTCAGTCTCTGACGATTCGTTAATTTCATTTGACATAAATTTAAGACCCCTTATTGTTGAAATCTGATGATATTGTACTGCATTGAGTCATATGATGTCAAGAGTAATATGATTTTTTTTACTAAGAATAGTTTAGTCACTTACTATCAACCATAAAACATCACTTCTAGTGCTATAATAATACAAAAAGAACAACACATGACTTTCCCCATAAAACGTCTTCTAAGTACTGTTGCTCTTGTATTATTTGCCCTATATCTTTATTTTACTCCGCCTCCTCTCGGAATCACACATCAAGCCTGGACATTATTCACCATATTTATTTCTACCATTATCGCGATTCTTTTCAACCTTTTACCCATTATCACAGCATCGATTATTGCCCTTTCTATTAGTGTTCTCTCTGGTGCCATCGAACCTTCTAAGGCATATGCTGGATTTTCAGAAAGCTTTATCCTCCTCATCGTCGCCGCCTATTTAGTTTCTCATGCCGTCCACAAATCAGGACTAGGCAAACGGCTCTCTCTTCATATCATCCGCTACTTTGGTCACTCCACACTGGGTCTTGGCTACAGCGTCATTGCCACGGACATTCTCATTGCCCCAGCATTTCCGAGCAACACGGCACGCTCAGGAGTCCTGTATCCTATAGTCTATGGACTTGCGCACGATTGTGGCTCGAAAGTAGGTGATGCAACACAGAAAAAAGCCGGAAGCTATCTCATGATGACATCTATGGCAGGGCTTACACTCTCTTCTGGGCTTTGGCTTACAGCGATGGCCGTCAATCCAATCGGCGCAGGGATTGCCGCAGCGATGGGGATACATATCACCTTTATCTCATGGCTGCTTTACGCATTGGTTCCGACTCTTATTGCTTTTGCCCTTATTCCCTGGGTCCTCTATCGCATCTATCCGCCTGAACTTCGTGAAACTCCCGATGCTCCCAAAATGGCGCGGGATGCACTTATCACAATGGGACGAATCAGCAAAAATGAGTGGATTACTGGAACTGTTTTTTTGGGTATGTTGATTTTTTGGTCACTTTCAGGAATTTTTCCTATTGATAAAACAGCCGTTGCTTTCGGAGGTCTTGGGATACTCATGGCGACGCGCGTATTTGGAATAGAAGATTTTAAATCACAGGGTGAAGCACTCAGTACCCTGATTTGGTTTGCAATCCTTTTTGCATTGAGCACTCAACTAGCCCAGTTAGGATTTATGAGTGCCGTGGCAAATCATTTTACCCTTTATTTAAACGGGCTTTCATGGATGGCTGTCTATCTTCTGCTCATCCTTATCTATGTTCTCATCCATTACCTCTTTGTTTCCCAAAGTGCACATTTGCTTGCTCTTTTTGGAATTTTTCTCTCTGTAGGTATCGCGGCAGGAGTCCCTGGTATATTAATGGCCATGATGTTACTATTTGCGACCAATTTCAATGCCGCAATTACCCCGCAAGGGTCATCGTGCAATGCCATTTACCTCAGTTCTGGCTACATAACTGCACGTGAAATTTATATCTATGGTGGTGCCGTGACGCTGCTTAATCTCGTCATCTTTTTAGGAATCGGAACGCCATGGATACTGTTGATCAGCCAATAATCACACCAAAGATCCTAGAACCTGCTCATCGTGATCGGATTCGTACGGTTACTATTTTTATTTTTGTCCTTCTTTCCCTTATACTTGTCGGCTATTTACTTCTTTTTACTCAACGTGGTAATCGGATGATCGAGCCTTTGGTTCATAGCCAGCTTGAATCTGCACTGCATCACCCCATTACTCTACAAAAGTTCTTCCTGAATTTCAACAGATTTGAACTTCATTTTAACGATGAAGCCAATAATAGTATCCTAATCAAAGGTTCCTATACACTGCTTCCTTCTCATATTGATGCCAACTATAATCTCAATTTATCGCGATCTGCGGGTCTCAACACACTGGGACTTCCTCTTCAGATCAACGGCACGATTAAAGGGAAATATTCGCGGATGATTCTCTCGGGGACAGCAAACGTTTTTCAGGGCTGGAGTGATTATAATGCCACACTTTTATTTACATCGCTTGATTCCATAAATCTCAAGCTGCATCATATTCAGTACCAAGCATTAATGGATCTTCTAGAATATCCGCACAACAGCGATACTCTTATTGATGGCGATGTTACACTAAATGGGCTCAAGCACCGAAATATCAACGCAGATATCACTCTAAAGGCTACTACAAAACACTTCACACCCTCTATACTTATGGAAGATGACAATAAAAGTTTTGATTTTTGGTCGTTTCTTGCCGATAAAAATGGGAAAATAGCTCCTTTTGCCATCAGCGCCAAGGCGAAAGTCCAGATTGATGAACTGGGAATTTTGGAGCAATTTGCTTCCTACCCTCTGAGAACAAATGCATCACTTGAGGGAACACTGCAAGGCACACAGCATCAGCTGCTCTTTGACGCCTATGGCAAAGCCGCACAAAGTGATACCCACGCACTTTTAACACTTCACAAATTACGCCCCAACAAACTTCAAGTTGATATACAACATGCCGATATCCCTTCCCTCTTCACGCTGCTTTCACTCCCAGCTCCTATCACAGGTAAGCTTGATGCATCTGCCAATACCGATTTTTCCAACGCGATGCTCTCATTCACGGTTCAAAAAGCACGAACACAGCCGGCTATTTTCAAACGCTATTACGGACTGACGCAGCCTGATATTGCTTTTGAATCATCAGTAAAAATGACACTCTCTCCCAATGAGCGCCATTACTCTGGAACTTTTTCGTCGAATTTAGAAAATATTCCCTTCACTGCATCCTCCTCTCACGATCAAATGCTTCAAGAACTCTTACGCCAACTGCAGCAAAATAGACCCAAAGGGAAAATTTAACCCCTCGGCCTATAATCCTTGTATGAAAAATATTACCACCGCCCTCATGTATCACGATTCTACCAAACATCGGCCGCATGCGTATGCTGCCAGCTTAGGATATATGGACTGGGCAACTCAGCCTAATCCTTTTCGTCGCTATGAAGGCTCACCGCTCATTCCCCTTGCCTTTAGTGATATGACACCCCCTTATCATCTCCTTTTTGAATCCGATGGACTTCCTGTTGCTCCTGTGTGTCTCGAATCCATCTCACAGTTATTACGTTATAGCTTAGGACTTGCGGCGATCAAACGTCATGAAGATTCTTCATGGGCACTACGGTGTAACGCATCTAGCGGTAATTTACAGCCTAGTGAATGCTATCTTATAGCACCTGCAATAGAAGGTATCAGCTCTAAAAGTACGCTAAGTCATTATGCCCCGCGCGAACATGCACTTGAACTGTTGCACACCTACAACGAAGAGCTTCCCAGCGGGACATTTCTGCTCGCACTTAGTTCAGTCATCTGGCGAGAAGCATGGAAATACGGTGAACGCTCATGGCGCTATTGTCAACTTGATGCGGGACATGCCTATGGTGCTATTAAAATCAGTGCCGCAATGCTGGGATGGAAATGCGAAATCATGAGCATTGAGACGGAAGAAATTGGACGTCTTTGCGGACTCGATCAGATTGAACGCTTTGATGCGTACGAACACGAAAGCCCCGATATGCTTATACGACTTAGTGTATCCAACGACGTCGTCGTAATACCAAAAACACCCAAACTGCACTCTCAAGCAAATCGCCTAAGCCCTTCGCATCATGATTGGCCTGTTTTGAAAATTATTGATGATGCGACTCAAGGGCTTTATCCAACCACCAATACGCTGCATCCCTCGCGTCTCGCACCTGAACCTACAAAAAGTGCCGGAGAAATAATCCTCAAACGACGAAGCGCACAGGCCATGGATGGTTCCAGCATTACCCAAGCACAATTTCGTCAGATTCTAGATTCCTCGAGATTTTGTGATGAAACAGGGGATGTCCATTTTATAATGTTCGTTCACCGTGTCGAGAGTCTGGAAAAAGGACTTTACGCCTTTGTCAGAGATAAAGATGATTTAGAAGAACTCAAAAATTCGATGGACTCAACATTTGTCTGGGAAAATTGCGAGGATGGAGTGTATTTATTACAAAGAGGCGATTATCGTGGAGTTGCACAGAGAATTTCGTGCAATCAAGAAATTGCCAAAGAAGGAGCATTTAGCTTTGGAATGCTGTGTCAATTTGCCAAATCTATCGAAGCACACGGCGCTATCGGATACAAAAACCTATATCACCAATGCGGCTCCATCGGTCAAATACTCTATCTTGAATCCACGGCATTAGCTCTTAGCGCAACAGGTATCGGATGCTTTTTAGACGATGAATTTCATACTCTTCTAGGCCTCACCGATCAACGCTTTCAGTCGCTTTACCATTTCACTATCGGACGTGCCATTGTAGATACACGTGTAACGACCCTGCCACCGTATTAACTATCTATTCTCTGCATCACTTAGCGTTAGACACAAAATCACTTTTTTACCCTTCATCCCCAATGTCTCCACCGCTTCACTAAGCGTGGAGCCAGTAGTCACAATATCATCCACTAAAATTACTTCCTCTTCATTAAAAGGTACATAATTAAAGCCTCGCGGATTAAGCAACCTTTCTTCAACACTTTTTCCTGCGTATTTATACAGGTTTTGAGCCCGAAGCTTTCCGTAATATGGTGTAATATTGGGTGATTTGAGCGATTTATTCAGTATCGCTGTGTGCGCATATCCGCTTTTAGAGTCATCATCGATTCCCAACGAAGCCACCTTGTTTTCATAGCTCCACTCACTCGCAAATTGTTTAAATGAATTTTTTGCCAAAAGAGAATAGATGTAAAATCCGATATCGGTATGTTTCGTAAGCAACAATGACTCTATAGACTCGTAGGGATAAAAAGAATACACAGGAACAGAGCCAAGAATTTTACGTTTATGAAGGACGGGCGAGAGAAGAGATTTTTGACAGTTGGAACAGATATGTGAAAGGCTAAAAGCTTCACATACCATGCAGCGCATATTAGTCCATTTTAAGAACGGACATAAATGCTTCTTGCGGAAGTTGGACTTTTCCGATTGCTTTCATTCGCTTTTTACCCTCTTTTTGTTTGTCGAGAAGCTTGCGCTTACGGGAAATATCTCCGCCGTAACATTTAGCGGTAACATTTTTACCCATTGACTTTACCGTCTCACGAGCAATCACACGATTGCCGATACTTGCTTGAATCGCTACTTCAAACAGCTGTCTTGGGACAATCTCTTTCATATTTTTGACCAACGCACGTCCACGGTAATCTGCAGAAGTACGAGGAACGATGACACTTAATGCATCAACTACTTCCCCAGCTACACGAACATCTAACTTAACAAGGTCGCCATCACGAAACTCGATAGGATCGTAGTCAAAACTTGCATACCCTTTAGAGGTCGATTTAAGTTTGTCATAGAAATCGACAACGATTTCATTCATCGGCATCGAATAAATCAACATGACCCGCGTTTCGTTGAGATAATCCATTTTTTCTTGCATCCCGCGCTTATTGGTCACCAGCGTAATAACATTTCCCAAATAATCAACCGGAGTAATGACGGTCGCTCGCACGTACGGTTCTTCGATACGCTCGATAAACTGAGGTTCCGGAAGCTCGCTTGGGTTTTGCACTTCGACCATCGAGCCATCCGTTTTATACACTTTATACACAACCGAAGGGGCAGTAGCGATAAGATCGAGATTAAACTCTCTCTCTAATCGCTCTTTGATGACTTCCATATGAAGCATCCCCAAAAATCCGACACGGAATCCAAATCCAAGAGCCATGGACGTTTCCGGTTCATAACTCAAAGAGCTGTCGTTGAGCTTGAGCTTATCCAGTGCATCACGCACCGCCTCAAACTCATCGGTATCGATCGGATAAAGTCCTGCGAAAACAAACGGCTTAGCCGGTGCATACTCAGTTACCGGCAGAGCCGTCGGATTTTTGGCATCGGTAATGGTATCACCCACGCGGATACTTCCTACGTCTTTAACACCGAGTACAACAATCCCGATTTCACCACTTTTGAGAGTTTGCGTCTTTTGACGGCGAATAGGATGAGGATACATCAGCTCAAGAACCTGATGATTCTCATCATTGTGCATGAGCTTAATCGTCTGATTCATCTTGATCTCGCCATCAAATACACGTACCAGTGCCATAGCACCTTGATACGCATCAAACCATGAATCATAAATGATCGCTTTGGTCGTAGCAGTAGGATCTCCGCTTGGTGCAGGTATACGATCAACGATAGCATCGATCAGCTCACGAATACCTAACCCTGTTTTTGCAGAGATCAGTAATGCATCCGTCGCATCGATTCCGATAGTCGCTTCGATCTCTTCGGCAACACGCTCAGGCTCTGCAGAGGGAAGATCGATTTTATTGATAACAGGAATAAGTTTAAGATTATTCTCCATCGCCAAATAGACATTCGCAATCGTTTGCGCCTCGACCCCTTGTGCTGCATCAACAATCAGCAGTGCACCGTCTGAAGAGGCAAGTGATTTAGACACTTCATAGCTAAAATCAACGTGGCCCGGAGTGTCAATCAAATTGAGGATGTAATGCTGTCCGTCTTTGACATAATCCAAACGGACACTCTGTGCTTTAATCGTAATCCCGCGCTCTTGCTCGATGTCCATTGTGTCCATCATTTGCTTGCCCATTTCACGCTCGGTAACAGAACCGCATTCTTGGATAATACGGTCAGCTAAAGTACTTTTACCGTGATCAATGTGGGCGATGATTGAAAAGTTTCGTATATTATTCATTAACTAAACAGACTGTTAACGCTCTCGTTGTGGTAAACACGACGGATGACTTCAGCAAAGAGGGGAGCAACACTTAAGACTTTAATCTTATCACTGTGACCGCGAAGCTCTAAAGTATTGGAAATAACCAACTCATCGAGTTCACCGTTGTTTAGATTTTCATAGGCATTTCCGCTCAATACACCATGCGTTGCACAAGCCATAACAGATGTAGCACCACGTTTTTTAAGTGCAGCAGCAGCTTTTACCATTGTTCCAGCCGTATCGACCATATCATCAATCATAATGATATCTTTTCCTTCGACTTCTCCAATGATGTTCATCACTTCAGATTCATTGGCTTTTTCACGACGTTTATCAACTATGACCATATCAAGTCCGAGTTTTTGTGCGAAATAACGAGCGCGTGCAACTCCTCCGATGTCAGGAGAGGCGATAACAGGATTGGCAAGATTTTTGGAGCTAATATACTCTTGGAAAATAATTGCGCCATAAAGATTATCAACAGGAATATCAAAAAATCCTTGAATCTGTCCTGCGTGCAAATCGATAGTAACTACACGATCAATCCCTGCCGTTTCAAACATATCAGCAACCAGTTTCGCCGTAATAGGAACACGAGGAGCGGCCTTTCGATCTTGGCGCGCATATCCAAAATAAGGAACTACCGCGGTAATTGAGCTTGCAGAAGAACGGCGTAAAGCATCTGTCATAATGAGCAGTTCCATCAGATTGTCATTAGAAGGAGCACCGGTGCTTTGGATGATAAAAACATCCCGTCCACGAACACTCTCGCTAATTTGCACATTGATTTCCCCATCGCTGAAACGTTTAATTTCGGCTTTTGAGAGAGGAACACCTAGTGTTTTACATACTTCTGTTGAAAAGGCTTGACAGGCTGAACCGCTGAAAATTTTGTATCCGCGCATGGGTAATCCTATTGCTATTATTATTAATGCGATTATAGCAAGCGCGTGCTTAGTGAGAGCTAATAAGAGAACACAAGTGTAAAGCTATTGCAGCCGGGCAGAGCTTAGTTCTGTCGGCGTTATAAAGATTTTATGTCCGATAATCCGCATTGATTTTGACATATTCATGCCCTAAATCACACCCATACGCTGTAAAATCACCATTTCCTTGCCCAATGTCACAATGAATGGTAAAAGCTGCTTTTTGCATCACAGCTGCCGCAAATGGTTCAAGCTTTTCATCAAATAATAGCTCACCCTTGTTGTATACACATACGTCATCAAACCAAATACTCAAAGTTGCTTCATCACACAGTACACCGCTTGCGCCCACTGTTGAAGCAATACGCCCCCAGTTAGGATCTTCTCCATAAAGTGCTGTTTTAACGAGTAACGAATTAGACAATGCTTTGGCTGCAATTTCTGCTTCTTTATCATTTAATGCACCGCTGACTTTATATGTCACCAGTTTCGTCGCCCCCTCGCCATCACGAACCATCTCCCGAGCCAGAAAAAGCATGATTTTTTCTAACGCCTCTTTAAACCCTTCGAGATGAAATGCACAACTTTGGCCGTTAGCCATGAGCAATACGGTATCGTTTGTCGACGTATCGCCATCCACACTTGCTGCATTGAAAGTCGTATGGGTACATTCATCAAGCATGGTTTGCATCATCTCTTGATCTACCTCAGCATCGGTGGTAATAAAACACAGCATGGTCGCCATCGCTGGGTTGATCATCCCAGCGCCCTTTGCCATCGCTCCGATGCGAAACGATTCACCGTTTTCAAGATTGACCTGAAAAGCAATACGCTTGGCAAACGTATCGGTCGTCATAATCGCTTCCGATGCCGCTACACCGTCACGGCAGCTGAGATCAAAATTCATAGCTCCCTCAATAATCTTTGCTTTGGGGAGACGCACACCAATCACACCGGTAGAACTCATAACAGGATTTTGAATCTGAGGGAATTGGGTTGTCACGGCTTCAAGAACCTCATCGATGTCTTCAATTCCTGCAGGTCCTGTCATCGCATTGGCATTTTTGGCATTGATAAGGACAAAATTTCCCTCAAAATAGCCTTTTTGATGAAAATGACGTATGGGTGCCGCGGTCATTTTATTGGTTGTAAAAACCGATGCAATAGCGCAAGAAGTATCTGAATAGATAAATGCCAGATCTTTTGCGCCTTCTTTTTTCAAACCAATGTGAATACCATTGGCATAAAAACCGTTTGCAGCACATACACCGCCATCTATATTTTTAAGTATAGCCATCAAAAAATCTCCAAAAAATAAAGTGTAATATTATAAACACTGAAGCCTAGAAGAAGGTTAAATCTAACGAAACTTTAAAAGAGAATTAAAAAGAAAAATGAGAGGGTCAATCGGGAGAAACTCCCGATCATCGAGGGCACTAAGTGCGGGGGTTACGAATCTTTTTTAAGTGTACGAAGCTCAGAAGCAGCGATACGAAGTTTTTTTGTTGTACCGTCTTCAAGTGTAACACGTACCGTGCGAAGATTTGGTAAAAAACGACGTTTTGTTCTGTTTTTCGCGTGAGAAACGTTGTTCCCGCTCATTGGGCCTTTACCACTAATAGCACATCTTCTTGCCATCTTGGGGCTCCTTGCGTAAATTTAGGTTGCGAATTCTATCCCAATTAACCCAAACTCTACCTTAAGAAATTGTTGAAAACTTCACTAAAGTTTTCTTTAACCAATAAACATTACAATAAAGAAAAAGATTGGAAAGCATAATCACGTGATTACATCTGAAGAAGTAGCTCTTTACATCAAAAATATTCCACCAGCGCCCAGTGTCGTACGTCAAGCATTGCAATATGCTCAATCTGGAGATTTAACCAAAGCAGCCAAATACGCGTCAGAAGACCCAGCTCTTCGTCAATATTTAAAAATATTAGTCAATCGTCCTCTCTACGGATTTAAAAATGAGGTGAGTGATGTCAACCAGATTTTCAGTATTTTAGGACTTTCTGTAACCCAGCAAACCCTGTATAATTATCTGCTAAGTTTGCTCACGCCTAAAAAATGGGAGCTTTTTTCTCTTACCAATCACCAGTTTTATGATTTGCAAGCTTCTCTTAGCAAACACTGGGAAAGTATTTTAAAACACCTTAATATCAATGACAAAGAAATACAAAGCGTTATTGCCCTTATACCTGCCACAATCATCGTCTGCGAATCCCTTTTTGCTTCGCGTAAAGAAGAAGTTGCACAGCTTCGCAGCGTCAAAGCTCTTGATTTCAACACCATCTTAAAACGTTTGAGCGGTCGCGATCTTTTTGATCTAGCCGGTGATATTGCCTCAATGTGGGAGATGCCGCCAGCTTCTATTTCTCTTATACAAAGCGCATCGGGTCTCAACAATGATATGCCAAAGGAACAAAAAGTGTTGGCACAATGGATTCATTTGCTTCTCTTTTATGAACTTTCACAAAGTACCTACGTAGCCGCTGGTCTCAACGAATTTCTCGATTTTCAGATTGATTTTGTCCAAGAGATTTATGAACCTTTTATGAAAGTGATGGTGTAACTATGCGTGCAGTCGTTAAAGGTCGTATTGGTGTTTTTCATCTTCAAGGTTTTTTGGATGGAAACAATGCTCCTTCCTTTTTAACCATTGATGACATCAAAGCTACAGAATCACTCAACATTGACATGCTCCTTGTCTCTTTAAAAAAAGTGATTTTTTTCAATAAAAACGGTCTGGATATTTTTGTTAAATTGCTCAATAGCATTCGGACGCAAAAACACATTGCCGTTGGGTTTTGTGATTATGATCATGCAAAATTTAAAATCATTAATACCTTTTATGTAAATGAGCTTAGCTTCTCCTTGTTTAAAAGTGAACAAATTGCCGAACTCTTCGTTTCCAGTAACAAAACGGATTCCAAAACAGTGTTACTCTACAATGATGACCCCTCACAACGTTCTGCCATGGCAATTGAGCTTTTTGACTATGGTCACAACCCTATCATTGCTCAAAGTCTCAAAGAATTCGAAGAAAAAAAAGCTAATCCTGATTTGTACTATGCGGTTATTGAAGATACCTATTTAGAATTTTTCGGTCAAAAAGTAGCCACACGTGTCACCGGAAACGCTATTATCTATACTATTGCCAACTTTTTGGATGCCGAAATTATGGATACCTTCAATATCGCTTACCATAATAATTCTCTTAATGTCGGGTTTCGACTTTTTATCTTTGATGCGTATAAAGTCGTTTCTATGAATATTCATGCCCTCAATTTTTTCACCAAACTAGCCTCTGCAGCGGCTGAATATAATGCAACCATTTGCTTTGTCGGTCTCACTTTCGAAAAAACACCTGAATCCTTTAAAAACGATCTTGAAGATGCAGGAATGCTTTTTTTTAATACTATGGATGAAATTCTTAAAAATAAAGAGTTGCTCAGTGATCTTGGCGGTGGTGGCGGAGCAGCTTCTAAGCAGCAACGTTCTCTCACCAAAGCACTGGTGAACGAGCTTCCCCATTTTATTGATGCTACCGTTTCCACTATTGCAATGATGACCAATGCACAAGCCACCAAAAATAGTGTTAAAATTCAGCCTCTCACTATAGACAACATGGAAAATCAAATTGCCAGCTCTATCGGTTTTTATGGGGATCTGGATGGACTCATCATCCTGATTTTTCCTCACTCCATTGCTCAAAAAGCTTGTCAGCTGCTGGTTGGAACTGCTGATGTCAATGAAGAAGACATTCTCGATTCATTAGCTGAATTCGTCAATATTATCGGAGGCCGTGCCAAAGTCCTTCTCAGTGAACATAAAATGCGTCTTGACATCACACTTCCTCGAACTTATGCGGATATCAATACCCTTCTTGAAATTGCCCAAAATAAAAAAGGAGTACAGGTCGATTTAAATTTTGAAGGACAAAATTTCATCTTTTTCTTAACAAGATAATACGCCATCGGAATATAATCCCGATTGTCTACGTTAACACTAGGTTTACTTCGGCAGTAAGCCGATGCACTCTGTGAGACTAAGGTGTGTTTCGCTAAAATGTCAAAAAAATAACGAAGGTTTAATCTATGCTCGTTGCACCTAGTATCCTCTCTGCCGATTTTGGCAATCTCGCTCGTGATGTTCGTGCTATTTGTGATGCTGGATGCGATTTAGTTCATGTCGATGTCATGGATGGCCATTTCGTCCCTAATATGACTCTAGGGCCTGTCGTTGTCAGTGCCATAGCAAAAGCTGCTACTAAGCCTTTGGATATTCACCTCATGGTAGAAAATAATACTTTTTTTGTGGATCTTTTTGCTCCTTTAAAACCTGCTTATATTTCATTTCATATTGAAGAAGAAAAAAACCCTCATCGTCTAGTCCAATACATCCGCTCACTAGGAATTAAACCCGCCGTTGTTTTAAATCCTCATACACCTGCTGAAGCGATCGAGTATTTACTAGGGGACTTGGACATGGTACTTGTGATGAGTGTAAATCCTGGATTTGGCGGTCAAAAATTCATCCCTACTGTTATCGAAAAAATTCAGCGATTAAAAATTTTACGCGATCGCATCAATCCCCATTGTCTCATCGAGATCGATGGTGGCGTGGGAAGCAGCAATATACAAATGCTTTGTGATGCTGGTGTTGATGTATGTGTTGCTGGAAGCTATGTTTTTGGAGCAGACGATTATAAAACTGCTATTGATAGTTTGCGCGTTTAACTAATGAAAGTAAAAATCTGCGGCATAACCAATATTAACGATGCAAATGTCGCAATCGAAGCTGGTGCGGATGCTCTTGGCTTTGTCTTTTATTCTGAATCTCCCCGCTATATTACACCTGATGCTGCTCAAAAAATTATTGCCACACTCCCCCCTTTTGTTGAGAAAGTAGCACTTTTTGTCAACGAAACAGCTGACTATATACGCTCAACATGTTTAAAAACTGGCTGTACGTTAGCTCAAATTCATTTTGATGCAGAGGATGATTTTTATCCTAAACTACATTTTCCCTATCTCAGGGTTATTCGTGCTCGTACCCCTGAAGATGTTCTAGCCTTTTCAAATGACTATCGTCTAATCGATGCGTATTGTGAAAACTATGGCGGCAGTGGTAAACGACTCAATATCGAATGGTTTGAGGGGATTGACTGTTCTAAAATTATCCTGGCAGGCGGTCTTGACCCTGAAAATATCGAGCAAATCAAAAAATATGGGTTTTACGGTGTCGATGTCAGCAGCGGCGTCGAAGTTTCAAAGGGTCAAAAAGATACCCTTAAAGTGGCTAAATTTATAAAGCGAGCCAAATCATGACTCACTTGGATCCAAAAACTATCAGTCGACTTACCAAAAATGGGATACCTAAAGAAGAGTTTGAACAAAAATTAGGGGATGAACTTGCACTTGAAATGCTCCAAGCACAGGGGATGAACATCATCCTTCACTCAAAGTCGTATAAATTTCAAACGTCCCTCACCCCTATCAAAGAAACACTCTTTTGTATTGTCGATGTGGAAACAAACGGATCCAAAATTGCTCATCATCAAATCATAGAAATTGGTGCAGTAAAATTCAAAAATGGTGAAATTATTGATACGTTCGAAAGCTTAGTCTATTGCGATAGTATCTCTGACGCCATTGCAGACATCACGGGAATTCATGTGGAACAAACCTTGAATGCTCCTCCGCTTTCAAAGGTCATGAGCGACTTTCGCCTCTTTTTAGGTGATGCTGTTTTTGTAGGTCATGATGCTAAATTTGATTATAAATTTGTCTCTGCCATGATGGATCGTGTGGGATTGGGAGTGTTGCTCAATCGACAGCTGTGTACTATCGATCTAGCGGAACGGACGTTTGAATCTGAGCGATATGGGTTAGCATATCTAAATGATCTCTATGATCTTCATAGCGATGCCGTGCATCACAGAGCCCTCTCTGATGCTATAACAACCACGAAACTGTTAGATCAAGTACTTCCCATGATTCCGCAAAATATTCATACGACCGAAGAGTTGATAACATTTTCTAAAGAAGCTGCGAGAATGAAGAGATTAAAGCCGAGTATAAAAATAAAAGAGGAAATTTGACAGATTTTGTCATTGTGGACGTGATCCGCAATCTAAGATCCTGAATCGAGTTCAGGATGACGGAATTTTTCTATTCCGAATATTTACCTACGCCAACAAGACGATTGTACCGCTTCTCAAGACGTTCTTCATCGCTTAGTTTACGCAATTCTTTGACTTGAGAAAGAAAATAATCTTTTACGACACTTGCAGCACCCGCTTTATCACGATGCGCCCCGATCAATGGCTCATCGATTACATCATCGATCAGATCAAGTGATTTTAAATCTTCACTTGTTATTTTTAACGCTTTAGTAGCTGCTTCTACTTTCGAAGGATCATTCCACAAAATAGCCGAACACCCCTCCGGAGAAATAACACTAAATACAGAATAACGCATCATTGCAAGACGATCCGCCACGCCGATTGCCAAAGCACCGCCGCTTCCACCTTCACCAATGACGATGGAGACCGTGATCGTATTAAGATTGGATAGCTCTAAAAGATTACGGGCAATCGCTTCACTTTGGTTACGCTCTTCTGCGCCTAAACCAGGATAGGCGCCTGGGGTATCAATGAGCATTAATACAGGTATATGAAACTTTTCCGCCATTTTGGCCATACGCAATGCTTTACGATATCCTTCAGGATTTGGCATACCAAAATTTCGTTTGAGCTTGTTTTTCGTTCCACGCCCTTTTTGTTCACCGATAATCATGACACGTTCATCACCTATAGTGCCTAAATAGCAAATAATGGAGAGATCATCGCGAAAATGACGATCACCATGAAGCTCATATTTTTTATCAAAAAGGATATTAATGTAATCGAGTGCATAGGGGCGATCTGCATGCCGAGCAAGCTGAAGCTCTTGATATGGGGTGAGATTGGTGTACGTTTGAGCAACTTCTTTATCTAAATCTTGCTTGAGAATTGCAACTGCATGATGATCGTAACGAACTTCTGCAGCAATAATATCTTCTTGTATTTGATAAATCTTTTGTTCAAAATCGAGATAGGTAGCCAAGAAAAAACCTTAGATTTTTTTGAAAATAACAACACCGTTGGTGCCGCCAAATCCAAATGAGTTACTCATAACAACATTAAGCTGGGCTTTACGTGCTACGTTAGGTACTATATCCAAATCACAATCAGGATCTGGGGTATCATAGTTAATGGTAGGGGGAATAATACTATCACGCATTGCCATAATACTTACAATTGCTTCTATACCGCCAGCTGCACCCAAACAATGTCCTGTCTGTCCTTTAGTTGAACTGATTGGAGGACAATTTTCTGCACCGCCAAACGTTGCTTTTGTTGCCATAGTCTCGTACCAATCATTGTATTTCGTACTTGTTCCATGCGCATTGATGTAATCCACTTTTGGATTTCCTGCCATTTTCATAGCAGCTTTCATTGCACGTGCTGCACCTTCACCGCCTGGAGCTGGAGTCGTGATATGATTGGCATCACCACTTTCTCCAAATCCAATAAGCTCTGCATAAATATGTGCTCCTCGCGCTACTGCACTCTCATACTCTTCAAGTACGAGTGCTGCTGCGCCCTCACCCATAACAAACCCTGCACGATCTGCATCAAATGGACGAGATGCTTTTTTTGGCTCATCATTACGCGTTGAAAGCGCTTTCATGGACGCAAATCCACCGATGCCAACTCCACAAATTGCTGATTCAGCGGCAACAACAAGCATTTGATCTGCGCCGTCGAGCATAATAGTCTTTGCAGCTTCACTAATACCATGAGTACCTGCTGCACATGCCGTTACGCTTGAAAGATTAGGCCCTTTAAGACCATGCTCGATCGATACAAATCCGCCAAGCATATTCACCAGTGCGGAGGGGATGAAAAAAGGAGAAATACGACGAGGACCTTTAGTTTCCAATATAATGGAATTAGCTTCAATAGCTGCCAAACCGCCAATACCTGCAGCGGCACTGATCCCAAAACGATCTTTATCCATACCTTCAGTCAATTTGGCATCAGCCATTGCTTCTTGCGCTGCTTTGAGTCCAAAATGGATAAAACGATCCGCTTTTTTTACCTCTTTTGGATGCATAACGGTTTCAGGATTAAATCCTTTTACTTCACCTGCAATTTGAACACTGTGTTGTGATGCGTCAAAAATTGTAATCATATCGATTCCGCATTCACCCTCGCAAATAGCCTTAAAAGAACTCTCTTTATCATGACCCAATGCATTGATCATCCCCATGCCGGTTACTACTACTCTTTTCACATTTTCTCCTGCGTATCAATGGTCTTAAACGATGGCTTTCAAAAGCCAACAGTTAAAATCACTCTGATCAAGGCAGACGCCTTGAAGCATTTGTGATTACTTTTTGCCTTCGATGTAATTAATTACATCTTGTACTGTTTGGATTTTTTCCGCTTCATCATCAGGAATTTCAATATCGAATTTCTCTTCAAGAGCCATTACCAATTCAACAACATCAAGGCTATCAGCGCCAAGATCTTCTACGAATTTAGAATCCGCTTTTACTTCGTCCGGGTTAACGCTTAATTGCTCAACCACTACTTCTTTAATGTCTTCCAAAAGTGCCATAATAGCTCCTGTTCATATGAATAAAATCGCAAAATTATAACACATTTAACTTAAGTGGGAAAGCTTTCCACTTAAGTTTGTACTACATAGCCATTCCGCCGTTTACTTTTAAGGTTTCACCAGTGATATAACTAGCATGATCACTTAGCAAAAATGCCGTTGCCTCCGCTACTTCACTGGCATTTCCAAAACGTGCCATTGGGATTTTTGCGGTAAAGGCTGCTTTGATCTCTTCTTTGAGTTCATCCGTCATGTCCGTTGCAATAAATCCTGGAGTAATCGAGTTATAACGGATTCCGCTGGTTGCCGCTTCGATCGCAAAACTTTTGGTCATAGCAATCATCCCGCCTTTGCTTGCAGCATAATTCGTTTGTCCTGCATTCCCTGTTTCCCCTACAATGGATGCCATATTGACAACACTGCCGAATTTTTGTTTGCGCATTGCTTTCATAGCTTCTCGGCAACCAATAAATGCTGATGTAAGATTGGCATCAATAACACTTGTAAACTCTTCAACTTTCATACGCATCGCCAATTTGTCGTTTGTTATTCCTGCATTGTTGACCAAATAAGAGAGCTCTCCGTCTGCGTCAATGATGGTTTTAATCGCATCTACAAATGCTGCTTCATCGCTGACATCAAATCCGATAACTGCTGCTTTGCCCCCTGCCGCTTCGATTTCATCTTTGATAATATCTGCCGCGCTTGCTCCCCTACGATAATTGATCCATACTTTTAGACCATACCCTGCCAACACACGTGCCACCTCAGCACCGATACCTCGGCTTGAACCTGTTACTAATACGTTTTTACCTGTAAATTTCATCTTTTTCCTTTTATCATAATTTATACACATCTGTCATACCGTACTTGATACGGTATCCATTCTTAGATTCCGTGTCGTAGCCCGGAATGACGGTTATATCAGTGGTAAATCCATCTCAGAAGGTTTTTCAATTCCCATAAGCTTCAAAACCGTTGGAGCGATGTTATTCAACGCACCCGGATGAACTTCAGTGACCCCCTCAGCCATCACAAAGCACCACACTTTTCCTACCGTATGATTTGTTAGTATATTTCCCGTATCATCGCACATCTCTTCGCAGTTGCCATGATCAGAAGTAAGAACCATTGCATACCCTTGATTTTTTGCCGTATCAATGATCCTTCCCAACTGTTCATCGACGGCTTCAACAGCTTTGATTGCCGCTTCAAAATTGCCTGTGTGGCCTACCATATCACCATTAGCAAAGTTGACCACGATAAAATCGATCCCTTCATCTAATCCTTTAACAACAACATCACCTACTTCAGAACAACTCATTTCAGGCTGCATATCATACGTTTTTACTTGTGGACTTGGAACAAGCACACGCGTTTCATTTTCATAAGGTTCTTCAATACCACCGTTAAAGAAAAATGTAACATGTGCGTATTTTTCTGTTTCTGCCGTATGCAGTTGTCGCTTTCCTGCACGAGAAATAACTTCAGAGAGAGTATTTACGGGTGCATCTTTGGGAAACAGTACCGGATACGAAAAGCTTTGGTCGTATTGTGTGATCGTTGCAAGATGCAGCGGAATCAATTTTCGCTCAAATCCATTAAAATCCGGATTTCCAAGGGCATTTGCTAACTCACGCATCCGATCACTTCGAAAATTCAGGGTTAATACTGCATCACCCTCTTGCATTCCTTCATAACCGTCAAACGCACACGGAACGATAAATTCATCCTTCTCGTTTTTTGCGTATGAATTTTCAATGTAGTCCGAAACGCTTTGATCACTTTTTGGGATCGCATTGACTATAGCGTCATACCCTTTTTTAACACGATCCCAACGATTATCACGATCCATGGCATAAAAACGTCCGCCCAATGAGCCGATTTTAATATTACGGCGCCCATGTGCTTTTATGGTTTGAAGAAAATGCATCGCTGACATAGGAGACACATCACGTCCATCCGTAATAAGATGCAGCCACACATCTTTACCGGCATCTGCTGCAATTTCTGAAACACCAATAATATGGTCGATATGGGAATGAACGCCGCCATCACTTAACAACGCAATTAAATGCAAGCGATTGCTTGTTTTTAATAAATTGCTAAATACTTCGTTACGTTCAAAGCTTCCATCTTCAAGCGATAGAGATATTTTGACCAGATCTTGATACAGAACCCGTCCGCTTCCAATGGACATGTGTCCCACTTCTGAATTTCCCATCTGACCTTCAGGCAAACCGACACTTAAACCAAATGTATCAATAAGGGAATGAGGAACATCCGCAAACAACCGATCATACGTCGGTTTACGTGCGGCATGAAAAGCATTAAACGTATGTTTCGGTGAGTATCCTATACCATCCGTAATGACCAAAACGGTTTTTTGACCCATTTTGCCTCCTGAATTAACCAAAATTTTGTCTAATTATATTAAAATGTCACTTGCTTTACAATTTTGTCTTTAAAGAGTCCCTCATATGCTATATTGGTTTCATAAATTACTAGGTATAAATATTCTCCAATACATAACCGTTCGGGCAGGATTTGCTTTTTTTATCGGCTTATTATTAACCCTCTTTTTTATGCCCCGTTTTATTGCATGGGCGCAACGTTCTGCCAAAGTCCAACCTATTAATGAATACGTAAGTGCTCATCAAGGCAAAGCGAAAACGCCTACCATGGGAGGGATTGTCTTTATCGCTTCCACGGTTATCGCTTCATTATTAACGGTCAATATCATGAATCCTTTCGCTATTGGCGGATTGTTGACCCTTGTCTTTTATGCCTATATCGGCTTCACGGATGATTGGGGAAAAATCCGTGGCGGTAACAACCTTGCAGGTCTCAGTGCACGCGCCAAACTCGCCCTTCAACTCGTTTTTGGACTGGCCATTGGTGCCTTTCTAATCTATTTTGCAAAACTCGAAACCGGTTTTTATCTCCCCTTTATCAAATCCAGTCTTTTTGATATGGGATATTTTAGTATTGCTTTTTGGGTGCTGGTGATCATTGCGACGTCTAACGCCGTCAATCTCACGGATGGACTCGATGGACTGGCCACTGTCCCATCAGTATTTGCACTCCTATCGCTCAGCGTTATCGTGTATGTTGTCGGTAATGCCGCACTGGCGCATTATCTCTTAATGCCTAAAATTCCTGTGGGTGAAGTAGTAGTCATCGCGGCTGCGCTGATTGGGTCCCTGGTTGGTTTTTTATGGTTTAACTGTCATCCTGCACAAGTATTTATGGGTGACAGCGGTTCACTGACATTAGGCGCTTTTATCGCTTATATGGCGATCATCGGCAAAAGCGAAATTTTGCTTATACTCATCGGCTTTATTTTCGTTATCGAAACGGTGTCGGTCATACTCCAAGTGGGAAGCTATAAACTTCGTAAAAAACGGGTCTTTTTGATGGCGCCCATTCATCACCACTTCGAGATGAAACAGTGGGCAGAAAATAAAATCATCGTACGATTTTGGATTATTGCTATGCTTTCTAATATTCTCGCACTCATTACCATGAAGATTCGATGATGGAAAAAATGAACATTGCCTGTTTCGGATACGGAAAGACAACCCGTGCTATTGCTAAACTCATAGGACCTTGTACTTTTTTTGACGATAAAGTCACCAAGCCTTTTACAGA
>JAYVLH010000118.1:0-16018 GCA_043759555.1 Sulfuricurvum sp. | reverse complement strand
TCATCCGTATGAAAAATTTGCAGGACTTGTGAAAACAATGCCAATGGCAGCGATTATGATGGCGCTGTTTATGCTTTCTCTTGCAGGAATACCACCTTTTGGACTTTTTTGGGGTAAATTGTATATGATTGGTTCAGCAGTATCAGGCGGCTATATTGTCCTTGCATTGATTATGGCTTTAAATTCTGCAATTGCTGCATATTACTATCTCAAACTAATTGTATTTATGTTTATGAAAGAACCGGCTGTTAAATATCAAAAGTTTTACTTGGTGAATGCCTCTCTGTCGCTAAAAACGATCATCGGTATTGCGGCAATTGGAACCATTTTTGCGGTATTCGCTGTTAATCCGCTTTTGAAAGTGATTACATTATTCGTGTATAATAGCGGTTACTAAATATATTATGGAGGCCAAATGAACCGATGCCTATTGCTTCTTTTCATTTGCTATCCTCTTTTTGGATTGGATCTTTCAATACAAAGCGGTAAAGAAGAAGGTGAATCTTATAGCGTCTTGCATTTACGTGATACACAAGCATTTAACTGTAGTGAATATCGCAATGATTTCAATGTGGTTACACGCATCGAATGTACGATCCCTACTACTAGTTCGCTTCCGCAAATCAATAATCCTCATTTTTCTTTTTCAAAAACTCCGACCTTACTTATAATTACCGCAAAAACAAAATTAGCACTTTTTCCTATAGGTTTTGATTTACTTAGAGTACCCAATGTCTATCACTCTGATATTAAGCCAATTAATCATTGGACAATTATTGGATATAGTAAAAACATTCCAATGATTTCAGGTCAAAAATCAAATCCAAATGCGCTAAACATACCTATTGCACTTGCCAAGCAGAGCTATCCGTTTGTTGGAGGGCTTGATTTGAAGGGCAATCCGATAAAGATGAAAAACGTTGAAGATGTGAACGATTATATGGATCTAAAAAAAGCTTATAGTGCAAAAGATTATAAAAAAGTACTTTTTTTAGCCAAAGATATTCTTGATAAACATCCAAATACCATTTTTTCAAATGAGTTAATGTTGTATCAAATCCGCTCACTGCACTATACCGGTAAGTTCGAAGAAATCATTAAACTTTCAAAACAGTTTATGAGACAATACTCTAGTGATCCAAATATTGCCGAAGTTTTGGCATATACTGCAAATGCGTATTCTCTGATGGGGCAAGATACCGATTCTAACTATTTTTATGATCGTTTATTTACAGAACATATGGATGATCCATTTGCCCAGCAGGGGATGTACTTTAAAGCCAAACATCTTGATGTTCTAGGCGGAAGTAAAAAAGCAACCAAATATTATCGCGAAGCATTATCGCGAACCAAGGATATTCCTTTGGCTTCTGCATGTGCTTTTGAATTAGCCAAACATGAGATTGCAGCAGGAAATTTCACGAAAGCAAAAGAGTATATTGATAAAATCACTCAAGCAAATCCTCCTTATTTTGGTACAGTTCGCGAAGAATCGCTGAAAATGATAGATGTTTTGCAGGGGCATAAAGAATATCTTGCAGCCGCAAAAATAACACAATGTTTGATTGAGGCAGTAACTCATAAATCTGTAGAATATCAGTCTTATCTTAAAAATCTTGGAGTTTTCTATGCTCAAGCAGGTGAAAAAAACAAAGCACTGGAAAAATTTAATAAGTATATCGAGCTTTTTCCTTACGGAAAATCTATTGAAGAAGTAAAACGAGCCAAAGATGCGTTATTCTTTGAAAAAGAAGAACCAAAAGGTGCCGAAGGGAAAAAGAAATATGATGAGCTTATTGAGCGATATGGTAACGATTCAATAGGACGAATGGCGTTGTATAAAAAGGCGCAACTGTTATTCAAAGAGGGAAAATACGACGATGTATTGAAAATGGAAAATGAGCTTTATAAATTAGATACAACTGCATATCCAGAAGCTAATAATCTTATCTCAAAGAGTGCTGCTTCTATTACTCAAAAAAATCTTCAGGAGGGTAAATGTTCTGAAGCGCTTTCTATGCAAAAGATGTATAAAATAAAATTATTGCCAACTTGGGATGGTTTGACTTTTGAGTGTGCACTGAAGATGGGGAACTTTCCGATTGCAAAAAGTTTGGCGCAAAAAAATTCGCAATCAAATGAGATGTTAAATCGTCAATTATGGCTCTACCGTAGTACGAAACTCTATTTTGCATTGGGTGATTATAAAAAATCGATAAAAGCAGGAAGTGATCTAGTTTCCCTGTTGGGAGCCGTCAAAAATTCACCTCTCAATGATGTATACCGATTCCTCTTTGATAGTGCACAGCGTAGCGGAGACGATATAGGTATGTTGAAATATATCAAGGGATGTGAGGCACTATATGGAACTGACTTTAAAGATATAGAGCGTTATGCTCAAATGGTAAATTTGGGGCTAAAGCGTAAGGATGAAGTAATGGTACAAAGTTATGCCAGTAAGGTTATCGCTTTACAAAAGAGAACATCTACCTATACTCAATCACCATTCATTGAATTTACCCTTGCGCAATCGCTCATAAATCAAGAAAAAACCAAAGAAGCCTTAGATGTTCTCAAAAGTTTGAATGCCCTAAAACTTACATCTGAAAAAAGATCTCGTCAGCAATATCTAATGGGCTCATTGGCAATGAAAATACAACGCAAGGCAGAGGCAAAAGATGCTTTTAATGCGAGTATAAAAGCGGATAAAAACTCTGCGTGGGGAAAACTCGCTAAGGATGCTTTAGAATTGCAATAGCCGTCTTGTTGAGTTCTTTTATCGATGCACTCATAGCAAGATTAAATTGATGAGAATTAAATGTTTGTTGACGCTTAGCTAGTTGTGCTGTATGAGTGATAATAGTATCTTTAAGCGTTTCTTTGTCAATTTTGCCATCTAAAAACTCCAGAGTCTCGAGTATTCCAATGGACTTCATGCTATTAGATGACCGTCCATAGGCTTGCTCGAGTCTGGCTACTTCATCAATCAATCCTGCAGTGATCATTTTTTGCGTTCGCAAGGCGATTCGTTCTCGTAAGAGAGTACGATCTATATCGATATTAATGATGGGGCAATTTTGAAGTATGGGTTTTGCCGGATGCTCATAAAACCATTGTGAGGGAGCTATTTTTGTTTGAAGATAAAGATGCAACATTTTTTCAATACGATAAGCGTCGCTTGGCATAATTTTGGCCATCATTTCTGGATCAATTTGTTTTAAAAAAGAATGTGCTTTTTCGAGATTGCACAGTATTTTTGCGGCAATAGATTTGGTTTCATCGGTAATAGGGGGAATATAGGAAAGCCCCTCCAGCATACTTTTAAGATAAAAACTGCTGCCGCCAACAATGATAAGATTTTTGTCGTGAGCTGTAGCATACGATGAAGCGCGATGATATTCATCAATAAAAGTAAATACACTTGCCGTTTCGTTAGGACTTAAAACATTGATGCCAAAATGGACAGCATTGTCTAGTTCATCGTCCGATGGTTTGGCGGAAGCAATATTGATTTCTTTATAGATGCTAAGTGAATCGATAGACAGCAGCACTGCATTGTATTCGTGTGCCAGCGATAATGCAAGGTCACTTTTCCCAGAAGCGGTAGGTCCAATAATGGCGAGTTGTTTCATAAAGGATATTATACCCCATGGGACTTGAGGTACCTTCAAAGAGAAATTACGATAAAATAAATAGATTAAGAGTACTAAAGGTCACGAGTGAAGCAAATTGCCAAACGTTTACGAGATTTTAATGAGCTGGTGATGTTTCAACACTCTATTTTCTCCCTTCCGTTTATCTTTATCGCTATGATTGTTGCAGCAGATGGGTGGTTTGGATTTAAACTTCTCTTTTTAGGTGTGTTCGCAGCGGTTAGTGCACGCAATACGGCAATGGGATTTAATCGTTATGTGGACAGAATGTATGATGTACATAATCCTCGTACTGCGAATCGTCCAAGCGTGGACGGAAGGCTAGACGGCTCATCTATTGTTATTTTTACAGCAGTGAATGCCTTGGTATTTATAGCGGTTACCTATTTTGTTAACGATCTGGCCTTTGCGGTTAGTATTCCTGTGTTGATAGTTCTTTTGAGCTACTCTTATTTTAAACGATTTAGTTCTATGGCGCATATAGTATTGGGTGTCTCACTGGGATTGGCTCCAATGGCTGGGAGTATTGCAGTACTTTCCACGGTACCGATATGGTCTATTTATCTTAGTATCGGAGTGATGTTTTGGGTAGCAGGATTTGATCTGCTCTACTCGCTACAAGATATAGAATTTGATAAAACAAACAATCTTCATTCCATCCCTTCAAAATATGGCAGTCGTATGACACTTAAAATCTCGATTGTTTTACATGCTTTAACTATTTTGTTTTGGGGATTGTTTGTACTTTCGGCAAATTTGGAAATTTTTGGTTACGTGGCACTTATTTTTTCACTACTTATGTTAGGATATGAACATTATTTGGTCCGTAAAGATTTTACTAAAATTGATCGGGCTTTTTTTACGGTTAATGGGTATTTAGGATTTGTATTTTTTGGATGTGTGATTTTAGATAAGGTGATAGTATGAATGATGTACGATTAGTAGAAGCGCATTTGGAGATTAAATTTGATTTTTTAGACATCAATTCTGAAGGATTTGAACTTGAATTTAATCTTATTGCAGAACATGATGATGATGCTATTGGGCAATGGTTGAGAACAGCGAGAGCAAAAGGAGATACAAGTGAGAGTGATCCTGCCGTTTTGCATTTAATTGTTGAGCTTTACCGTAAGATTGATCGCTTGGAAAATTTGATCCTTGGAAAAGCAATGAAATATCTTCCGCTTGATGCTGAAGGTACGATCCAAAAAATAGGGTATGAATATTTTGAACTTTCACAACCGCTTTTGGAACCTGCAAAACATTATTACGGACGGGTTGAATTACCTGTATTACCACAACGTGTTACGCCGATGTTTTTTGAAGCTATTTCACCGACATTGGCAAAAATTACCCGTATGCATGTGAAAGATGCCAATGAATGGGCTACGTATATGACCGCACGTGAGCGTGCTATTATTCGCCATCTCAAAGGACTCGAATGAGTCTTGGGATTGAGTTGGTATTAATTGCACTAGCAGCATTGGTCTTGGGTCTTATTTATTATATTGTCAATAAAGAGAATGAAACCAATGGTAAGTTACGCTCAATAGCACATGCGGTTGAAGAGCTTCATCGCGAAGTGTACAAGATAGATAAGAGATTTAAGGCTGAAATGGAGATTGTAACCTCCATGCAAGATGCTATACCTATCGTCCCCGTACAGACTCAATACGATATGAATGAGCTCTCACTACCCATTATGGAGTCATTGGGGCATATAGAGGGAACTTTGAGTGCATACAAAGAGAAAACAGAGAATCGTCTGCGCTATCTCGAAGAGCGTATCCGTAATCTTTCTCTTCCTTCCTCTGTTAGCGGGCTGGATGATGAAAAAGTAATCGGTCGTTATAATCAAGGATTAGAGGTAGATGTGATTGCGAAAGAATTAAGGTTGTCAAAAGCAGAAGTAGAATTTGTATTAAAGATTAATCAATTGAGATAAAATTGACGATGCGCATTACCGAACTGTCGCCCATTAGCAAAGCTCAAGAGCAGATATGAGACTAATTGGCAACTTTAAAAGCTCCAGCCCGCTTGAATAAGGAATTTAGTTCGGTAATCAGATTCGCTGGTCACAATTCCACCGCCGATAATACGGGCTAGTTGTGCTTTAGCGAAGAAGCTTTTATAGGAAGTATAATACCCGAGACCGATATCTTGGAGTGAATGGCTTTGGAAGGTAGTCACTTTTGAGCTGTCTGCCATATTCACTTTTCCGATATCATGGAATAATCCCATTTTTTGGGTAACATTGCCAACACTCGGTAGGGCTTGAAATAGTTCGGTATTGAGCATAAGGCCATTTTCTGCACTCAGTTCAGAAGTAGGATACACTTTAACACCGTTTGATCCGCCAAGGATGAAATCTTCAGTACCGTCTAGGTTCTTATGTCCCAATGCTCTTTGGAATAAGAGGCTCGTACAAAGTGAGGTTACTTGATTAAATGCAAGCGTTCCACCTACGTAACCGCTGATTTTATTATATCGTCCTTGGGTATTAGCACCTGCAGCATCGGTAGCTTGTGATGCTGCATCATTGAATTTTAGGTTACCGGATGTAAGTGTGACGCCACTAGAAGTTTTTGTATCCAATCCGAAGAATTTATGATCTTTATTATGATTGGCACCCAGAGTGAATACTTTAGCGTCTTTATCGCTGATTATTGCACCGTTTTGGTGGTCTTTTAACTTCTTGAAGGCTACAGTTGAGATTAAATTAAGGGTTTCATGTCGCGTTCGGATCCATGGATATGTGAATGCTCCCTCAACCGATCGTGCCGTTCCATAGGCATCCAGATTGGTATAACTATCCGTCAGTGCATAGTGGGTATTGTCATAACTGAGTTCACCTCTAAGGCCATTAGACATCAGTGGAGCGCTGTAGGCAATTCTGCCGTATTTGAGATCAGATCCGTTACTAATCATTCCGAAGATACTAAGTTTATCCCCGATACCGGCGAGTGAATTTAGGTTAAGTCCTGCCATCAGTCGATTTTTACCAGTATAACGGCTACCATAGTTATCCCCTGCTATATAGCCATCATAACGAGGTGCTGCTTCGGTTTTTACGGCGAAGTCACTGCTTCCGGTAGCTTTACCCGGCATTACATCTGCCTGTGTGACTTTGGCACCCGGGGTGTCATTGATGATCAGCATGACTCGCTCTAGGGTATTGGTACTTACGATATTTTTATCTTTAATATTATCGAGCATTCCTTGGAGGATTTTATTGTTTACGAGGGAGGTATTGTTGAGTTTGAATACACCGTAATTTCCCTCGATGATCGCTATTTCGACAATACCCTCTTGCATACTTTGCACCGGGATATAGGCACGGGCTACAAAGTACCCCTCTTCACGATAGGCTTTGGTGATGATGGAAGCCACTTCTTGGAGTTGGGCAAAGGTTAATTCTTTATTTGTATACGATGCAATAAGAGTTTGAAGTTTATTAGCATCCATATGGGCAGCACCAGTAATTTTGAATACTTTTACTAATACGGTTTTTCCACTTTTATCGTCTTGCATTGCAGGAGCGTATTTCTCTGCTTCCCTGATTTCAATTAGAGGTTCTACTTTTGGTGCAATATCTTTTGGTGGGGTAATTTCTCTCACCACATCACTGATCGTGGGTGTAGTCGGAGCAGCTGCCAGGAGGATGGAAGTTGTCGCTAGGGATAACGTAATTAGTCTCTTCATTTTTTACCCTTCTTTGCTACATTAATTATATAAAATTCTTGTTCAACACCCTGTGGAAGTTTAACTCCTCCATTAACAAGATCAATGATCGAATTTTCATGAGAAAGAGCTACATGTACCTCTTGTGTAGAATCTGAGGAAGTATTGGAATTTATTGTAGTAGCAGGACGCTGAAATTCCTGCATAGCTTGCACATCCGATAATGAAAGACTTTGGGTTACCTCGCCTTCTAAAGGTTTAGATACAAGATCAACCAGTGTCCCTTCAGTAAAGCCACGTGAAGTGACTGGCATCATATCTCTGCTTACTACGATTCCTGTTGTAGGATTAGCATTTATATCCATAAGAGACGGTTGAATTGCGATATTATTGACACTTGTTGTAATGACATTATTCATAAGCATGTTTTCTTTGATCGCTGCAGTTATTATAGGTGCCGTACCGATTTGATAGTTACTAGCATCAGCTCCACCTAGTGCTGCGGTTACCTCTTTACCTATACCCACGTTTTGAGTATCAAATGTTCCCGCTGAACTGATGGCTACATTATCACTGCCAAACGTAGTGAAGGTTGCACCACTACCATCTACGGTTGCGCTGGTTGTTCCATCATATATTTTATCACTTGCCGTAATCGTTCCACCAATATTTAGAGTCGCTTTAGTAATATCTCCGGTTGTTGTTGCCGTCGCATTGGTTAAGTTATAGTTAACTTCATCTAATCCGCTCAGTATTCCGTTGGAGATAGTGACCGTCTTGCCGGTTCCTACGTTTTTATCCGAAAATGTTCCCGTTTCTGCAATAGTCACGCTGTCGCCGCTAACGATATCCGCTGAACTTGCATCGATGGTCGCGCTTGTCGTCCCGTCGTAAGTTTTTGTTTGTGTCGTGTAGCTTGCGGTTAAGTCTTTTTTGTTAATCACTCCATCATATATCGTTGTTGTCGCATTGGTGAAGTTATAGTTAGCTGCATCTGCTCCGTTAAGTGCACCATCGGAGATAGCCACCGTCTTGCCGGTTCCTGCGTTTTTATCCGAAAATGTTCCCGTTTCTGCGATAGTTACGGTGTCACCGCTAATGATATCTGCTGAACTTGCATCGATGGTCGCGCTTGTTGTTCCGTCGTAAGTTTTTGCTTGTGTCGTGTAGCTTGCGGTTAAGTCTTTTTTGTTAATTGTTAAATGTCCGTTAGTATAACTAATGGCATAGCCTAACTCATTACTGTAATCTCCGGTTGGTGCAATGGTATAGGTTCCCGCTGCCGTTGCACTCGTTGCCGTACCTCCATATCCAGTGATTCCTCCGCTTAGGATCGATGATGTGTCACCATTGACAAAGCCGCTTGAATTAGCGTTATTTGCACCGCTATAGACTTGTTTGTCATACGTTTTAGATTGATCAACGGCCGTTATACTAATCGTCGGTTGCTCACGATAAATCGCGTATATACCCGAACCACCGATTGCTGTACTAAAGTTTGATGCCACTTCATCGCTGTTATAACGAGAATTTCCGACACCAACTGAAGTACCGGAACCCGCTAAATTGGTACTGCCTGTTACACTTCCCGTATATAGCGTTGCTTTTCCGCCGCTACCTGTTGTAAAGGTTGAGCCATTGCTAACAACAATATCCCCATCGCTTGCTGTGCCGGCAGAAGCATCTTTGCCTGCATTTAGCAATATTGCATTGCTCGCAGTACTCGCGGAAACAATATTCCCAGCTACATTAATGTTACCAGTAGTGGTTTCTAAGGAGATGATACCGTCCGTTTTAATGCCATTGGTGACAATCGCTCCGGCATTGACATTAAGGGAAGAGAGTGCTTTATTATTGCCTGCAGCACCATTAAAAGTTACGGTGCCTGATCCTGCATTTATTGTCAAAGACGAAGCCGCAAGATTTGTTTCTTTGATATATTGGCTTACACCGTATTGTCCAGACGATCCTGCTGGTGAAGTAGCAGTTAGGTCATTCCATTGACCTGCAGTACCGAAAAATTGAGCAGCCGATTCACCGGAAGATCCAGTACCGTTGGGTTCCCCCGAACCAAAGTTATTGTACTGACCATTAATAGCAGTACCACTACTGCCACCGGTATTTTGTTGAAAAAATGCAAGACCTGTACCGCCATTCATTAACCCTTCTGGCCCACCCAACCAGTGCCATGTGTAAGCGGCTGTACCTGTATTGGTAAGATCTCGCTTGGCACCAAGCCATGCACCTACATAATTACCTACACGTCCGGCAACGGCATTTTCTAAGCGAGAGGTAATGGTTACCAAGTACGTATCACCAACACCAGCTCCTGTACCTGATGCTGCTGCCGCAAGAGCATTAGTCCAAGTATCAGAATACGCAACTGATGCATAACTATTTCCAGAGTTTAGCAATCCTCCAAACGTAACATCGCCACCCGTACTGCTAATAGTTAGACCACTCGGGTTTGCTAAAATCATTTCACCATTCACGGTAATGGCACCACCATTAGTCGTCAATGACTGCGCACTGCTACCTCCGACATAGACGTCACCTCCGACTTTAGTGCTCACACCATTAATAGACCTAGTTGCACCGTCACCAAAATTAATATTGCCGCCATTGGTTGTAATGCTATCATTAAGGATAACAATACCCGTACCATTATGTGTACCATTATCATTATCTGCCAACAAGCTGACATTCAGTTTTCCAACCGTACTGCTAATAGGAGCATTTACCGCGATCGTATTGGCTGCTTGAAGTGTTAGAGTCGCATCACCTCCAGCAGTTTTAGCAATAGCCGATGCAACCGTAATATCACCCATGGTTGCACTTATACCTGAAATACCAGCACTCGAAGCATTCGCAGTTGAAATGGTGACACTTGTACCAGCATTCAAACTACCGACAATTGTACTTGCTGCAGACGCATCGATCGTATAGTCATACGGATCAAGGAGCCATTGACCACCTTTGCCATTTACTGAACTGGCATTGATGCGCACATCTTTATCAAGGTTAACCGTCGCACCACTTGTTTCAATGAAACCGCCATTACCTGATATCGGTGCCGAAGTGTCGAGGGTTCCGCCGACATTTGCCGTCCCGCTATGTGCATACACTTCGATATGACCGGTAATGTCATCTAGTGTTTGTGCTTGCAGGAGTCCAGTATTGTTCACAACACCATCAATCAGATCATTGGCTGCTTTGGTCGTAAGGAAAATATTACCGCCATCAGCTATGATCGCCCCTTTGTTTTCGACAAGTGCATTCAGTGTCCCTTGATCGATTGCAATACCGAGAAGGGAATCTCCGTTGAAGTTGAGACTTACTTTATCTCCGCCACTGAGCGCTACAGTTCCTTTTGTTGCTTGGATAAGACCAGTATTGGCTACTTCTTTACCTAACAAGGCGACATACCTTCCATCTGTTACGTGGATTGTCCCCATATTGATAACACGTGATGTACTTTCAGTCGATTCAAAGGTGTACTTGCCATTCATGAAATTTTGATCAGTAATATTCATAGTACTTGCTACAAGACCTGCGGTATTAACGGATGCCCCTTGACCGAAGAGGATACCATTGGAGTTTAGAATCCATACTTGGCCATTAGCATGCAATGCTCCGTTAATAAGTGATGTTTCATTACCGACAACACGGTTGAGGGTGACTGCTGAACTGTTAGGCTGGTTGAAGGTTACCGTCTCAGTCGGAGCGATGCTAAAACTTTGCCAGTTAATAGATGCTCTTTGAGTACTTTGGTCAATATTGGTTACTGAAGCAATTTGACTGATCGTCGCACTTCCCGTATTAATGATTCCGCCAGTGGGTGAGGCGAAGCTGATTGTACTTCCAGCAACCAAGGCCGAAACAACGAGGGAAATCTTCCCTCCTTTTAGAATACGAAATCGTGATTTTAAATCTGGGATATAATTCATTTCTTACTCCAATTGCACAAAACCATCTGAGTACTTATCTTTTTTCAATTTAAATCATAAGTGTAACAGCTATGCTTTTTAGCTTGATTGAATATTACCATAGAAAATAAAAATTGTGTATTAATTCAAAGAGTTTTCGTTGTTTACAATCTAAAGCACACATCGATTGGCGATATTTGCTCTCTGTAGGGCTTTGGTAAGGAGTATTAAGGGACGGTTACAATTATGAAATCTTATTCTATAGCGTAACCATGTATCGCATTTACTATTTGAATTGACGAAATTATAAAAGTGAGAACAGTTGAATTATAAATGATTTTAGTAGTTTACTTAAGTGGTTGAAATATTATTCTGAAGGGAGTGTATAGATGGTGCGCCCGAAGGAATTCGAATCCCTGACCGCCGGTACCGCAAACCGGTGCTCTATCCAGCTGAGCTACGGACGCACATTTAAAGAGAACGAAATTATAGCCAATAAAGCTTAAAGCTTACTTTCAAAACGCCAAAAAGGCGAATTAGCTTTTATTCTTTCGTGAAGCAACATCTTTTAAGAAGCTTTCCAAATCGTATTTAAGACGGTATTGAGGTGTTAAGATATGGATAAGAATATCACCCAAATCAATCGCTACCCAATCACCGCTTTCATCGACATATAAAAATTCTTCTTCAGGTTTAAGCCCTTTTTTGAGATGATCTAAAAGAGCGATAGTATGTCGTTCTCCGAGAGAAGAAGCGAGAACAACATAATCAGCAAAATAATCACTGCCGATTAGTTCAAATGCTTCGATGTTCTCCGCTTTATTCATGTCCAAAATGGAGCTAATTTTTTCAATTCGTGGGTTCATAGTATTCCTTGTAATATGTGATAATTTCATTTTCGATTTTTTCGTCCAGCCCAAGAGGGCCAAAAGAGTGTCTAAAATTAGTTGAGCTCGTATCCTCATTGACATCAAGTACGAGCATGTTTTCAGGAATAATAATTCCATCCCGTGTGGCGACTACAAACGTTACCATAGAGCATAGCGTTTCATAATCATGCCACAGTGTAAGTGTTGCTAGATTATCAGCTCCGATGATCAGATAGAGCTTATCGTATACAGTGGCATAATGACGTACGGTTTCAATGGTAAAGACGCTATGTCCGGCATTGATCTCATAGTCACTGATTTCGATGTTCGAGTAAGGTGCAAAAATTTTCTTTAACCATTGAACTCGGTGAGCACCATCAGCACAGATAAAAGGCTTAAATGGATTTCGATATGCTGGAACGATAATGAGTTTATCGATCTCCAGTGTCTCTAATGCTTTGAGCGCTACATGAATATGCCCAATGTGTGGAGGGTCAAAACTTCCGCCATAAAGGGCTAATTTCATTTGCCACAACTTCTTTTAAACGAAATTATAACCGATTTTTGGTAAAATCCTCTTATATATGGTTGTAGGACACAATAAGATGGCGCTTAAGATCGCAATAAATGGTTTTGGAAGAATAGGGCGCTGTGTTACTCGCCTAATTACTGAACGTCTCGATGTAGAGCTAGTCGCGATTAACGATATGGCATCAATAGAAATGATGTGTTATCTTTTGCAAAACGATTCGATTCATGGGTCGTTTAATGCAGTATCGGTAGTGGATGCTCATTATTTGCAAATTGGATCTCAGAAAGTGCGAATTTTTTGTGAAAAAAATCCTGAGAATTTAGATTTTGGGGTTTGTGGGGCAGAAGTTGTGTTCGAATGCAGTGGATTGTTTTTGAGCACGGCATCGACCATCCATCATCTGAGTAAAGGGGTGAAAAAAGTAATTTTGTCAGCTCCGAAGCAAGATGAAGTAACCCCTACGTATGTACTTGGAGTCAATCATCATCTCTATCAGGGTGAAGCAATTATTTCAAATGCATCATGCACAACGAACTGCTTGGGACCTATTACGCGTATTTTGGATGAAAAATTAGGTATTCAAAAAGGATTGATGACAACGGTACATGCGTACACAAACGGTCAGGCTATTATTGATTCGGCACATGGGTCAGATATGCGCCGTTCACGTGCGGCTGCACTTAATATGGTACCGACTACTACGGGTGCCGCAAAAGCGATTTCATTGGTCCTTCCTAATTTAGAGGGCAAATTGCATGGTCAAAGCGTACGGGTTCCTACTGCAGACGTTTCCATGGTAGATCTAAATATTTTGGTGGCGCGTAAAACGACCAAAGAAGAGCTCAGTGCCCTGTTTAAAGAATATGCCAATGGGACAATGAAGGGCATTTTAGAAGTGGATGAGCGGTATCGTGTGTCGCAAGATTTTGTCGGGTCGTCATTTAGTGCAACGGTTGCGGATGATCTGATTCAGGTTATCGATGGAGATTTGATTAAAATCATGGCATGGTATGATAATGAATGGGGTTATTCAAACCGATTGATTGATATGGCATTGTATATTACCAACACTAAAGGAGAAAAATGAAACTGTTAAGCATTAAAGAGTGTGACATATTTCAAAAAAAAGTATTTATTCGATGTGATTTTAATGTTCCGATTGATGATTTTGGAAACATTACTGATGATCGTCGTATTCGTTCTGCTCTCGCAACGATCAAATATTGTCTCGACCAAGAGTGTGCGATTGTATTGGCATCTCACTTTGGTCGCCCAAAAGCAGGCGTTTTTAGTGAAGAAGATTCTCTCGCGCATGTAGCCCGAAGATTACAACAGCTTTTAAAAATGGACATTGCCTTAGCGTCCGATGTTGTAGGGGAGGATGCCAAAATACGCGCTGCCAATCTTGGTCAGGGAGAGATATTATTACTTGAAAATCTTCGCTTTGAAGCGGGAGAGACTAAAAATGATCCAGAATTTTCTGCCAAACTTGCAGCTCTTGCTGAAGTGTATATTAATGATGCGTTTGGCGTCAGTCATCGAGCACACGCGTCAGTTGCAGGAATAACGGAACATTTTGACCGTGAGCATAAGGCAGCAGGATTTTTACTTCTTAAAGAAATAGAGTTTTTTGATATATTATTAGAACATCCCGTACGTCCTTTTGCAGCAATTGTTGGAGGGTCTAAAGTATCGGGGAAACTCGAAGCGCTTATTAACCTGCTTCCAAAGGTTGATAAAGTTTTGATCGGTGGCGGTATGGCGTTTACTTTTCTCAAAGCGTTGGGCTACGATATCGGTAATTCACTAGTAGAAGATGATTTGTTGGATGAAGCAATCAATGTTATGAATGAAGCAAAGCGTTTGGGGGTTAAATTTTATCTTCCTGTAGATGTAGTTGCGGCTGAGAAGTTTGCCCCGGATGCCATGAGTCGTCTTACAAGTGTTCAAGAAATTCCGGCTGGTTGGATGGGATTGGATATTGGGCCTGCAACCGTGAGACTCTATCGTCAGGTTTTAGCGGATGTCCAGACCGTTTTATGGAATGGTCCTATGGGTGTTTATGAAATGGAGCGTTTTGCACGCGGATCGAATAAAATAGCTCATTTTGTTGCAGATTCGTATGCAACAACTGTGGTTGGCGGTGGAGATACCGCTGATCTAGTACAGCGTGTCGGTTTGGACGAAGAGATGAGTTTTATCTCAACGGGAGGCGGTGCTTCGCTGGAACTATTAGAGGGTAAAGTGCTTCCGGGCGTTAAACCTTTGATGAAATAAAAGGAATCGGTCATGATTTTGTGTGCCAATTTTAAAGCCAATAAAACTCGCCAAGAGACACGAGCGTATATGGCTGTTGTTGAATCGTTTGTTTCTGCAAATGAGATTATGGATACAATCATCGTTTTCCCTCCTTTTACGGCATTGGAGCATACACCTCGAAATGTTTTGATAGGGGTGCAAAATGCTTATCCTGCGAATAATGGAGCCTTTACGGGTGAGATTGCATTGGAGCAGCTTGAAGAGTTTGATATCAAAACGATTTTGATCGGGCATAGTGAACGCCGTCATGTTTTGGGTGAAACGCAAGAGCAAATCGCGGCAAAATTTTCTTTTTTTACAGAACAAGGTTTTGCGATTGTGTATTGTGTCGGAGAACCGCTTGCTATTAGAGAGCAGGGTGATGAAGCATTGATAAACTACATCGAAGCACAATGCGTAGGTATTGATCTGAAATATCCCGATTTGATTGTAGCGTACGAACCGGTATGGGCTATTGGTAGCGGGTTAACACCGGATAATGTACAAATTGAAGCAGTACATGCAAGCTTACGCCTCAAAACGACAGCACCGCTTCTCTACGGTGGAAGTGTTAAGGTAGACAATGCAGGTGAGATCATGGCGCTTGAGAATGTAGATGGTATTTTAGTGGGTTCTGCATCACTAAGTGCCAATGATTTTTGCGAAATGATTGCGCAAGCAGCAGAATTACATACAGAAAAAGGACAATAATAATGATAATGCAAGGTAAAAAAGGGTTAATCGTAGGATTGGCTAACGATAAGTCAATTGCGTATGGAATAGCAGAAGCACTGCACGCGCAAGGGGCACAAATGGCCTTTAGTTACCCTAATGAAGCAATGCAAAAACGTGTTACACCGATTGCTGCTGCATTTAATAACTCGCCCGTCTATAAATTGGATGTTTCGGATGAAGCGGATATGGCTGCAATCGCTGAATTGGTCGCACGTGATTTTGGTAAAATCGACTTTTTGGTTCATTCGGTAGCATTTGCTCCCAAAGAAGCCTTGACAGAAGGGTTTATGAAAACTACGAAAGCAGCGTTTCAAATCGCGATGG
>JAYVLH010000117.1:0-4553 GCA_043759555.1 Sulfuricurvum sp. | reverse complement strand
CCGCCAATATAGTTGGTGTCACCTGTAGGATAAGCCGCAGTAAAATAGAGTCCTTGATATTGGGGCTCTATTGAGAGCGTTGCCCCAAAAATTTTACCGAAATCAGCATTTTCGGTATCGAGCAGCTGATTGGCACTATTGGTTTCCGCATAATCAAAACGGGTAGTATCGGCACTTACTGAGAGGGAATAATCGGAAGCAAAAAGAGAGGTTGTTCCTAGGAGGGTAATAAGTAATAAAGTTTTGTTTAACATAATTTAACCTTTTAATATATTTTATGATTATATCACTAAATTATAAAACGATAAGGAATAAGGCAGTAATTTTACTGACGTTGGGTAACATTAATCCATAAATATGTAATATATGATAAAGTTTCTCAATTTCAAATTTGGATAGATTATTTATGGAACATCATCATCACGATCAGGCTATCAGTGGAAGTAAACTTCTTTTTAGTGTTATTTTAAACCTTATTATTACACTTGCACAGTTTATGGGCGGATTATTATCAGGATCGCTTGCACTGCTTAGTGACGCACTTCATAATTTCAGTGACGTAATGAGTCTGATAATTAGCTACTATGCCAACCGTTTATCCCATCGTCCTCAAAATATTCGTCAAACATTTGGATTCAAACGGGCTGAAATACTCGCGGCACTTTTTAACGCATCGGTACTGATTGCCGTATCGGTCTATTTGATTATTGAATCAGTAGACAGGTTTCTCCATCCGCAAGCTATTGCCTCCTTATGGGTGATGGGATTGGCAATATTGGGTATTGCTGTCAATGGGCTCTCTGCCTGGCTGCTTCATCTTGATGCAGATAGTAATATCAACATACGTTCTGCCTATTTACATTTGCTTGGGGATTTGATGACATCATTTGCGGTGTTATTTGGCGGTATTTTGATGTATTTCTACAGCTGGTTTTGGGTTGACCCTTTATTATCTTTACTCATATCACTTTATTTGATTCGTTCTTCGTATGGTATTGTTCGAGAATCGACAGAAATGCTGATGCAATTTTCTCCTGCACATATTTCAGTTGAAGCGATTGTTGAAAAGGTAGCGGCATTCGAAGCGATTGAGAGTATTCATCACATACATCTGTGGCAGCTTAATGATGAAACGGTATTTTTAGAAGCTCGGCTGAATTTTTATGAAGATCTCTCTTTAAGCAGGACAAGTTCGATTTTACATAATCTTGAACATACACTCGAAGAGATAGGAGTAGGGCACACAATCTTCCAATGCGAAGTAGGTAAAAATGGCAGAGAAGCTATTCTAACCGCGTGTGAGCATCATCATTGATCTTTGATGATGTCAAAATTTGCCGGAATAACAGCCTTATAGCGTGAAGCATCAATAGCTTTATTAGTAACAGGATTTGTGAATTTAATAATGACCTTATTTTCATAACCATCGGTATAGCTAATAGACGAAAGTATGTCATTGGAAAATTCGATAAGATAGGTTTGACTATTAACCGTAGCACTAAAGTGTGACGTATCGACGGCCTTGGCTTTTTTGATAATTTCCAGAAAATCAATTTCATCATTGAGAGTACGAATGGTGGCTTGTTCGATAACGGGCTCGATAAGTGTCAATTTTGAACCGCTGATATAGACACTTTTTTGAATGGGCTTTTGGTATACCCATAGAGCATTTTGAGGCTTACTCGCCCATAATTCACCGGTATAGACAATTTTCTTTTTGTGTTCATCAACAATGCTCTGGGTAAAAGTTGAATGAAATGAATGAATGTCTTTTGGAGCAGCCAAGAGTATGGTTGCGGTTAAGAGTGTGAGCATGATGATGCGCATATTTTTCCTTTTATTGGTTTAAGATGTATTTAGTTGACATTATGACGAAAGAGATACTTGATGGTGCTTTAAATACAGTTCAAATGAATGTTCATCCAATGGTCTGGCATACATATACCCTTGCCCTTGCATACAGCCAAATTCTTTTAAAAATTCTGCTTGACCCTCTTCTTCGATCCCCTCTGCGATGGTTTTAAATCCAAGGGCATCAGCCATCGCAATAATTGCTTTTACGAGTGCGCCATCTCGATCACTATGGGGAAGCTCACGAACAAACGATTGATCGATTTTAAGCTTATCGATAGGAAAAGCCTTAAGATAACTCAAGCTTGAATATCCTGTACCAAAATCATCGATGGCAATCTCTACCCCTAATTGCTTAAGCGCAATCAGCTTTTCACCTAATGTTTTAGGATCATTCATCAGTACACTTTCTGTGATTTCCAGCTCAACATGTTTAAGGTCTAACCTACTTGTACTGATGATTGAGCAAATTGTCTCTACAACATTGAGACGCTCAAATTGTTTTCCCGATACATTGATCGATATCCGCCCAGGAAAGAGATCCATTTCTTTCCAGCGTTGTACGGCTTTGCATGATTGTGCCAAAACATCTTCGCCTATGGGAATAATTAAATTATTACTTTCAGCAAGGGGGATAAATACATCCGGACGGACAATTCCTAATGTCGGATGCTTCCATCGTACCAATGCTTCTGCCCCAATAACTACTCCGGTTAAAAGATCTACTTGAGGCTGATAATATACAACAAATTCTTTTTCATCGACCGCACGACGAAGCTCTCGTTCCATTAAAACACGTTCCAGTACCCGTACACTCATCTCCTGCGTAAAAAAGCAATAATTGCTCTCTAAAACCTCTTTTGAACGGCGTAACGCAATATCTGCATTTTTTAACAAGCTTTCGCCACTTTCGCCATCCTCAGGATAAAGGGTGATCCCAATACTGACACTTAACTTCAAAGCTCCCGCTTGTGTCTCAATTGGTTCATTGAAAAGTTGGATAATTTGCTGCAGGGTACGTTCACATTCACTAATATCATGAATATCTTCGAGAAGAATAACAAACTCGTCCCCGCCAACTCGACTGACTGTATCTTCATGCCGAATCAATGTTGATAGCATAAAAGAGACTCGCTGGATAACAATATCTCCTACAGCATATCCAAAAGATTCATTGATATCTTTAAAATTATCAATGTCTATGTAAAGAAGAACAACTTTAGTGTGTTCACGCTGGGCCCGTTCTAAAGAGTGTTCTAGACGAGCACTTAATAGCAGCCGATTTGGCAGATTGGTTAGCGTATCATAATGTGCCATACGCTGAATTTCTTTTTCAGATTCTTGAATTTTTGTAATATCTTCACCTGAGGAAAAACTTCCGGTTATCACTAAATTTTGATCCTTCAATAAAGCATTGTGCCATGCAATCACCAGCTTTTTCCCATGAGCTGTAAGCACTTGGTTTTCATAGTATTCAACGATTTCTTGCTCTCCATGCATAATACGAAGAAAGAATTCTTTGGATCGAGCGGCTTGTTCTTTTGAAACAAATGTATCAAACCAGTTTTTTCCTAGTACTTCCTCTTTATTTACACCAAGCATTGTGCATCCCTTAGGATTTAGTAAAACAATATTTCCTTCCACATCCAGCGCCAAACACATTATAGATGCAACATCTAAATAAAATCTGCTTTTTTCCTTTTCGAGTTCTATTGCATGATTTAAGGACTGAGAAAGTTCTTCATTTAATCGTATGAAATCGCTTATATCATTTAAAAATAGCTTGAGAACGGATTGATTGTTGACCTCTGTCTCCATTAATGTCAGCTCATAAACGCATTTGCCAACCTTGATTCGTTCGTGTTCAACTCCTTGTTTGGCTCTGTATAAATCCATTACTCGATTCCAGTTCTCTACACCCACCATTTTGGATACCGGATCATCAATTTTGACTTGAAATACCAGCATCGCTTGTGCATTGAGCCATTTGATTATTTGGGTATCACCTAAATCAATAATCTCACAAAATGCAATCCCCAAAAGATTGTAAGTAGCTTTTGCGTCGCGTATTTTGGATTCAAGCCGAACTTCTAGTGTAGTCGTATAATTTAACATTAAATCTTTTTCATTGAGGATATAAAAGTCATTCTCTTTTCCCCGAATCATAAGATGATGAATATTTTTTTCATACATCAAATGCATGGCTGTATGAATTTTTTCATCAACTTCAATGGTTATGATGGAAGAATGCATATACCGAGATATTAGATTGTCTCTTGGTACTTTTTGATATGCCAGTGCCAAAATATCTTTTTCTGTCATAATACCGATAGGTTCATTATCTTTGCAAATCAATAAAACATCTCGATTAGAACTTTGTAACAGAGTGATAGCTTCATAGATGGTTGCCGAATATTCTATCAAGATGGCATGATTTTTACGATTAAGACACTCAAAAACCTCTTGAGTCGTATGAACCTGCATTTCAAAATTACGTAAGATATCTCGTTGCGTCAGTGTGCCAATATACAGATCTTCTTCATCCAATAATACAATTCTACGTATTTCATAATCAATCATCATCTCCAAAGCCATATCTATTGGGCGATTTTCATGGATTGAGATGAGTGGATAGGTTGCAAAATCAAGCGCTTTAGCGTTACCGTCTATTCCAGATCGATAAAGCTCTATAATATTTTTAA
>JAYVLH010000116.1:0-16013 GCA_043759555.1 Sulfuricurvum sp. | reverse complement strand
GTTGTAGAGAGTACGCTTGAAAAAGGACGTGGACCAGTTGCTACGGTTATCGTTCAAAACGGGACTCTTCGAATTGGAGACAACATTGTTTGTGGTGGTGCATACGGACGTGTAAGAGCATTGATTAATGACCGTAAAGTACAGCTTAAAGAGATCGGGCCAAGCCAAACAGCAGTTGTTGTCGGTTTGAGCGATGTCCCTCCATCGGGTGAAGTAATGATGGTTATGGAAAGTGATAAGGAAGCACGTGAAGTAGCACAAAAACGTGCTGAATATGATCGCCATAGAGAGCTTTCGTTGAGCACAAAAGCATCATTTGATGATTTGACTTCATTGATTGCCGAAGGTCGTATTAAGGCTCTTAAAGTCGTCCTTAAGACGGACGTTCACGGTTCATTGGAAGCAATTAAATCGGCTCTTGCAGATCTTCGTAACGAAGAGGTTAAGGTTGAAGTTATATCAAGCGGTGTAGGCGGTATTACGGAAAATGACGTTGCTTTGGTCAATAACAGTGAAAATTGTGTATTACTAGGGTTTAATGTGCGTCCAACAGGTAACGTCAACGCAGCAGCAAAACAAATGGGTGTCGATATCAAAACCTACTCCATTATTTATGAGCTTATTGATGATGTCAAATTGTTGCTAGGCGGCATGATGGCACCACAATTCCGTGAAGAAAATACGGGTCAAGCAGAAGTGCGAGACACATTCCCAATACCAAAAGGTGCGGGGACGATTGCTGGTTGTGTGGTTGTTGATGGCAAGTTGATTCGTGGCGGTATGGTTCGTGTTATCCGTGAAGGTGTTGTTATCCATGAAGGAGACTTGACGTCACTGCGACGCTTCAAAGACGATGTCAAAGAGGTCACAAAAGGATTTGATTGTGGTGTTGTTCTCAATGGATACACAGATGTAAAAGTAGGTGACGTTATCGAAACCTTCAAGAAAATCGAGAAAAAAGTAACCCTGTGACTCCTGCACAAATAAAGATCAAGCGTACAGAATCAATACTTAAAGAATTGATTCCAGAAGCCATTTCAGGACTAGCGGACGCACGTATTCGTGAAGTCGATGTCGTGGATGTTAAATGTTCACGCGGACGCAGTGATGCAAAAGTCTATCTGGATCCGCACTTTTATACACCCCAAGAACAAGCAGCTTTTTTGAAACTACTTGAAAAAACACGTCCCATTATCGAAGAACATTGTATGAAAGATCAGGGGTGGTTTCGATCGCCGAGGTTGACATTCGTTTTTGATGATACATTGGCCCGCAGTAAAAATATTGAAGCCTTATTCGCCCAAATTGCCAAGGAGAAAAAAGATGAGTCTTGAACGTGATATCAAAAAAATGGTCGAATCGATCGGACTTTCTTTGTACGATACACAGATTTTAAGTGAAAACGAAAATACTATTTATCGTGTGAGTGTGACCGCTGTAGGCGGAGTGACTTTGGATCAATGTGCAGAGCTAACGCATTTGATCAATCCTATGCTGGATGTTACCCCTCCTATAAGCGGCCTTTACCGTCTCGAGGTCAGCTCTCCTGGTATTGAACGTCGTCTTAAAACGTTAGAACATTTTGCTCAATCTGTCGGTGAAAAAGTAGCATTATCAACCGCGAATAAAGAAAAATTTGAAGGTGAGCTATTAGCAGTTAATGGCGACGAAATTACTATTATGGATAAAGAAGAAGGGGAGAAAAAAGTCTCTTTCAAAACCATAAGCAAGGCAAAAACTTACTACGAGTGGTAATGAAAAACCTAGCTTTAGCGATGCAGCACGCCCTTGATGAGGCGTGGAAATATCAACTTTTAACATTTCCAAATCCTGCGGTTGGTGCTGTTTGCCTTTCAAAAGAGGGTGCTATACTTTCTGTGGGGGCGCATAAGCGCTCAGGTGGGCCTCATGCAGAAGTGTATGCACTTCGTGATGCCTACACGATCCTTTCAGGTGATACTGCAATTGCCCATAGCGATGATTCTGAATTCATCCATAACTACTTGCAACAAAATCATAATAATTTATTTCACACAATCTCTATGGCAGTAACACTAGAGCCATGCGCTCACAGCGGAAAAACTCCATCATGCGCAATGCTGATTCGTGATTTAGGAATTAAAAAACTTTTTATTGCCTGTCATGATGTGAACCCTATAGCGGCTAATGGTAAAAATATTTTGGAAAATGCGGGGATCGAATGTATTTTTGATGTTATGCAAGCAGAGGGAGCCAAGCTGTTGGAGCCGTTTTTACAATGGCAAAAAAGAGAATTTGTTTTTTTCAAATGGGCGCAACGCCTTGATGGAACCATTGATAATGGAACAATAAGCTCTCAAAGTTCTCGTAAACATGTTCATGCACTGCGTGATGTGTGTGATTTGATTGTTATTGGCGGTGCGACTGTAAGAAAAGATCGTCCGACGCTTGATGCCCGGTTAATCAATGGAAGAGCTCCAGATGTCCTTATCTATTCGTCAAGGACTGATTTTGACAGTACTGTCCCGCTTTTTAGCGTTGCTAATCGAAACGTATTTATTGAATCATCATTGGAGAGAATCAAAATGTATTCTTTGGTGATGATTGAGGGAGGAGATTCGATGATGGAAGCTACTAAGGAAGTGAGTGATTATTATTTGTGCTACATTGCTCCGGCTATTGGTGGCGGAAGTTACAGTATGGGCTCTGTTACAGAGGTTTTTGAGGTACTTAGCGCTAGAATCAGCGATAATATTCTCCTTTGGATGAGAAAGAAACAGGAAATTTAATGACCAAACAAGAAAAAATTGTATCGATGTTTAATGATATTGCTCCGACCTATGATCGCGCTAATCGTGTTTTGAGTATGGGTGTTGATACGATTTGGCGAAAAAAAGCATGTATGAAAGCTTTTAGCTACTGTGGTGAGAATGCTTTAGCAATAGTGGATGTTGCCTGCGGTACGGGTGATATGATGGGGTATTGGAAGCGTATTGCGGAAGAGTCAAAAATTGACGTTGATGAAATCGTGGGTATTGACCCTTCTGAGGGAATGGTAGGTGTTGGACGCGAAAAATTTCCCTCGTTATCGTTTCATATAGCACCGGCTACACAATTGCCACGTGAAAACAACTCTGCAGATATTATTAGCATTTCGTACGGTATTCGCAATGTTATAGAGCGTGAAGCTGCTTTTTTAGAGTTTAATCGCGTTCTAAAACAAGGCGGATTGGTCGTTATACTTGAATTTATGAAAAATGAAAATCCTTCTGCTTTAGGTAAAGTTCGGGATTGGTACATGAATAATGTACTCCCTCGTATTGGCGGACTTATCTCAAATAATTATGAAGCGTATCGCTATTTGCCTGATTCGATTGAAGGCTTTTTGAGTGTTGGAAATATGTCCCAAGAGCTTGAAGATGCTGGATTTGAAATGCTTTATGTGAAAAGCTTCTCGATGGATATATCAACGTTGATGATTGCACGTAAAAAATAGTTTTATGGCTTTAACTCTAAGCGTCAGCAATCTGAATGAGCAGATCAAAACATTTTTAGAGACAACATTTGAGTTTGTCAGTGTTGAGGGAGAGCTTTCTCGTGTTACTAAACACGGGAGCGGTCATATCTATTTCACACTCAAAGATGCCGAATCGAGTATCAAATGCGTAATGTTTCGTGGCAATGCAGCGAGACTGAAGTTTTCTCTGGATGAGGGGGCGCATGTGGTGATTCACGGTGCCCTTTCACTTTATAAGCCCAGAGGTGAGTATCAAATTAACTGTGTCAGTGCCGAACCTTTTGGGGCTGGAGCCTTAGCAGTAGCGTATGAACAGCTCAAAAAAAAGTTGGAAGAAAAAGGGTATTTTGACCCAGTACATAAAAAACAATTTCCAAGATTTCCCCAAAAAATTGCATTGGTAACATCGGCTACTGGAGCTGCATTGCAAGATATGCAGCGTGTTGCGGCTCAACGATGGCCTTTAGTTAAACTGATTGTTATTGATGTATTGGTACAAGGTGAACGTGCAAGTGCTATGATCGCCGATGCTTTAAGACTTTCAGATACTTTAAACTGTGATGTGGTGATTGTCGGGCGTGGTGGTGGAAGTGTCGAGGATTTGTGGGCATTTAATGAAGAAATCGTTGCTGATGCGCTTTTTGCTATGAAAACACCGGTTGTTTCCGCTGTTGGTCATGAGATAGACTGGGTTATAGCGGATTATGTAGCAGATTTACGCGCACCTACGCCCAGTGCCGCTATGCAGATGATTTTACCGGATATGAGGGAAATCATACAGAACATTGATGAGATGCGCATGGGCGCAATCCGTACCATAACGCAAAAACTGGAGCGTAAACAAGAAGTGTTAGAGTCTATGCAGGAGGCGTTTAAGCGTCATGGTGTTGAACAACGACTGCTCTATCAGACTGAGCAGCTGCATGAGCTGAAAGAACGGTATCATAGACAGTTGACCATTATATTAGAACGCAAACTTAGGGAAGTATCTCCTCTACGAGAACGTTTAACGAATACTATGGAGAGTCTTGTACGCCAAAAACAGATGCTTCTATCGCAAATAAACCAAGCGTATGAATCCCAAAACCCTAAGCATAAAAACAAACGGGGATTCGCACAAATTGCACATCAGGGAAAAGTAATCGATTTGGATGAACTGTGCGTTGGTGATGTATATGAAGCAATGAGTGATACAACGGTTGTTACTTCAAAGGTTGTGAAAAAAGTAACGATGTAATATTCGTCATTCCGTGCTATGACACGGAATCTAAATTGCAATGAAATGGATACCGAATCAAGTTCGGTATGACAGTGTTTATTTGAGAGTCACTGGCGGAAAGTACATATGTGCGAGCGTTGCCCCCTCTGCCGCAAATTTCTTGAAAAATCTATCCATAGGATCTTCTTTGTTCCAGACGGGATCACTTACTTTTGCAAGTTGGGCAGTTCTTTTTTTGGCATCAAATTCAACTCCGATATTATCGATGAGACGAACTTCTTTGGCTTGTGCGGCAGTAAAGATATGCGCATCGGCGAATTCAGTACTTTTAGTTTTATCCAGACCTCGTGCTCGTACAACATCACTGACAAAAAGATCATAGGTGCCATTGATTACTTTATCCAGTTCGGCACGCTCTTTTACATTCCATGGACGATCAAATGTTCCTATTTGTTTGTAGGTTCCAGCATGAACGACTTGTGTTTTTACACCCACTTTTTGCATAAGTTCGGAGATGTCTGCACCCTCCATAATAACGCCGATTGACCCGATCATACTTCCGGGATTCGCGATAATTTCATTTCCCCAAATAGCAGAGTAATATCCGCCGCTTGCCATGATTCCTGCAGCATAAACAACAACGGGCTTGGTTTCGCGCAGACGTTTTATGGCGTAGGCTATTTCGACGGAAGGAGCAACGGCACCGCCTGGAGAATCGATACTGAACAGTACCCCTTTGACCTTTTTATTTTCCCGTGCTTCATCTAGTTGCTGAACAATCGATGTCGCGTCCAAGATAGGACCTGCAAGCGATATCTTTTGAAGATTATAGGAGACGAGACCTTCCTCACTCGAAGGAATTATAAACCATAGTATAAAAAGTACAAGCAACGTTGCTTTAAAATTATTTTGTATAAATCGTAATCCATCAGCAATACATGAGCCTATTTTTTTAATCCATTCCATAATAACTATCCTTTGACTTTTTGTCCATAAATATAAACGGATTCGATATGCGGCGGTTGCAGCAATAAATGAATCGGCAGTTGATCATTGATTTCATAATCGACACGCATGATAAGCAAATCAGCATCATAAGAAGGTGCGATTGTACCACAATTTAATCCCAACGATTCCGCCGCATTGACGGTGACGTTTCTCCAGAGTTTATTTGCAAAGTCTAAGAGATTACGATTAGAGTGCATGAATAAAGCGACTTTCATCTCTTCGAACAGATCCAGCACGTAATTTGAGCTAAGTCCATCTGTTGCACATATCCAGCGGATGTTTTGATCGTCGAGCTGTTTGGTATCTAAAACGCCATTTCCGAGCAATCGATTGGAAATTGGGCAATGGATAATAGTATGCTTATTCTCTTTAAGTATTGTTAATTCATTTTCATTGGCATGTATGGCATGCGTGAAAAGGGTAGGAACATCTTTAAAAAACTCTAAAAACTCTTTTGCTGTATTGGCTGCGGTAGATTGTTTTAGAAAGTTTTGAAAAAATGGCTGAAAATCTCCGCTATTTGTGTCTAGCCATTCTCGTTCACTGGTGCTTTCCATAAAATGTGCTGTGACGCGCAGCGCTTTTTCGCGCGCGACTTTAAGTGCTTTTTGGATGAGTATTCGATGAACAGAGTAGGGAGAATGAATCGCAATTGAGGGATAAAATCCTTCTCGTTTGACCGTTTGTGAACTAAAAAGACGCTCTTGAAAATCACCGTAAAGGGCATCTGCCATTAAGGGATCTGAACCTATGAGCTCATTAAAATAAACTACTTTTTGAGGTGTTGATGCACAAGCATCCAAATCAAAGCCATACGAACTTACAGCACCAAATGCGGTAATACCCTTTTCTAGCATTGTTTGTGTTGCTTGCTTCATACACTCAACATCACAGTTGTTGATAAGCGTATCTCGATTGGAAATAACACTCGAAAGCCAGGGCATAAACTGACCATAGCTAAGTGTTGAGCGGTTGGCACTAAATTCGAGATGAACATGGGCATTGATCAGTCCACTCATAATCACAGAACCGTCACCTAGCTCTTGGCATTGATTGCCATATTGTTCTTTAAGCTCACTGTTTGGAGCCATAAAAAGTATTGTTTTATCAAAAACTATTCCGTGATCCCGGTAAATTTTGTCAGGAGTAAAAAGTGCATCAGCAAGGAGGATTGTCACGAAAGTATACCTTTGTTAAGTGTAGGTCAGTTTTAGTGAGTGTAGTTTAGACATGAATAGCTAAAAAGAGGCTTTTTAGTTCCTTATAATCTACTAATGCGTATAATCTTCCATTAAAAGTAAACTTCAAGGTTTTGTATGAAAATAGTAGTAATTCAAGGTCCAAATCTCAATATGTTGGGTGTACGTGATCAGCAAGTGTATGGACCGATGCGTCTAGAGCAAATTCATGCGCAAATGAAAGATTTTGCAGGGCAAAATGGGATTGATATTGATTTTTATCAAAGTAATTTAGAAGGCGAAATTGTTGATAAAATACAAGAGTGTTATGGAGATGCCCATGGAATCATTATTAATCCGGCAGCCTATACCCACACATCGATCGCGATTCGCGATGCAATCAGTGCTGTGAATATTCCTACTATTGAAGTACATATCAGCAATATCTACCGTCGTGAAGAGTTTCGACAAAAAAGTATGACTGCACCTGCATGTACATCGTCGATTATTGGATTTGGACCATTTGGATACCATTTGGCTATGGTAGGTATGATGCAGATTTTGAGTGAAATACAAGCAATACAGCGTGCTGATCAAGGTCCGACAGAAGAATAATTATGTTTGTTGCTCGAGCAATAGATGAACATCACGCGATTTATATCAATCGTACTTTTCCCACCAAAAAATTGCTTACTAAACGATTTCGTTATCGGGTAGTTTTGGGTATTGGAGGGAATGTAGGTGATACAAAACGGCGGATGGAACATTTATGGGTTTATTTTGGAAAGATTATTCAACTCCAAAGAGTTCAAAGCGGAGTGATTTTTAAAAATCCCCCCTTTGGGCATGTTGAACAAGCATCTTTTTATAATACGATTATTGAAATTTCTACTTCATTGCAGCCGCGAGCTTTATTACGATTGTTGTGGAGAATTGAAAAGCGTTTTGGACGGGTTCGCAGTTTCCCTAATGCTCCAAGAACACTGGATTTAGATATGATATTCTTTGATAATCGCTCAATTAATACGAAAGAGCTTACGGTACCGCATTCATGCTGGAAAGAGCGTGAAAGTGTTATTGTCCCCCTTCGAAGTTTGAAGCGCAAGGTACAAAAAATTCGGAGATAATGATGAAAATCTTAACGTTTAGTGGTACTACACCTGCGGAAGCTCTTAAAAAAGCGCAGCTTGAAGTGGGTGAAGATGCGATGTTGATTGAAACACGAGAAATTCAAAAAAAATCACTGGGTAAGAGTGCATTATACGAAATCGTTGTGGGTGTTGAAGACGAACTTCCGCGTAAGCCAAAAGATCGTCCGACAGAGCCTCTTACAAAGCAACGTCCTCTTACACAGCAAAGCAATGATGTCCTCTACAATATCTCTGAAGCCGCAAAGCAAATCTCTAAAATCGCAGAAGTAACAGAAGAAGAACGTCCCTCATCAAAGCATGTTCCTGCTCCTCAAAGCGAAGATTTAAAGAAAATTAAAGACGAAATAGAGAAGTTGGGTGACAAAGTTAAGCTTATCCAAAATATGTTTTGGGATGAAAAATCTCCTAAAAACACACTTCCTATCCCTCCTGAGTTTGCAGAAATTTATCGTTTGGCACAGCAAAGCGGGATGAATCAAGATCATTTGAACGAAATCATGCAATTGACGCTTGAGCATATGCCCTCCAAGATGCGAGAAAATTCTGAAACCGTCAAGCGCTATTTTCAGGTTCTTCTACGCAAGATGATCCCCGTTAGAATGGAAACAGCCCCGAAAATGGGAAGTAAAAAAGTGGTGATGTTGGTGGGACCTACGGGAGTGGGAAAAACAACATCTATTGCAAAGCTTGCTGCAAGGTATTCCTATTTTTTAGAAAAAAAATACAAAGTAGGATTGGTTGTGCTGGACACGTATCGTATTGGAGCCGTTGAACAGTTGATGCAGTATGCACGGATGATGAAGCTAGGAATTGAAACGGTTGTGGATCCTCCTGAGTTTTCCACGGCACTAAACTCTTTACAGTATAGCGATTATATTTTGATTGATACGATGGGATCATCGCCGTATGATAAAGGGAAAATTGAAAAAATTTATGAGTGTTTACGATCGAATACCACCGATTACACGGTTGATGTTATTTTGGTGATGCCAAGTTCTATTAAATATGAGGATTTAAAATCGACTTATGATAACTTCGCTCCGTTGGGGATTGATACTCTGATGTTTACTAAGCTCGATGAGACCAGGGGATTTGGCAATATCTTTTCGTTGGTTTATGAAACCAAAATGCCTATTAGTTATTTTTCAGTAGGTCAAGAAGTTCCTGAAGATTTGGTTGTTTCCAATAGCGACTTTTTGGTGGATTGTTTGTTGAATGGATTTCGCAAGGGTGAGCCAAAATGACACATCAAGCAACAAAACTTGAAGCACTTGTAAGACAAAACGCGCACGCAACAGCCAAAAAAACTCGTTTTATTGCGATTACGAGCGGTAAAGGCGGCGTTGGAAAAAGTACTATTAGCTCAAATATGGCACATGTTATGGCAAAAAATGGGCTGAAGGTAGGAATTTTCGATGCAGATATCGGGCTCGCGAATCTTGATGTTATGTTTAATGTCAAAATTCAAAAAAATATTTTGCATGTTCTTCGCGGTGAAGCTACTGTAGAAGAAATTTTGGTCCCTATAGAGAAAAATCTTGTGCTTATTCCCGGAGAGAGCGGAGAAGAAATTTTTAAATACGCCTCATCGGGTTTGTTTGAGCGTTTTATGGATGAAGCACATGTGCTGGATGATTTGGATGTGCTGATTATTGATACGGGTGCGGGAATCGGTGAGCATATCCAGCTTTTCCTACGTGCATGTGATGATGTTATTGTGGTAACTGTACCCGATCCTGCAGCGATTACAGACGCATACGCCACAATCAAAATTACTTCACGTCTTCGTAATGATATTAGTGTTATTATGAATCAGGTTCGCAGTCAAAAGGAGGCACAGGCTCTGTTTGAGAAAATTCAAAAAGTGGCTTTGGCTAATATTGGAGAGCAGCTTCAACTTAATTTTTTGGGACAAATCACATCAGATCCGAAAGTGTCGATGAGCGTCAAAAAAAGAGCATTGTATACAAAAGAGTTTCCAACTTCTGCTCCTGCGATTGAATTAGAAATGATTGTAAAGCGTATTGCAAAAAAATTGGAACGAAATATGCTCGTTAACCCACAGGAGAGTGGACTCGGAGGCTTTTTCAAGCGTCTCATAGAGCACTTTTAGGCTTAAATATCAAAGCACTCAAGTGGTGTTGGGCACACTGCCGAAGTGAACACAATGTTAACGCAAGCAAAGGGATGAATTCCTTTGACGTTTAAATAAGGATTATAATGCGCGGTTCGAATTTTGTTTCTTTTTTAACCGTGCAGGGATTCCTCTTTGGTATTGTATTTGGGATTTTACAATCCAGCAGTGCTGAAAATTTCTTGGGACTTGTGATTTTAATTACGACTTTTTTTTATCTTTTTGCCCATCTGTGTGTTGGATTTTATTTTCAAACTTTAGGGGTGAAAACACATAGTTTTCCTACGCAGACACATGAACACAGTTTGGATAATTACGTGCGAGAAATTAATCGACGTGAGCTTTTTATCGATGCTTATTACAATCATAAATCGGAATTGCTTAGTGACGATAAAGGACATACGTGAGTGGCGCGGGCGTTTATACAGAAGAGTTAAAACATCAAGAAGATAGCTTGGCATTGCAGTATTTGCCCGCAGTTCGTGCGATGTCATTTCGTCTTAAAGAACGTTTGCCAAGTTCTATTGATTATTCTGATTTATATGCGATTGGTACAGAAGAGCTTGTCAAGCTCGCTCGCCGTTATGATGAGGCTCAAAATGATTCATTTTGGGGATATGCGAAGACGAGAGTGTATGGATCAATGCTCGATTATTTACGTTCTTTGGATTTGGTTAGCCGATCAAGCAGACGTTTGATTAAAGAGATTGATTGCGCGATTGAACGCTATTTGGCAGAACATGATGAAGAACCAACCAATATCCAACTTGCGGAATTACTCGATATAGAGGTAGAAAAAATTTACGATGCGCGGTTGGCTTCGGAGATATATACTGTTTTACCACTGGACGATCAGTTGGGAAATGAGTGTGAAGGCGGAACACTGGAACGGATGGAGCATGAAGAGCTCGTGGATGTAATCAAAGAAGTATTGATGGGATTTGAGGAGCGTGATCAGATGATAATACAGCTTTACTATTTCGAAGAGTTAACCCTCAAAGAAATTAGTGAGATAGTCAATATTACAGAATCACGTATCTCTCAGATTCATAAATCGGTTATTCGACGTATTAAAGAGATGGTGGAAGGATAAAAAATGGCTGATATTTTATCCCAAGAAGAGATTGATGCGCTATTGGACGTTGTGGATGATGAGGGTGATGTCTCCCTTGATAACGAAGAAGAAAACCTATTCCCCAATCGTCAAATAACGCTTTATGACTTTAAGCGTCCAAATCGTGTTTCCAAAGAACAGTTGCGTGCATTTCGTGGAATTCATGACAAGATGGCCCGCTCTATTTCGTCTCAAATATCCTCTATTATGCGTTCGATTGTTGAGATACAGCTTCATTCTGTTGATCAGATGACGTATGGTGAATTTTTGATGTCACTTCCTAATCCGACAAGCTTTAACGTTTTTTCGATGAAACCCTTGGAAGGTAATGGCATTTTAGAAATTAATCCCTCGATTGCATTTCCGATGTTAGACCGAATTTTGGGTGGAAAAGGGGAACCTTTTGAAGCCAATAGAGAGTTTTCAGACATTGAACTTTCTTTATTTGAAACTATTTTACGTGTCATGATGGCAACTTTACGCGAAGCATGGGGCCCAGTTACTGATCTTTATCCACAAATCGAATCCAAGGAATCGAGTCCCAATGTGGTTCAAATCGTTGCTCAGAATGAAATTGTTGTTATGGTGGTTATGGAAATTATTATCGGGCGCAGTTCTGGCATGATGAATATCTGTTATCCTGTTATTGCGCTGGAACCGATTTTGCCAAAGCTTGCCAGCAGGGATTTAATGCTTAATGAAACCAGTGCAAAGAAAAGTCGTAATCAAGAGCTTCAGGTGCTTTTGGGAGGCGCGCATGTCAATGTAGAGGTAAACCTTGGATTCGCAGAGCTGAGTTTATACGAATTGTTGGAGATTGAAGTAGGAGATATCTTGCGCCTTGATCTTCCTGCGGATGATATTGTGAGTGTCAGTGTTGATGGGAAAGAGCGGTTTATTGCACAAATGGGTTTACGGCGCTTTCGTAAGTCAGTACAGATTACCAAAATGATTGACACTGAAAAAGACGCTGTTAAGCGAGCGCTCAAGGAATTTGAAACAAAACGAAAAGAGCGGATTATTGGTGCAAAAGAGATCATTAAAACTCGTGATGAGTATGAAGAGGATGGAGAATGAGTGATTTTAATGGGCTTTTTGCCACTGAGACTGTAGCAACAATCGAAGGATTGACGGGGCAAACACCAACGGTTAGCTTTAAAGAAGCGGAAGCTATTTCGATTGTTAGTAATGTTATCCCTCCTATAGCATGCATTCATTTGAGTTTTAGCGGACCGTCTGCGGGTCGTGCAATGCTTATGGTTCCTCCTCATTTGGCAACGGCACTTGGGGATATGATGCTAGGTGGCGATGGAGAAGGTAAAGAGACGATGAGCGAGGATGATCTTGATGCTATCAAGGAGATCATTTCAAACATAACAGGAGCCATGAGTACTTCGCTAGGTTCCCAAAAAGAATTACCGAAATTTTCCATCAAAACGGAAGCCGCAATATTTGTGACCGAAGATGAAGAAATTGATCTTGATGTCTATGCTAAGCTGTATGTTTTTACGTTTGTTTTAGGAACCATTAATTCGCTTATTATGTTGGCTGTGGATAGTAGTATTCTAGCGCAGCTGGAAGGATCTCACAAACCGGTATCACTTTTAGAAAGAGAAGATGATGTTTCGATGGCTAATAGTGCAGGTACATTACGAAAACTCGATGAGGGTGAGATGAAGAATATCGGTCTCATCATGGATGTTAAACTTCCTGTTCGTGTTCGTATTGGCAAGAAAAAAATGTTATTGAAAGATGTCTTGAGTATGGATATTGGTTCAGTGATTGAGCTTAATCAGCTTGCTAATGATCCTTTAGATATTTTAGTGGATGATCATGTGATTGCGCAAGGTGAGGTTGTCATTGTTGATGGTAACTTTGGTGTGCAAATTACTGCTATTGGAAGTAAGCACGATCGTCTGACGAAGCTAAAGGGATAACTATGGTTCGCAGAAGAGGGAAAAAAAAAGAGTATCCAAGCAGCCGTTACGTCAAAGATATAAAATCAGCGGATGTTTGGAGTGTTTTCAAGATTATTGCCGATTTTGTTCAGGGTTTTGATGAACTTGGGGATTTGGGTCCATCAGTCACTATTTTCGGAAGTGCTCGTATCGATGAAAAGCATCCCTATTATGCTCAAGTGATGCATCTCTCCGATATGCTTGGTTCCAAAGGCTATAATGTAATCACTGGTGGTGGTCCAGGACTTATGGAAGCCGCTAATAGAGGAGCATATGCTCATGAAGATGTGGAATCCATAGGATTGAATGTTGAACTTAGCTCCGAACAAGAACCTAACCCCTATATTACTAAAGGGCGGTCATTTGATTACTTTTTTTCTCGTAAAGTGATGCTGGTCAAATACTCTATGGCGTACGTCATTTTTCCGGGCGGTTTTGGGACGCTTGATGAGATGTTCGAAGCGTTAACGTTGATACAAACACGAAAAGTATGGGGTGTACGATTGTTTGTAGTAGGTGTGGAGTTTTATACACCGCTGATTCAGTTTATCCGTGAGAAGCTCTTGGCAGAGGGAATGATTGATCTCGCTGATGTACATTTGATAACATTAACCGATGATTTGGATTTTGTGGTAAGTGAGATAGAAAAATCACTTATTGCTCAAATAGCGACGCTTGAAAAAGAGGGATTGTCCGATACTAAGTATTATCAGTCTCTTTCTGCGTATGCTAACGATAGGTTTACCACGGATGAAGGGAGTATCTAATGACTAAAAAAGTTCTTATTGGAATGAGCGGCGGTGTAGACTCTACTGTTTCGACTTTGTTGCTCAAAGAGCAAGGCTACGAGGTGGAGGGTGTCTATATGAAGCTCCATTCAAAACCTGGCTATCATGAGATTCATCAAGCCAGAGCACAAAAAGCAGCTGATTTTGCTGGCGTAAAGCTTTATATTCTGGACTTGCAAGAAAAATTCAATGAAAAAGTATTTACCCCTTTTATTGAGACGTATCAAGCAGGGAAAACGCCTAATCCATGTGCACTGTGTAACCGTAATATAAAATTTGGAGCGATGGTCGAGTTTGCGGATAGTATTGGAGCTGATTTTGTTGCAACGGGTCATTATATTCGTCATAATGGACAGTATCTTCAAATGGCAGAAGATGATACAAAAGATCAAAGTTATTTTCTTTTTTACATCAATCCTGCCCTTGTTCCGCGTCTGCTATTTCCTTTGGGAGAAAAGCACAAAACGGATATCAAAGCGTATGCAGCAGGAATTTCTGGACTGGAATCATTTGCATCCCAAGGTGAATCCAGTGAAATCTGTTTTGTTGAAACGACGTATGCTGATGTTTTAAAACCATATGTAAATGTGGATGTTGAGGGTGATGTTCTTGATCTTGAGGGGAAAGTTGTCGGAAAGCATAAGGGATACATGCACTACACTATTGGAAAACGTAAAGGATTCAGTGTTCACGGTGCACACGATCCCCATTTTGTGGTAGAAATAAAACCAGATAAAAATCAAATCGTAGTAGGACCGCGTGAGGCATTAGAGTGTCACAAAGTGGTGCTGGATAATGTCAATATGTTTGATGATCGTATGAATTTTGACTGCGAAATAAAACTGCGTTATCGTACGATGGCTGTTAAATGTCACGTAGTTATCGAGGGTGATTATGCTACTGTAGAACTTCATGAACCCGTTTTAGGTGTTGCTTCCGGTCAAGCAGGTGTTTTCTACGATGGAGATACACTTCTTGGCGGAGGCTGGATTGCTTAATCCAAAACAGCGGATTATTGCAGCCGGTATCATAGGCAATGTAATCGAGTATTACGATTTTGCACTTATTGGCTTTTTAGCTGTGATGATGGGAAAACTTTTTTTTCCTTCTGATGATCCGTTTTTATCTCTTTTGGGTTCTTTTGGCGCATTTGCAGCAGGGATGATTATGCGTCCTGTAGGTGCAGCTATTTTTGGTCATGTAGGTGATCGTGTAGGTAGACGCTATGCTTTGATAGCTTCACTAGTACTGATGGCCATGCCTACATTTTTGATCGGATTTTTACCGACGTATGCGCAAATCGGGATCATGGCCCCTATTTTACTTGTCGCTTTACGGATGATTCAAGGTCTCTCTGTCGGCGGTGAATACGCAAGTTCTATCGTATATCTTGTGGAACAATCCAGTCCAAATCGTCAAAATCTTTATGGTTCATTTGTCTCTGTCGGAGCGAAAGTTGGGATGGCCTTGGGCTCAGGGTTGTGTGGCGGTTTGCTTTGGTATTTAGGAGAAGATACTATGGGGGAATGGGGATGGAGAATTCCCTTTTTATTAAGTATTGTCATCGCCGGAATTGGTCTGTATCTTCGTCGTAATCTTGCAGATAATTATCAAGTGCATGATGATAAAGCTATTCCAATCGTCGAAATATTTAAACACCATAGAAAGCTTTTTGGACAATATTTGATCGTTGCCTCGGTTGTGTGGATGGTCTACTACACCCTTTTTATCTATTTACCTGTTTGGTTAGAAACAAGCGCTGGCTTAACTAAAGCACAATCTGGCAATATCAATACATTTTCAATTATTTTAGGGGTGGTCTTTATTCCGCTTATGGCAATGGTGGCGGATAAATTTGGTTCAATTCGTGTTATGAGAATTGCTTCATTTGTTACAGCCATTACCATTTATCCTTTGATGATTGCTATGATGCATGGCGGATTTTATGGAGCATTGGCAGCAACATC
>JAYVLH010000115.1:0-6630 GCA_043759555.1 Sulfuricurvum sp. | reverse complement strand
CGGATGGATTGGTTGAGTTTTATCATTTTTTTCTTTTTCTTAGCCATAACGTAAGTGTAGCTAAAAATTCTAAGGCACATCTTTTTTGTGTTTTGCTACACTTACTCTAAATTAACAACACGGATGGTTATTATGATCGATTTAAGTGTCGACGAATGGACACAAAGAGACTACTTAAGCAACAAGCGCGATCTGGAATCACGCGGGGTTAGCGTACTGTTAGTCGATACCATTCTTAACCCTATTGATGGAGCAGAATCTATACTTTATAACCCTCCATTACTGCGTGAAATGCCCAGCGGAACAGTATTTGTATTTTACTGCGACAGCGGCAAAGGGACGTATTCACGTCTAAAAGAATTTCGTTCAAAGTTTCCAAACCATGTTTGTATCAGCTTACGAGGGGGGAGAGGATATTGGAGACAGAATCTAACCGTATAACGCAAGCGTGTGAGGCGTTTGTCCTTTCGATAAAGGAAGAGCGTTATTACGATGCCCATGAAGATTTGGAAGCTATTTGGTTTCCACGACGTCTTGAGGACGATCGCGAAGTAAAACTGTGGAAGGGGTTTATCAATGCAGCCGTGTGTTTTGAGCTGATAAAAAAAGGACGTCCAAAACCATCAGAAGTGGCATGGAAAACGTATCTCAAATATTGTCCTTTGTTAAAGGTGTGTGACAGCGAACATTGTCCAACTTACGTTAAAATAGTGCAATTATTAGATAATACAAGGAGAATTAAATGTCCGAATTTTTAAAAGCGATGACCTTTCGTCACGCATGCAAGCAGTTTGATACCCAAAAGCAAATCCCCAATGAACAGTTTGAGTCGATTTTAGAAGTATGTAAAATGTCCCCATCATCCTTTGGTATGGAACCATGGAGGCTCATCGTTGTACGTAATGACAAACTGCGTAAAGCACTAAAACCCTCCTGTTGGAACCAAAATCAAATCACTGACGCGAGTGAATTGGTCATTTTTACGACAGACAATGACATCGTTCGTAGCGACTCACCTTATGTGCGTAAAATGTTTGAGCGTCGAGGGATGCCAAAAGAAATGGTCGATGCGTATGTAGAAAAGTATGGCGAATTTATAAAACCCCTCGAAGAAGATGAAATTTTACTCGAAAACTGGACAGCCAAACAGTCTTATATCGCGCTAGCTAATGCCATGACCTATGCCGCAACGCTGGGAATTGACAGTTGCCCGATAGAAGGGTTTGACAAAGAAGAAGTCGAGGCTATTTTGGACATCGAATACGGGCACAGCATTGCCGTTATCTGTGCATTTGGATATCGTGTCAATCCTCAAAGTGAGCAAAAACGGTTAAGTCTAAAAGAGATAGTGACCTACAAATAAAAGGAGTCCTCTTTGCTGCAAAACGTCGAACATCTCAGTACAAAAGCAGAACACTATCGTGATATAGCCCTCAATTTTGCAACCGAATACGGGCTAAAACTTTTGGGTGCACTGGCTATCTTTTTGATTGGAAAATGGCTTGCTAAACAATTTTTAAAACTCATAAGCAAAGCAATGCAGCGAGCGAAAGTCGATCCAACCCTCATTGCATTTTCCAACAATGTTATTTATATTGCCTTGATCATCGCACTTGTTGTCGCAGCAGCGAGCAATTTGGGGATTAACACCGCATCGTTTATCGCTATTTTTGGTGCTGCAGGTCTGGCTATCGGATTGGCGCTTAAAGATACCCTTGCGAATGTCGGAGCTGCAGTCCTTATTATCTTCTTTCGCCCTTTTAAAGCAGATGATTTCATCGAGGCATCAGGGGTACAAGGAACGGTAAAAGCCATTAGTCTTTTTTCGACAACCCTGACAACAGCCGATAATCGTTCGATTATTATTCCAAACGGTGCACTCATCGCAGGTAATATCATTAACTTTACAGGCAATGAAAATCGTCGTATTGATATGATTTTTGATATCGATTATAACAATGATCTCAAGCTTGCTAAAGAAGTGGTCATGAATGTTCTCCTCTCTCATCCCAAAGTCCTAAAAGATCCCGTGCCTGTTGTCGCCATAGGAGCGCTTGGGGATCATTCCGTACAGCTGTATGCACGCCCATGGACTCAATCGGCAATCTATTGGGATGTGAAGTTTGACATTATTGAATTGGTTAAACTCGAATTTGATAAACATCAACTTTCCATCCCCTTTCCGCAGATGGACTTGCATGTTCGCAGAGAAAAGGTTATTTAATCCGATACATGTGGATATAAAATGCCCCGGCGGCGGCCAATGCGGCAGCTGCCGCTGCGATGAACAAATACGTCGGGACATACTGATACAATAGTCCCGCTCCCAATGCCCCCACAAAACCGCCTAGGCCATATGAGACTCCAAAGAAAAATTGCTGTGAAAGTCGACGCGCGCTGTAAAGAGCAAACAATGTACTGATGGATGCCGTATGAAACAGTGCAAAACTAAAGGCGTGTAAACTTTGAGAGAGGGCCAAAAGCGCTAATGAGTTTGGGGAAAAAGCAACTATAAGCCACCTAAGGGCCGTAATAAAAGCAGTGGCCCAAAGAATAACATACAAATTACGGCGAAGCAGTGCCCCTTGAAAGTAAAACATCACAATTTCAGCAATAACCCCAAAACTCCAAAGCCATACCGTCGTATTTAGAGAAAGTCCGTGATCCGTAACATAGATGGTAAAAAAATTGTAAAAAGGACCAAAACTCACTTGCATCAAGAAAAAGCCGATCCATAAATATAGATGCTCCAAAGGGTTAAAAACGCACTCCTCGCCGTCACATTCTGTACTCTTATTTTTCGTCTGTTCTTTTCCGATAACAGCCCCTAAAATCAATGTTCCCATCGCCATGGCAATCAAAAACCCAATACCGATTTGAGGTGATGTCAGCCAGCGCACCAGCACCAAAGCAACTGCAATAAATCCGATAGAACCAAACAGCCGAATTTTTCCGTATTTTTCTCGTCCAATATGCTCCAGTGAAATCACCTCAACATAAGGAAGGATGAGAGCAATACCGATTCCAAAGAGGATATTTACGCTCAACAGCGCCCAGAAATGACTCAAAGAGGGATAAAAACCACATGCGCCAAGCAGCATTAGAATGAGCGAGATGTAAAAAACTTGCTGATTAAGGACAAACCCTCGTAAAAACATAAACGGGATGGCAAAGCGTACCAGTGGAGCTGAGGCGAAGACAATACCTATCTCCATCGCACTCATACCGCTCATGGAGAGAATTTTAGGAACAAAAATAACATGCACCCCAATGAGGGCAAAATAGAAAAAATAAAACAGTGCAACAAGAGCGGTCACGCTAAGAAGCTCTAATAACGCACGTGCCACTGATGAGATCGTGCAGTGCTCTATTGTCCTTACGAATCAATCCGACAAAAAAACCTCCCAGTGTAATAAGGGAAATAAAATATCCGATAAAACGGACGATTAACTTCCCGTACGAAGCAGACTTGAGTGTTACCGCATCGACCACACGTACACGCGCAAATTTTTTTCCCGGGGTTTGTCCGCCTTTATGCCACAGCACAACCGTTATGAGCATGAATAATAAAACCTGCGTAAGAGAGACAAGAGGATTCGGAGGATTTTCAAGGGCTTCTTTGTTTTGTAATAATACATCCATTCCCCCTGCTGTATGTGTTTGGTCATAGCCAAAGAGAACAATAATAACGAGAGAGATCGGTAGCCCGATCATAAAAATATCGGTGATAAACCCCAGTGCTCGAGACCAGAAAGAGGCATAGTAGATCGTAGGACTTGAAAAAGTTTTTTGTCTATTTTTTTGAGGAGTTTTAGTGCGCATGAGGGAATTATATCTTTATTACTATTTGTTTACTAATTTCTTTCATAATACTGACATCCCAATTGATGGCAGCAAGTCAAAAGGGTATTTTCACTCCTGTAATACTCCTTAAGTTCAAAGCGCTCAGGCTACTCCCCCTGAGCAACTTCTCATAAATTTTTATTAACGTTTAATTCCCAGAAGTGTCTCTAACAGAGTATCCGATGTCGTAATCGTTTTGGCATTGGCTTGATAACCGCGCTGAATAATAATAAGGTTTGTCAGTGATTTAGATAAATCAACGTTAGACGCTTCCAGAGCAGACGATTGCATAAATCCGCGCCCTGCAGTTCCTGCCGTACCGATAATCGGATCACCAGAGTTAGCTGATTGAAGATAAACGTTGCTGCCATCACTTACCAAACCTTCACTGTTGGTAAATTTAGCCATCCCGATTTGTGCCAATCCAAATGAGCGTCCGTTGGAAAAAGAACCTATTAACGTACCACTTTGGTCAATACGAATACCCACCAAGTCTCCGCCAGGAAAACCGTCTTGAGAAATACCGCTTGTACTGGATGTAGCATCGAAGCTTGTTAATCCATCAAAACTATTGGATGTTCCAAGAGTCATATTGACAGTTTGATTCGGCGACGAACCATTATTGGCTGTAAAGTTGATATTGGTAGGGGAATAGGATGACAATGATCCATCTGGACCAAAGCTAACTTGTCCATCAATTTCATTAAGCGGAGCAATTGTGTTAATTTCTCCAGGTACCGGGACAGAGAGCTTCATACTCCATGTTGAACCTGCCACGCTATCAACTCCCGTTTTTCGAAAATTCATAGTCACGGTATGTTTACTTCCCAGCGAATCGTAAATATCAATACTCGCTGAGTGGGTTGCTGCATTAAGCCCTTGAGAGAGACGAAGGCCGGCACTTCCTTCGATCAATGAACCGTTAAGTGATTGCATTGTTTGAGTAAGACGGTTATTTTTAGTAATATTTCCGGTACTGTCTTCAAAGGAAGTTATTTGCAGTTTCACATCTTCTTGAGTGACGTCACCATCATTGTTATTGTGGATTTCAAACTGTCCTTTGGCGTTTACGGTAACAACAACACCATCGGCAGAACCAGTAGTCCCAACAGCGGTTGTTGTAACTGTTGCGGGTACTGCAGCACCATCTACAGCAGATACACTAAAAGGTGTTCCGTTTGCTAAGCCGTTTATAGTGAGAACGCCAGCTGCATTTGTAATACTTCCGGCAGGGATGCCTAAAGCCGTCTCTATTGATGTCGCAAGTGCCCCAATATTGGCAGCTGGAGCGAGCGCAACACCATTAACAGTCGCTGTAACAGGAAAAGTTTGTGCCGTTGTGTTAAGGGTTGTATTCTGAACAACAACCGATCCACCTGCTACATCACGGGCATGTGTTTCCATGATAAGACGCATCTGCTCAGTAGTACGAAAAGTCGTATTAGCGGCAGTTGGAGAGGTAATATCGACAGCATTGTTGGCATATTGATATTTATATGCCGTAATACTACTAGAGTTAGTTAATCCAGCAGCAGCAATAGTAGAGTTGGTAATGACAATATTTTTCGTCGATGCCAAATCACTTTCTCTGGAATTATCGTTTGTGAGGGTCAAAACACCAGCTGCAGCAGTAGCAACTACTCCCGTTTTTGCCGTTTGTGCATTGATCTGCTGAGCAATATAGCCCACATTGTCTTGTATGCCAGTACCCGGAGTGTTACCCGCAACATTGGTACCGTTGATATCAAAAGAAAATCCAAATGCAGTACCGTTTGTGATCGTTTTTGAAGCAGTGGTATCTTTATAACTGACCCAAATTCCCTGATTTGGTTGTAGAACTAGGGATTGCCCTTGGTCATTAAACATGACCTTCATATCTTCTGCCTTATTAGCATTAAGAGTATGTGCCGTATATGCCGCCAATTCTGTCGCACTAGGAGCTGCAGGTATAGCAATAGTAGCCAAATAACTTAAATAATCTTTAAGACTATAACTATTTAACGGAGTTGTTGGATTAAATGTCTCAACGGTTTCGCCTGAATCTAGATTGGCTTTAAGAACTACCGCAGTAGAAGCATTAGCAGGTGTCGTAAGCCCTGGCGCGATATTGATATTTGCGATGGGTGCTGTCGCATCCACTTTTCCAGTTACTTTATCTCGTGTCCATCCTTGAACGATAAATCCGTTGTTATCGACAAAATTTCCGCCCGCATCAAATTTAAAATCCCCTGATCGGCTATACTTATACGTACTACCGCCATCGGAGCTGACGACAAAAAAACCATCACCTTGAATTGCCACGTCAGTGTTTTTATCGGTATTTTGAATAGAGCCCTGCGTCATCATGCGCGTAACAGAACTAATAGTCGTTCCCAAACCAACTTGAACAGAGTTCTTACCTCCAAGACTTCCCTGAGGAGCCGTAGCGATTTGGCTTGTCTGTGCCAATAGATCCGAAAAGTTGGCACGAGAGTATTTATACCCAGTAGTATTAACATTGGCAATATTGTTTGATTCAACGTCCATAGCGATCTGATGAGCTTGCAGTCCAGTAACACCGGCAAAAAGTGATCGTAACATAATATGTCCTTATTTGTGTTCATAATCCATTAAAAGATATTTTAGGAACAGTATCCCTAAACTTATGTGAGCCTTCCAAGAGGCAAAAATTCAACGTTCGATAGAAAATATAAGCAAAAAATATTCCAAAATTAACGATGCATTTGGAGGGCTTTTTGTATCATCTCATCCACAGTTGTTATAGTCTTTGAGCTTGCCTGATAGGCA
>JAYVLH010000114.1:0-5118 GCA_043759555.1 Sulfuricurvum sp. | reverse complement strand
ACTTCTACACCGCTATCACGTAGGTTTTCTGCGTGTGCGTGACCTTGTGAGCCAAAACCGATCATTGCGACGATTTTGCTTTTGATGAGTGCAATATTGCAATCGTTATCATAATAGACGTTTAATGCCATGAGAATATCCTTAGAGTAAGCGCTAAAGGCTTAAAATTTCGTGGATTATATCCCATTTTTGCAAAAAGAAAGATAAGTTCCCCCTTATAAGTGAAAGCTAAATTTTCGCTTTAGCCTATACGACAAATTGCATGCTACAATTCACCAAAAAATAAGAGGCAATTGTGAAAAAGTTTAATTTATTTAAAGAGATTATTATTGTCAATCGTAACGATTTTATGCACGGACTCAACTCCAATCAACGTTTTGCAATCAGTACTCGCGGTGAAGTAGTTTTTGAACCATTTTCGCCTGATCTTATCTCCATCTATGAAGGCTCAATCCCTACAGTATCTCCGCTTGCCACGAATTTAGCTCGCCCCTTGTCCGATATTTTGGGGAAAAATTATCAAATTCTTGAAGACGATGACCGTATCCTTATTAAAGCAGCCGCAGCATGGCAGTCTATCATCGGATTTAATCGTACTCGTGCATTGTATGATGATACAACGGGTGATGGTATTGCCGAATTTTCTGACAAAACGCTTGAAAGCATTGGATGGCATGCCACTGAGTTTCACATAAAATATCGTGATATCGTTGATCAATTTGAAGAAATATGTGAGGGGACTTTGATCTGCATTGAGCAAGAAGAGCCCTATCAGTTTAGTGGTCTTGGATTTATAGTTAATATCGAAGAAGCACAAAAACTCTCATTTGACTATTGTGCCGCTATTATCAAAGACAAAATAGCCAATGATGACGAATTTTCCACTTTAAGTGACGATGAAGAAGAGGCAGCTTCCTTTTTTAAAGCACTATAGTCTCGTCACTGTGAGTACAGCGTGACAGTCCAAAATAGACTGCTTCGTTTCACTCACGATGACAAGAAAGATACCGCTCCAAAATAATCTTTGCCGATAGCGAATCAATGCGTCCATCGCGTTTATAACGAATTTCACCTTTCATCATTGCTTCGGCTTCGTTAGAACTGTTGGATTCGTCCTGATAAGCGACCTCGCCTTTAAAATCGACTAGATTCATAAAATGCTCTACTCTTCGGCGCATTTCATCTTCAGTTGTGCTTCCTATTGGGATACCGACCACAACCATTGTTGCTTCATATTCATTTAAAACTTTTTTAACATCATTGGCAGCTTGATTTCTATTTTTTCGCTCTACTGCCGGAAGTGGTGTAACAATACCAATCCCAGCGCTTAACGCTAAGCCAATGCGCTTTAATCCCAAATCAATTGCAATAATAGAACCCATCATTTCCCCAAACAAAACTGGCCGAACATCTTGTCAAACATCTCATCTAGTTCATAGGGACGAGTAATAGATGAAAGAGAACGGATAGCTTGATTAATATGAAAAGAAAAAAACTCAAGCTCACCGCTTTGAAGCGGCTCATAAGCCTCTTCAATTGCAAGTAACGTATCAGCTGTTGCACTGATTTGCCGTTGCGAGATAAGCATCATCTCTTCTGTACTATTATCCTGATCCATTAAAATACTCAAAGAATCTATCAAAACAGCCGTGTCGTGCTTGCAGCTAAGCTCTATAGGAAAATATTTTTTAAGTTTTTCATCTGGCAACATTATGGGTAAGTCAACTTTATTAAGAACACAGATAAAAGGCTTAGCTGACGAGTATTGCTCTATTAATTCAAGGATAGCCATATCTTCATCATCCATAAGCCTGCTTGAATCAAATAATGCAATAACTACATCAGCATTGTCAATGGCTGCTATCGAGCGTTCAATACCAATTCTCTCAATCTCATCATGAGCATTTCGAATTCCTGCTGTATCTACTAGACGAATAAGATGTGTTCCAATGCGTACCTGTTCTTCAATCGTATCACGGGTCGTACCTGCAATTTCACTCACAATCGCACGCTCATAATCAAGGAGAGAATTTAAAAGTGAGCTTTTCCCAACATTAGGTTTACCTATAATCGCAACTTTGTACCCTTGCATTAAACCACTTCTGCGTTTACTTGATTCAAGTGTACGGGAAAGTTCTTTTTTAATTTTTTCGAGTTTACCAACAATTTGTTCAACAACATCCAGCGGAAGATCCTCTTCTGCATAATCGATGACTACTTCGGAGTACGCCAATATCTCTAACAAAGCATCACGTATATTTTCTATATATCCTCGTAACTCACCCTTCATCTGTCTCGCCAAAATTCGAGCTGCATCATCACTGCGAGCTTCGATAAGAGAAGCTATTGCTTCTGCTTGGGTTAGATCCATACGGCCGTTTAAAAATGCCCGTTTACTAAATTCTCCCGGATCAGCCAAACGTGCTCCATGTTCAATGCATGTACGTAAAATACTTTGCGCCACAATCATTCCTCCGTGGCATTGAAACTCGACGACATCTTCACCGGTAAAACTTTTTGGATTTTGAAAATAAATCACAAGAACTTCATCGATAAGAATGCTGTCGTGAGTGTAAAGGGTTGTTAATGCGGCATAACGAGGAGTTAATTCTTGTTTGCGAGAAAGTAGAAGGGCGATTCTAAGAGCATCTGTTCCGCTTAAACGGACGATACTAACAGAACCAATGCCATGAGCAGTTGCAATGGCTGCAATGGTGCGGTGCATTAATACTCGTGATAACTGTTGACAATAATAAACTTACCGCCATCACGACTTGATCGTATTGCAACATAACGATCAGGGTAACGATCTCTCAACTGCGTTAATGCAATTTGTACCAAAACACCGTCCAGTATCTTAGTCTGTGCACGCCCGTCACGCTCAACATTTTCACATACTCCGATCAAATAACGTTCTATTGATTCTTCCTGATTTTTCAAAAATTCAGCAATTTCAAGGCGTAATTGAAGACCATACGTTGCATTAATCCAGTTAAAAAGCATGTATGAAAGTGCTTTATAGCGATATCCCTCTTTACCGATCATCAATGCCGAATCAGCGCCACTTAGTTCAACCAATAAGGTATGTTCATCATATACACTGACTTCTATCTCATTAAGCTCAAAACATGTAGTTTTAAAGAGATCATTAATTTTGATTTTCACATCATGAGCACATTCATCGATAGGCATCTCATCGTATGCCATTTCCATTTCATCATCATATAACTCTTCTTCATCATCTTCTTCAGGTACTGTAAACAACTCTTCATTTCGTTCATCTAAGTTTGTTTCATCAACTACATTCAAATCAACAGCCACAATCTCTTTTGGGACATAAACTTCTTTGACAGTTTCAGAAGGAAGAGTTTTAATTATAGGAGCAGCAACTGGATGTGTGGAAAGATGCGCTACGATAATCGCAGGCTTCTTAAACAATCCCAATATTCCTTTCGAAGGAAATTGAATTATCTCCACTTGCAACTGAGTGATCGAACACCCAAACAGACTCGCTGCTTGAGCATATGCAAGCTCTAGTGTATCAGCTTCAATCTTTTTCATTATGCTTCTCCGCAAGATGCGCCTCATGACGGGCCGATTTTACTGCTTGAAACTGCTTGTTTACTAAGAACTGCTGCGCAATCGAAAACATATTGTTGATAAACCAATACAAGACAAGACCTGCTGGAAATGTAAAGAAAAAGAATGTAAAGATAATCGGTAAAAATTTAAAAATCTTCTCTTGCAATGGATCTGTAAAGTTGCTAGGTGTAATTTTTTGCTGATAGAACATCGTAGCACCCATCAAGACTGGCAAAATATAATACGGATCCATACGTGAAAGATCGGTAACCCACAAGATCCATGGTGCGCCTTGAAGCTCTACCGCATTAAGTAAAACACGATAAATTGCAAAGAATACAGGAATTTGCAGGATTAATGGCAAACATCCGCCCAACGGATTAGCACCATGTTTTTTATACATCTCCATAACCGCTGCATTCATACGCTGCGGATCACCTTTATATTTTTCTTGAACTTCTTTAATACGTGGGGCTATCTCTTTGATCTTCTGCATAGAGACCATACCCTTTTGCGTCAAAGGATAAAGAAGCATACGAATAAGTGCGGTTAGAGCAATAATCGACCAACCCCAGTTACCAAAAATACCGTGTAACCACAACAAGACTTTAAAAATCGGAGCAGCAACAAATGTAAAAAAGCCAAATTCGATAGCATTAACGAGAATAGGATCAATTGCATTAAGCGTTTTATACTCTTTTGGTCCGATATATCCTTTGAAAGCAAAGTCTTTGCCACCTTCGAGATAGCTCACAGGATTGTCATTGATATCTCGCTCAACAGCTACTTGTGTTGACTTGTCAAATCCATACATGATCGTTGCGTAATATTGATCAAATGCCGAAACAAGGTGAACATCACTAAAAATCGTACGACCCTCAACATCACCATCTTTAAAAATCGTTGTTAACTTATCACCGGCATAGACCATACCACCAACAACCGTCATCATTTTCTTATTAATATTTGGGTGTTGTCCTAAATACAAAAAGTATTTTTTATCTTCTGAAAGATTAATAGCAGCTTCATAGTGACCATCTGCAAAAAAAGTTATTTTCTTCGTCACTGTAAAGTTTGGTAACGCTTGTGTAAAGATTACTTCTGTTTTACCATTTTCACCCAAAACAACATCGTCAACGTTACTGGAAAAAGGTGTTTTTTGTGCAAGTGAATCAAGCGTCTCATCTGCAAAACGCATTTGTAATGGCTTAGCACCTTCAACTGGAATCAATTCAGCTAATTGTCCATCTTTATTATCATGCTTTATATTTTTCAATACAAGAGAAGAAATACGTCCCAGAGTGTCAATTTTTAAAGTAAATTCTTTTGAATTGATCGTTGTTAATGTATCACTAGAAACTGTTTTAACATCTGATACAATACTTTTATTGTTATCGATAGTGTGAGTCACAGCAGCCACTGCAGACGTTGGTTTTACCGCTTCAACTGTTGTTTTATTAGTATCTTGCGCATTAGGCGCTTTTGGAGGAAAGAGTGTTGTGTAGCCGATAAAGAATGCGAACGAAAGCGCAACGG
>JAYVLH010000113.1:0-7706 GCA_043759555.1 Sulfuricurvum sp. | reverse complement strand
TTTTTAGGATCTCTTGCCTTGGCCGCATTTTTATGGGCAATTAAAAGTGGTCAGTTTGACGATGAAAAAAAGATGATGACACAAGTACAATTTGATGATGAAAAAGAGCTTAACGATTTAGCAGGACAACAGAAAAAAAGAGATGATTTGAAAAAGAAAGTATATAGACCAGAATAAAGAGGATGCATTCTCACTCCTAAGAGTGAGGAATGAGAAAAATTTATTTACCAGTAGCTGCGTAAGTAGCAACTGCTTTGATGTCAGCGTCAGACATAGTTGCCACTTGACCTTTCATCAATGCGCCCATACCAGCTTTGTTTTGAGTACCAGCTTTGTATGCTTTCAAAGAAGCTTCGATAGCTGCTGTTGATTGACCTTTTACGATCGCTGATTTACCAAGAGCTGCTTTTTCAAAGCTAGCACCATGACATGCAGCACATTTAGCTGAAAGAGCTTTTCCATCAGCAGCCATCAATGACATACCTGCGAATAACATTGCAAGAGCAATTTTTTTCATTTGTTTCTCCGTATTAAAATTTCAGAGCATTATAATCGCATCCATCTTAAAAGAGTCTAATATTTTCGTGTTTTAATCGAAGCTTTGTTACAATATGAAACTAATACTATTAGAGGGAAACTTATGCGCTACAGTGACGTTGATTTTAATCATAAAACCATTTTAATTACAGGAGGAGCCGGTTTTATCGGCTCCAACCTTGCTTTTTACTTTCAAGAGAATTTTCCTGAGGTTCACGTTGTCGTACTTGATTTGTTTCGTTCGAATCTCACTCTTTCAAATGGAAATCTCAAAAGTTTTGGTCACTTTAAAAATTTAATCGGCTTTCACGGTGATGTGATCAGCGGAGATATCAATGATAAAGCACTTCTCTCTCGACTTTCAACAGAGTATAAATTTGATTATATTTATCATGAAGCAGCGATTTCGGATACAACTGCGCTAGAACAGGATTTGATGATTCAGACCAATGTAAATGCTTTCGGTGACTTGCTCGATATAGCGGTAGCTCATGGTGCCAATATGATTTATGCTTCATCAGGTGCGACGTATGGCGATGCACCGTCACCTCAATGCGTAGGACGTGAAGCCCCTCAAAATGTGTACGGGTTCTCCAAACTGATGATGGACCATTTAGCCAGACGTTATTCAAAAATTCATAATCATATCAGCATCGTAGGTCTTCGCTATTTTAATGTATATGGACCGCACGAATTTTTCAAAAACAAAACCGCTTCGATGGTAGTGCAGTTCGGTCATCAGCTCTTAGGTGGTAAAAACCCGAAACTTTTTGAAGATTCGGATAAAATTTTGCGCGATTTTATCTATATCGACGATATCGTTCAAGCGAATGTTTTGGCGGCAAATCCAAAAGAGTCGGGAGTATTTAATGTTGGTACCGGTAAAGCCCGATCGTTTCAGTCTATGGTGGATATTTTGCAACGTGAACTGGGAACGTCGTACCGTTGTGAGTATGTTGCTAACCCTTATATTGGCCGTTATCAGTTCCACACGGAAGCCGATATACAAACCACACGTGATATTTTAGGATATGCCCCGCGCTTTGAGTTTGAAGAGGGGATTGCTGCGTATGTACCAGAGATCAAGCGACTTTTTGAACAGGAACTTTCATGATCCATCCTCATAATTCTCATCCACGTATCTTGGTTATTGGCGACATGATGATCGATCATTATTTGTGGGGAGGATGTGAACGCATTTCTCCGGAAGCGCCCGTACAGGTAGTGGATATCTCACGTGAGACGACTGTTTTAGGCGGTGCTGGAAATGTGATCAATAATCTCGCGGCATTGGGTGCGCAAGTCTTTGTTGCAGGGGTCATTGGAGATGATGAAAGCGGTGAAGAGCTGCGTGCAATGTTGAAAAAGATTAACGTGTCTGATGAGGGATTGGTTATTCAAACATCTCGTAAAACTTCTAAAAAAAGCCGTATAGTCGCTTCCAATCAACAAATTCTTCGTTATGACCGAGAGTCTAAAGAGTCTATCTCAGATGCTTCTTCTCAATTGGTTATTGCGTATGCCCAGAAGGTTATGAGTGAGTGTGATGTAGTGATTCTTTCAGATTATGGCAAAGGGGTGATAACCGAAGCGGTAGCGCAGGGGATAATAATGTGTGCCCGTACAATGGATAAAAAAGTTCTTGTTGATCCGAAGGGGAAAGATTACACTAAATATCGGGGTGCATACTTGCTCACTCCCAATAAAAAAGAAGCTTCCGAAGCGACGGGAATTGCAATCAACGATGAAGCATCTTTGCGTGAAGCACTCTTATATCTTAAAAAGAGATGTGATTTAGAGTGTTCGATGATTACCCTTTCTGAAGATGGTATTGCGATTGATGATGGGATAATGCGGCGTTTTCCAACTGTTGCCAAAGAAGTTTTTGATGTGACAGGCGCTGGAGATACGGTAATCGCGTCATTGTCATTTGCATTGAGCTGCGGGATGAGTATTGATGAGTCAGCACAGTTTTCCAATCGTGCAGCGGCAGTGGTGGTCGGAAAAATAGGCTCTGCAACTGTTACGCTTGAAGAGATCGAAGAATATGAAGCATCGTTGCATCAAAGCGATTCCCGCGATCATTTGAAAACACACTCTCAGATTGTGGGTATTGTCGAGCGTCTTAAAGCAAAAAACAAGCGGATCGTCTTTACGAATGGCTGTTTTGATATTCTTCACGTTGGGCATGTTAAATACCTCCAAGAGGCAAAAAGCTATGGCGATGTTCTTATCGTAGGATTAAATACGGATGCTTCGGTACGTGTTTTAAAAGGTCCGACACGCCCTGTAAACAGCGAAGAAGATCGTGCGTATATTCTGGGAGCACTCGAAGCGGTAGATTACGTCGTCCTCTTTAGTGATGAGACACCCTATGAGCTCATCAAAAGTATCACTCCTGATATTCTCGTCAAAGGGGGAGATTATGAGGGGAAATCGGTTGTTGGAGCTGAATTTTCTGGTGAACTTCGATTGGTGAAGTTTGTTGATGGTAAAAGTACGACGGCTACTATAGAGAGAATTAATAGCACTTCAACGTGCTAAATTAATTTTTTTACCGCCTCAATAACCTCATTGGAGGTTATACTTTTCATACATTCATGATGTCCAAGCGGGCATTCGCGTTTCATACACGGAGCACACTCCATATCGTGACGGACGATCATACTTTTTTTATTCTTCCATTGAGAGGTTTCTAAATGGCGTGTTGGGCCGAAAATGGCGACTGTCGGTACGTTATAGGCTGCAGCGACATGCATCGGACCACTGTCATTGGTGATGAACAAATCCAATCCTCCAATCATCGCACACAGCTCTTGGACAGAGGTTCTCCCTGCTAGATTGGTGACATTGACGCTATCTAGACGGGATTCAATATCATTTGCCATCTCCACTTCATTCGGTCCACCGAATAAAACAATCTGATAACGATCACTAAATGCACGTGCCACTTCGGCAAATTTTTCAGGATACCAACGCTTGGCGCTTCCATAGGTAGCTCCCGGATTAATGCCCAGGGTTGGACGGTCAAATGTGTGAGGTTTGATATACAGTTTAAGCGGTCCGATTTCGAGCTGCTTTGGACTGAGACTTTGAACTATTTGTGAATATTGTTCTACAAGGTGTGAAGGGTGCAGCGGTTTAATGGCATGGGTAAGTAAAAAGGAGGAAGACATGTTTTTTCGTCCCGCAGTGATGAGTGTACCGCTCCAGCGAAGAAGCAATGATGAGTGTATCTGATTACGAAAGGTGATCCCTAAATCATGCTTACCCAACTCTTTGGCAAAGCGGTAGGTGTTGAGGAAACGATTGCCTCCCTTTTTCGTTTTATCGATATAAGAACGTGTACACTGAGGATGATGTTTGAGTGCTTCTATGCTGACATAGGAGCCAACGAGTGTGAGCTGCGCTTTAGGATAGATGACACACAATGCCTCGATTGCAGGAGTTGCCATCACAGCATCACCAAGCCAGTTTGGGAGAAGGATGAGAATTTTCACACGGTTGCCTTATAGGTATAGATGGGATGGGTGATTAGTGTCCAGGTAATGTTCAGCATTCCTCTGGGAGTAGCGCAGATTAATCGATATTTATCTCCGTTATGATGATAACTTATAAATTTTGCATCGTTTAAATGTGAGAGCATTGTTTTGTAAGCATCAAAAGCACTTCGTTTACGAATTCCTTCCCGGTTATCGATGAGTCCGTATCCGGGAGCGATAAGCTGATGCCAGTAGACACAGCTTACTTTTTGAGAGGCAAAGGCTGCAAGATAGTAGCGCACCATAAAAGCCGCGTAATCCTCTTCACTCACACACTCATGCTCACTCGTTGGTGCATAGGGCGCTGTATTTTTTATCGGCCAGTTGGTTTCGGTAATGATCAGTTCATTCGACGCTTTTGGGCTTAGAGACAAAAGAGCGTAGAGGAAATTGATTTTCTTTAAAAGAGTAAATCCCATTTGAGTGTTTTCTGGAGCACCGCGTCTATCAACGTATAACAAGCTTCCCAAAGCATCATAATGAAGTTTTGAAAAATTGTACAGTGTGTGGGCTGTGAAGTGAAATTCAAAATCGATAACGTTGGAGCCGATAAGTTTGAGGTTTGGAAAACGTTCTTGTTTAAGTGTGTAGGCAACAGTATAAAAATCGAGATATTCGTTGACGCTGAAAAATCCCCATTTGGCACGGTTAATCGTACTGCCGATAACGTAGGTCATGCATACATCTTCAAGTGCTTCAAAAATCTGAGTGAAATGATCTTTTGTAAGAGTAGGGGATTCGATATGCTCCCGATCTTGCAAGAGGGCGACTGTGATGTGTTTGTCTTGAAATGTTTTGATAAAAGATACATATTCCTGTAACCGCGCCATTTCCCATAGAGGGATACGTATCAGAAGCTTCTGAACACCTAGCTCTTCGATAAGATAAGGTGTCGTATTGGGTTCTTTGTCTAGATTGACTCCAAGTGCGAAAAATTCTGTTCCGTCTATTTTTTTTCGTCCGATAAAGGGAGAAATTAGTAATGCGATTGGAAGCGTGAAGAGTGCCACTAACAATGTTTTAATCAGCGAGGGAAGAGCACTGCGACGCATTTGCCGCTTTAGGGCCTTATCTTTAATAATGGCAGGCTGATCGGAATAAGTATCCCAGGCAAACGGTTCTTTCATGGTGAGATTATAGCGTTATTGGGTAAAATAACCTTATTAAAGCAAGGGTGAACAATGAATATATTAGTGGTGCGTAATGATAAGCTCGGTGATTTTATTACGGCACTACCGACGTTTTATGTTCTAAAGCACTATAATCCTTCCAATCGAATCATTGCTTTTGTTGCCCCGCTCAACCGTCGCCTTGCCCAAGCGTGCGATTTTATTGATGAGGTGATAGTCGATGAGGGAGAAAGCGCTTTCCTGCTATCACGAAAAATAGAAAAAGTAAAAATCGATGCCTCAGTCACCCTTTTTTCCAATACGCGCGTAGCACTTGCACAATGGTTTGCAGGTATACCAATACGCATCGCTCCTGCAACAAAAATAGCCCAAATTTTTTACAACCACCGTATTACGCAACGGCGCAGTGAAGTGAAAATGGCAGAGTTTGAGTACAATCTTCAATTGTGTAAAGCTCTTTTTCCTGATATTAACCTTGATTTTCCGAAACCGCTGTTACGATTCGATGAGAGTGAGAAGACTTACACTGAATTTTGTACAAAATTTGGCATTACAAAACCTGTTGCAGCATTTCATCCCGGTTTTGGAGGTTCATCTGATGCGAACTGGACACTTGGTGAATACATTGAGCTTGTACGCATTGCACAAGCGGATGAAAAGATTGAGGTAGTAATGACATTTGGTCCTGACGAAGAGAATCTCTATAAAGAAGCAAAAGAACTTTTAGGAGATAACAGGGTTATTTTGTACCGTTCAGTAGGAAGTGTGGTTGGTTTTGCGGCATTGCTGAGCCGATTTAAACTTTTTGTCAGCACTTCGACGGGAACCTATCATCTGGCTAGCAGTGTAGGATGCGAGACATTTACATTTTTTGGGGATTCCCGTTTTGCGTCTGCTTTGAGATGGAAAAGTATTGGCGAAGAGAGTAAGCAGCACCATTATATGATTCCTCTGGATGCTGTGGGAAGAGCAGAGATGTTTGAGCGCGTTAAGAGAGAGTTGAAAAGTCGCCTTTCAGCAGGGATTTAAGCTTTTTTTTGAAATTTTTAACCTGCTTGTTGGCATCATTATGACGTTGCATTTCAGAAATAGTGATCGCTCCATCTAATCCGCTTAATCTTGCATACTCACGTCCTATAATCTCGAGTTCTTCATCACTCGCCCAGAGTTTATTGAAGTTTTCACACCCTTCTAGGGGGCTGATTTCTTTAAATTCCATACGATTAATATCAACAATTGAAAATTGATATCCATTCATCGTCCGTTTGATGAGAATATTGCCAGGGGAGTAGTCCAGATGCCATACTCCTTTTTGATGCAGGGTATAAGTGTAAGCCGTGAAAGCGATAAAAATAGCTTCTCTATCCTCGAGTGGTTCAAGTAATGGAGTACGTATGGTGAAGTCGTAATCAAAATGTTCGCTGATAAAATAGCTATCTGCTAATAGTCCAAAAGAGAAAAATTCGATAAGAGCAATAGGTTCTGGTGTAGATATATTCAACTGCGCTAATTGCAGAGCATTGTAATAAGATTTGTGGGCTTTGCTTTTACGAAAAAATGTATAGATAATACGGTTGAGAAAGTGAGGAATTTTAAAGGATTTCACGACGGTTTTTATATCATAAAGGTTAATAATTTTAAGTTCATTACGGGCTTTATGGATGCTTTTGTTATTACCTGCGAAAACTTCTCGTATCGATTCAAATAGAGGTTTTAGCCTAATATATCTTTTATTATATTCATACCGGATACTCATAGTGTTTCGAAAAATCCTTAAGTGAGGGTATGGTATGATACTTTATTATTGCTGAAAAGAGGGGGAATCGTGATTCAAGTCGTGATGTATCATCATATTAACAGTGATGATTTGCCCCTGTCGAATTCAGATTTGATGTTAGAAGCTCATTTAGATTTGATCAGTAAGCGCTATGTGACAGTCTTCCCAGGAGAAGAAGTGCAAATTCCTTCGATTTGTCTCACATTTGATGATGCGTATTACGATTTTTACTATTATGTGTTTCCTTTGCTAAAAAAGTACAAACTAAAGGTACTGCTTGCTGTACCGGTTGCGTATATTTTAGAAAATACGGATTTGGTGCCTTCGGTAAGACTTTCTTTGAAACATCATGAAATTTATAAGAACTATCAAGCTTTTGCCCCGTTTTGTACCTATGTTGAGCTTAGAGAAATGGTACGAAGCGGCTTAGTGGAAATCGCATCACACTCTATGAATCATGTGAATTTGATGGATAAAAATGTTGATTTAAATGAAGAGATTTTTGGATCAAAAGTATTATTAGAAGAAAAGCTCGGCTGTCGTGTCGATTCATTTGTTTTGCCGTATGGAAAATATAACGATGAAGCAGTCGCATTAGCACAGGAATACTATGGGTATGTTTTTCGAATCGGCAATGCCCTCAACCCTTCATGGGAAGGAATTGGTGGATTAGTGTATCGAATCAAAGGGGACGCGCTTAAAAGCCCTGATGAATTATTT
>JAYVLH010000112.1:0-14061 GCA_043759555.1 Sulfuricurvum sp. | reverse complement strand
TTTTATGGGTGGCGGACGAGGAGAGATTCGAACTCTCGGTACCGTTGCCAGTACGTCTCCTTAGCAGGGAGGTGGATTCAGCCGCTTTCCTACTCGTCCGTATATGTTTAAGAGGGCATAATTATAATCATGCTTAGATAACAAGCACCTTAAAAAGGTGCTTGTTAATGTATTTGATATTTAGCTAGTTGGGAGTAATTGAAGTTGTGCTTTGATTGCGTAGCTATTTTCATGTAAGTAGCTGATTCGTTTATATCCGACATCATCATATATTGCAGTGAGTGTTTCAAAATAGTTTTTATGGTTTGTTATATAGTTATAAAGAGGCTCTTCCATCTTTCTATCAAGATATAGGTCATTGATAGCACTATTAAGATGTTTGTATTCTATATCGTAGGCTATTTTGTTTTCTTTAGTTGGCTCTTTAATAAAATTTTTGCGTAAGGTGTCTAAATTATTATAACTTTTTTTAAGATCATAAAGACCGATTTGTTCTAGTGTTGTAAGGAACTTAGCTTCCTCATCCTGCTCGGATTGACTGTATTGATGAAGTTGTTGCAGTTTTGTTATGAGCTTTGACGTAATAAATGCTGTGTCGTTTTGGTATGTGGATAGTTTGTCTTCAAGTTCTTGGATGTCATAGCCTTGACTCTTATAGTTATGAATATTTTTACTTAGAAGATTAAGAGATTGGTTCAGTTGCACGATGGATTGTTTGTTACCATGACGGAGTATAGCATTAAATTGATGTTCACTGTAGGTAAAAAGTTCTTGATTGCTTTGAGGTAATGTTTCACTTGATAGTATTGTATGGGTTCGTTCGTTCTTGGGATTAAGACCGGAAGACAACCAGTAAATTCCACTTGCTGCAAACAATCCCAAGGGGAGGAGTAATAAAAGTTTTTTCATCTGCTTTTAACCTTCATATTTTTTGAAAGTTTAGAGGAATGATGTTACGTCCTTGTTACAAAAAGATGACTATTTTATAATGATTTGATTATTTTTTCAACAATCATTGCAGGATCATTCGACGCATAAATTGGTCGTCCCACAACGATAAAATCAACATGTGCGTTGTGTGCTGTTTCAATCGTAGCTACACGTTCTTGATCTCCTGCATCTTCGCCAAAGGGACGTATGCCAGGGGTGAGAGTAATAAAAGAGGCTGCTGTGAGTGATTTTATTGATGCACTCTCGTATGCACTGCATACTACGCCATCAAGTCCTGCTTGGTGAGCATCTTGCGCGAAACGGTCAGCTTTTGTCGCGATGCTTTCTCCATAAATATGACTAAATTCATTTTCATCAAAGGATGTAAGGGCTGTTACTGCAAGAACAAGAGGGCGATTAGTATAGGGTTCGAGTCGTTTCATTACTTCTCGCATTGCTTTGCGACCAGCAGATGCATGGACATTAAACATATCAACACCAAGTCCCATGATAGATTCAGCTGAATCTGCCATAGTGTTGGGGATATCATACAATTTTAAATCGAGAAAAATTTTGAAGTCTGGATTGATTGTTTTGATAGCATCAATAAAGGGTTTACCATCGCGAATATAGGAGCGAAGGCCTACTTTTAACCAGACAGGATAGTATTTTATTTTTTCAATAAGTTCTAAATTGTCTTGCATTGTCGGTAAATCTAGTGCGACACAAAGTTCCATAATACACCTTTTTGATAGTTATACAAGTATAGCAAAGCTTAAATAGTTTCCCCATTAACCGAGTATTAAGATATCATTGACAAAAATATACTACAATAAATAAATTTATACTAAAAGGAATCGTATGAAAAGTCGTATTATTGCTACAGTTATGTCAAGTTTGTTGGTAGGATCAATGTCATTATTTGCTGCACCGTACAGCGTGGATATTGCTCATTCAAGTGTCGGTTTTAAAGTAAAGCATATGATGATCAGCACAGTAAGCGGTAATTTTAGCGGATTTAGTGGATCGTATGATTTAGAAAAAGGAAAATTGAAATCGTTAAGCGGTACTGTTCAAACTAAAACGATTGATACCGGAATTACAAAGCGTGATGATCATCTTCGCAGTGCGGATTTCTTTGATGTCGCTACCTATCCTGAAATGACATTTGTGATGACATCACAAAAAGGTAAAAAAGTAATGGGCAATCTTAGTATACATGGTATTACTAAGGCCGTGACATTGACAATAGAGATTGGTGGTGTAATTACTGACCCATTGGGTAATAAACGCTCTGGTTTTGTATTGAGCGGAGTGGTTAACCGAAAAGATTTTGGACTTAATTGGAATCAGGCCATTGAAGCTGGAGGAATGGTTGTGGGTGATGATATTAAAATAACGATCGAAATAGAAGGGATAGCAGATTAAATTCTGCCTTTACCCTTGTAATGATTTTAACTGCTCGTCGATTTTAGAAATTTTATCGTGAGCATCTGCTAGACCATTACGATTTTCAGTAATAACCGTTTCTGGAGCGTTGGCGACGAAACGTTCATTGGAAAGCATACTTGCGAGCTTATCTGCTTCTTTTTGTAGTTTTTCACGTTGTTTACTCAGGCGATCGATGATTGGAGACAGATCAATTGCGTCGGTCGTAATATACACTTCTACACTTTCTCCAATATCACTTATTGCATTATCGATTTTATTTTCTGTAAACTTCAGTGTTTCAACTTTTCCCAATCGAGCAATAAACGGTTCCATCATAGTGTGATTGCCATTGCATTTGACGAATGCCAGAGGAATTTTTTGATTACCGCAATCGATAAGCGTTTTGGCGCGTCGTATGGTAATGATAGCATCCATGATAATGGCAAATTCAGCTTCAATTCCTTCATCAATAGTAACATCTTCAGGATATGTCATTACCATGATAGAGTTGCCCTCTTCGAGCGTTGTTCCGGAGAGCTCATGATAGAGGTATTCGGTGATAAACGGCATAAAGGGATGGAGAAGTTTCATAGACTCTTTGAAAATACTTCCAAGCTCATGAACACTCTCCTTGCTTGCTTTGCCAAGTTCAATACCCCAGTCACAAAATTCATTCCATAGGAATCGATAAAGTGTTGTTGCTGCATCATTAAAACGGTATTCATCCATAAATGCTCTTGTTTCTGAAGTAGCACGTCTAAAGCGGCTGAGCATATAACGTCCTAATGGTGTTATTACTTCTTGCGAATCTAAATCTTTAAATAGTTCGACGTTCATTTGTAAAAATTTTGATGCGTTAAAGAGTTTATTAGTAAAGTTGCGGCTTTGTTCAAGCTTTTCACTGCTAAGACGAATATCACGCCCTTGTGCAGCCAAAATTGCTAAGGTAAAGCGTAGCGCATCCGCACTGTATTGTTCCACCATATCGAGTGGATCGATAACATTGCCTTTGGACTTGGACATTTTTTGACCATTCTCATCACGAACCAATGCATGAAGGTAGATATGTTTAAAGGGTAGTTCTCCCGTAAAACTCTCACCCATCATCATCATACGTGCAACCCAGAAAAAGAGAATATCAAAGCCGGTAATGAGGAGGGTATTAGGATAAAACTTAGCCATATCCTCACTTTGAAACAGTGAGTCGGCACTAACGTCTCCATTCCCCCATCCCAGTGTCGAAAATGGCCAGAGAGCAGAGCTGAACCAGGTATCGAGAACGTCTGGGTCTTGGGTGAATTCGGTACTTGCACAATGCGGACAACTCTCAGGATGTTCTTCCAAGCTTGCCCATTCATGGTCGCACGTTTCGCAGTAAAAAACAGGGATACGATGTCCCCACCACAATTGACGAGAAATACACCAATCCCGAAGTTCTCCCATCCATGAATTGTAGCTGTTTATCCAATGCGGCGGGAAAAATTGCGCTAAGCCATCATTGGTTTTATCGATTGAACCGCGTGCAACTTCTTTGCGGACGAACCACTGTTTTGAGATGTAGGGTTCTACAATATTTTTACAGCGATAACAGTGTCCAACTTGATGAATATGATCTTCAATTTTTTCAATAAATCCTGCTTCGTTCAAGCGTTTGACGATAATTTCGCGGGCACTTAGGCGCTCTAGTCCTTCAAATTCACCTGCATGCTGATTAAGAATTCCTTTTTCATCAAATACAGTAATAAATTCTAAATCATGGCGTTTGCCCACTTCATAGTCATTGGTATCATGTGCCGGTGTGACTTTAACGACACCTGTTCCGAATTCGCGATCGACATGGGTATCTGCAATGATTTTTATTTCGCGGTTTATGAGAGGAAGAGTGACACTTTTCCCAATCAAGTGCGTGTAGCGCTCATCGTCAGGATGGACCATAATGGCAGTATCTCCAAAATAGGTTTCCGGACGAGTCGTAGCAACGGTGATATGACCACTTCCGTCACTAAATGAGTAACGCATATGGTAAAAATGACCCTGATGTTCTTCATGTTCCACTTCAATGTCACTGAGTGCACCATCGTGAGTACACCAGTTGACCATATAGTTACCGCGTACAATAAGGTTTTGATTGTAAAGATGAACGAATGCCTCTTTAACAGATGTTTTTAATCCTGCATCCATCGTAAACCGTTCACGACTCCATGCAGGAGAAACACCGAGTTTACGCAGTTGTCCCACCATGATACCGCCGCTTTCTTCTTTCCATTCCCATACTCGTTTTAAAAATGCCTCACGTCCGAGTTCTTCTTTGGTTGTTCCTAGCGCAAGGAGCTGTTTTTCGACAACATTTTGTGTTGCAATACCCGCGTGATCGGTTCCAGGCTGCCAAAGTGTAGCGTAACCGTCCATACGCTTATAGCGAACGATGATGTCTTGGAGAGTGAAGGTAAGAGCATGACCGATATGGAGTCGCCCTGTAACATTAGGAGGAGGCATCATAATGGAAAAATGTTTGTTTGGTTTTACAATTGCGCTGTTGCCGTCTACTTCAAAATAACCTCGATTCTCCCAAATAGGGTAATAGGTGTCTTCAATATTTTTTGGATTATAGTGGGTAGTGGACATGCAATAGCCTTGAATAGGAAAATATAGGCGAATTATACCAAAATTTGAAGGAACGCTTCTTGCTTTTATTGAGCAACAAACATTAAGGGATAACCATGCAATATGAAGTAAAATCATCAATTTTGGGATTTGATCAAATAACGACAGTCGAACTGACACAAATCGACGATTTATTTTTAACCCTGAAAGGGAGTGATGGATCGAATATTAATTTTACTCTTGTTAATCCCTATGAATTACGCGAATATTCATTTGATATTCCGACATCGGTGCGTATTTTGCTTGATATTAATGAAAAATCAAACCTGCTCGTATATAATGTCATAATAATTCAAGATCCACTGGATGAATCGCGCGTCAACTTCCTCGCTCCATTGATTTTTAACCAAGATAACGCAACTGTGGCACAAATAATATTGGATGCAGCGTCTCATCCTGGTTTTGGTTTGGCTGAGCCGATTAAAAATTTTAAATAAGCTTCTAACCCAGAAGCTTCAGGGAGCTTCTTGCCACTTTCTCGTCTCAATCCTCAGCAATATACCGCTGCAACGGCACCGTATGGGCACAATCTTATTATAGCTTCTGCAGGTACCGGTAAAACTTCTACAATTGTAGGGCGCATCGCGTACCTCCTTTCTCAAAATGTTAAACCCGAAGAAATTTTATTACTAACGTTTACCAATAAAGCAGCACAAGAGATGGTGGAGCGGGTTGCGGCTTTTTTTGGGAAGGAAATAGCTTCCAAAGTCGATGCGGGGACCTTTCATGCGGTGAGTTATCGATGGCTCAAGCGTAAAGAGGGAAAAGTGGTTCTTAAACAGCCTCGGGAACTCAAAACTCTTTTTCGCAGTGTATATGAAAAGCGAACCTTTTCCCATTTAGATAACGCAACACCTGCTTATGGAGCTAACTATCTTTACGATGTCTATTCATTTTATCAAAATACAGAAATTGAATCCGATTTTGAACAGTGGATATTGACGCGCCAAGATGAGCATGCAGTGTATGCGATGATTTATGCAGATATTGTTGATGAGTTTGAGGCACTTAAAAAAGAGTATGGTTTTGTTAACTTTAATGACTTATTGCTTCAAATGCGTCATCTTGCTTTACAAAATGACTTGGGTTATAAAGAGGTGTTGATTGATGAATATCAAGACACGAATGCTCTTCAAGGAACTCTTATTAATGCGATACGACCTCCATCATTATTTTGTGTGGGAGATTACGATCAAAGCATTTATGCATTTAATGGGGCAGATATTTCGATTATTGGCTCATTTAGTACCAATTTTTCCGATGCAAAAGTCTATACCCTTAACAAAAACTATCGTTCAACGGTTCCGATTTTATCACTTGCAAATACGGTTATCGCGCACAATGAGCGTATTTATCCCAAAGCATTAGAAGTAACACGAACAGGAGAAGCGCAACCTCCAGCTTTATTGATCTACGAAGAGCTATTTGAGCAATATCATGGTATTGCAGCTGTAATCGGGGATTCGCCTATAGCCAGAGATGAAATCGCAGTAATATTCCGTAACAATGCATCCGCTGATGGAATGGAGGCAACATTACGTGAAATGGGAATTGCTTGCCGTAGGCGTGGAGGGACGAGCTTCTTTGACTCAAAAGAGATAAAAGCACTTTTGGATATTTACACTTTGTTGGTAAATGAATCGGATATGATGGCATTTATTCACCTTTTTGATTATGCCAAAGGTGTTGGGAGTGCAGCAGCCAAAGAGTTGTTTGTCGCGCTACAAAAACTAGGTAAAGGCTCATTCTTACGTGGACTTTATACACCAGACACCTCTATCTCAAATCCGTTTGAAAAACGTAAACTTAATCATCAGCTAGGATTGTTTGATGATTATGCAGAACTTGGAAGTGCAGGGAGATTTGCGAAATTGGGATTAGACCCTAATTTTATGGGAAATCCAATATTAAAGTACGCGAAGCTTACAAAAGAATCCGCTACATTTTTACACGATTTGTTTATGTTGTTTCGTAAACTCCGTGAGGTTAAAAGTCCTAAAGAAGCAGTGCAAAAAATTGCTGTATCAAGTCTTTATGGGCATGTGATCGAATATTTGTCACATAAGCGTGCAATGACTGAAAATGGTTCTATTGATGAACGTGTCAAGATAGAGTCTCAAGAAAAAATACGTCGAAAATGTACTGTTTTATTTGAGCTTTCTCGTCCTTATAAGGAACATGAACGTTTTTTAAATGCCATGGTGCTGGGATCTCAAGATTTGACCCAAGGAGAAGGTGTTCATTTGCTAAGTATCCACGCATCTAAAGGATTGGAATATAAAGAAGTATATGTGATTGATTTGATGGATGGACGTTTCCCGAATCGTAAACTTATGAGTCGAAGTGGGAGTATTGAAGAAGAGCGTCGCCTCTTTTATGTGGCAGTGACACGCGCTAAAGATAGACTCTATTTGAGTTATGCCAAGTATGATAAGATCAAAAAAGCTAATTTTGTACCATCTCAGTTTTTGTATGAGACAGGTCTGATACCTAAAGATGAAGTTTATAGTTCATTAGTAACAAAAAAAGAGGCTGTTTAAGCCACTTTTTTTATTAGTGCCGTCCATGAACAGCATCGCCCATTGACCACATTGGTAAAAAGATACCTAAAGCTAGTAAAAGAACCATACCCGCAATCATAAAGAGCATAATAGGCTCAATGGCTTCAGCGAGACCATCGATGATAGCATCAAAACGCATTTTATAATACTCCATGACTTTTTGTAACATAGAATCAAGCTGTCCACTAGTTTCACCTGCCGAGATCATTTGAATGATCATATTTTCAAATAAATGAGTTTCTTTAAGCCCTGAATGAAGAGATCCTCCTTTTTCAACTGCTGAGCGAACGATTAGCAGACGCTCTTGGAGCGGGAGGTTGTCGATCATGGCTGTGGAAGTTTCAAGTGCTTCTGCTACGGGAATTCCAGCACGTACCAATTCAGAGAAGACAAGAGTAAAACGACTAAGAGTTGAGTACATAATGATATTTTTAATTAAATATACTTTAAGTAAAAACTGATGCCATTTGTATCTAAACTCTTTATTGTGATCAAGTGTATAACGAAAGGTAAAAATAAAGATAAATATCCCCGCTAAAACATACAATCCATAAGTATTGAAAAGGTGCGACAAAAATAAAAGAATTAATGTAGGCATAGGAAGATCTGCCCCAAGCTGCTCAAAAATAGTTTTAAACTGAGGTACAACATATGAAATGAGGATAGTAAAAGCAACGGCCATAGCAATCATAACATTTCGAGGATATGCCATTGCTTTTTTAAACTTAATGACATTACGTCGAATTTCTTCAAGCATGTCGGCGAGTTTATGTAGTGCTTCAGCCATATTACCTGTTTTTTCGCCCAATTCAATCATAGCAAGACTTAGTGTTCCCAGCTGATAGCTAAATTTTGCGGCTGACTTGGAGAGACTGTGCCCTGCGTTGATGTCTTCAGCTATAGTACTTAGGATATCTTGTAGTGTTTTGTCAGTAGTTGCATCGGCAATCTCATGAAGTGAATCATGGATAGAAATCCCGGCATTTGCCATAACTGCAAGCTGACGAATGGCAGCAATAAGTAAATCTTGTTTAAGTTTACTTTTTTTTAGATTTGAAAAAAGAGTTTCTTTAAATTTACGAAATTGATCTTCTAGAGGAGGAGAGGACTCGACTGCTTTTAAAATCATACCAGAGTATTTTATTTTAGCAAGATATTGAGCTTCCTTTTTGTGTTCTGCATAGAGACCATATTCATTTTTTTCCCCTTTACTGAGAATTGTTACAATAAAATACTTCATACTTTTGCCACCCTTAATATTTCATCTACGGTTGTTATCCCTTGCACTGCTTTAGCCATACCATTTTCAAACATTCCTACAAACCCTTCTTCTTTAGCGAGTTTAAATATGTCATCTTTGGAGCCACCTTTAGCGATCAGGCTTGAAAGTCCCTCAGAAATAGGCAATACCTCACAAATCATCTCACGTCCCATATACCCAGACCCATTACATTCTTTACATCCGGTTCCTACGTAAAAGACCGTTCCGTGAGGAATGAGTTCACTGTATTCTTCTCTTAATATCATGGGTATATCAGCTTCTTTTTTACAATGTTTACAGATCCTGCGTACTAAGCGCTGTGCTTGTATCGCCATGAGTGCCCCACTGATAAGATAGGGTTCAATCCCCATATCTGACATACGAGGAATGGCACTAATCGCATCATTCGTGTGAAGTGTAGAAATAACTAAGTGCCCTGTCAGGGCTGCTTTAATGGCTATTTCAAGTGTTTCATGGTCACGAATCTCTCCAATCATAATTTTATCTGGATCTTGTCGCAAGATTGATCGAAGTGCATCGGCGAAAGATAGGCCTACTTTAGCATTGACTTGAACTTGCTGAATTAAGTTCATACGATATTCGACAGGATCTTCAACCGTGATGACTTTGTCCTCAACATTTCTTAGTTCATTAAGTGCACCATAAAGTGTTGTTGTTTTACCACTTCCTGTAGGACCTGTTACAAGAATTATTCCAAATGGTGACTCAAGTGATTTAAGAAATTTTTGGTAACTATTCGTATCCATGCCTGATTCCTCGAGACGTACAAGCGCTTTTGTTTTGTCCAAAATACGCATAACAATCGATTCGCCATACAGGATAGGTAGCGTTGAGATACGAAAGTCAAATTCCGCATCCATAACCATGGCAGAAAATCGCCCATCTTGCGGCTTTCGTCTTTCAGCAATGTCAAGATTAGCCAAAAGTTTCATACGTGAAGCAAGTGGAGGGTAAATGTCACGATCAAAAATAAAGATTTCGGCTAATTTTCCATCGACACGGCCTCGAACAACACAGTTTTTCTCTGTAGGTTCGATATGAATATCGCTTGCGCGTCCTTTTATACATGCTTTAAGAATGATATCAATGAGTTGTAAGATAGATGACGCTTCTTGTTGCTCTTCAATTGTACCTATATTGCGTAGTTCATTACGGATATTGTTAACGAGTTCTTTAACGCTGTCTTTTAGTTCGATTTTGAAGAGATAAGCTTGAATTTGTTTTTCAGTGGCTGCAGCTATTTTAAGTGATTTACGTGGGAAAAGACGTTGTAAAGATTCTTGTGCTTCAATATTTAATGGATCTGCAAAGGCAATAACAACATACATGTCATCTTGAGAGATAGGAAGAGCATTATAGCGTTTGAGTTGTGTTGTTGGAATTTTTTCGACTAAACGGTAGTCCATATCAATAGAGTCAAGATCAACAAAAGGAATTTCAAGAACCTCTGCTAAATAACTTAAAATAGAGGATTCTTCCAAGAAGGTGTAATGCTTAATGATAGAGAGTTCATATACACCAAGACGGATTTGCTCAACAACAAATCGTTTAATAGCATTAAGTGAAACAACACCCAGCTTAATTAATGTTTCTAATATAGTTTCGTGCTGTACCCCTTTTGAAAGTAAACGGTCAATTTGTACTTGTGAGATATGGCGTTTTTCGAGTAAATCATTTGTAATTCTGTCCATACCAATCCCCTTAATATACGTGGTGTACTGTTAATATTTTATCATAGTATTCATCAATAGCAACCGTTTTGTGTCCATTTAATTCTGTTGTGTATAATTTATAAGACATTCTTGGATTAGTAGACTCTATGTACTCTTTAATAGTCATTTTACTCTGCGGATTTTTTAGATAAAGGATGAAAATTTTAGAGAGAAGATGTGAGCTTGTAGGAAATTTAAGTGATTGCAATGGGGTATTATCATACAAAGATTGGATTAAAAGTTTTTTCTGCATCACAAGCATTGAGAAATAGGAAGCATTGGCCCTGGCTTCTTGTGTTTTATCCAGAAGCATAAGCGGTGCAGCAAGAAGATCGATATGATCAGCCTTTAAGCAAGAAAATGCATAAAGAGAGAGTTGAGCCTCATTGGATTCAAATTGTTTAAAATGCTGTAAGCCAAGACTGCAAGAAGCATCATAGTCACCTTTTTGATACAATTGAAATATTTGTGAGGGAATGTCTGCATGTGTAATAATGTTTAATCCAAAAAGAATTAAAAAAAGAATTTTCATTTTAAATTTCCTTGATCAATTGAATTCAATAAGCTTTTTGCATTTTCTGAATTAGATTGAGAAATATAAAGCTGAAGTGTTTTTTTAGCTTGATCATGTTTTCCAAGTTTGACGAGTGACTTGGCAAAAATCAACCAGCTCTCTTCCATGGTGCTATTGATTGAATTGGTTTTTAATGCATAGTTGTAGGCTTCGTTGTAGTTACCGTGCTCATAATGATAACGGGCTATATAAAGTCCTAAATGGGGATTGCTGTTAATTTTAAAGCGGTCTTCAATTTCGTGAATATCAAATGTATTGTTATCATGTTTCATAGTAGATTCTTGTGGCCGAACAATTAAAGGTACGGGTGCAGCAACGGCTATAGAAGGCGTTACGACACTAATAGGTTGAGCTGTAGAGGTAACAATAGGCAGCTTCTGTTTAGCCGCTATTTTAGTTGGAAGAGTTTGTGGTACAGATTGGATGGCTTGAGTTTGTTGGGAGTTAGGTGACATGGACTGTATAAACTGCATTGAAGGTTCTAAAATCATCGCTGTATCGTGTAGATTTGCAGGAATAGGGATTAATTTTTGATGGAGTGCAGGTTGAATTACTTTGATACTCTTTATTTCACTTTTATAGGTAGAAAAAATTATAACAAATATAATCACGAAAGTGATGATAGTGGCAGATATTAAGAAGTAAGGCAAGTAGCTTTTAATTTTATATTTAAGCCATCGACGTTCTAAAGACACAATATCAAGCACGAATAAGTCCTGTGTGGATTGCAGCCATCTCTATGTATTTTGGTTTAAGTGAATTATAGTTTATTTTACTTGGCTGATTCTCTTCAAACCATCCATACAGAGAAAATAGAGAAAACATAAGTTTGTTGGCATCGCGATAATTACCTTTTGTTAGTTTACTGATTATTTTAATGTTTTTATCGTTTATCATATTGGCAACATCAAAACAGTTTGATTTGAGAAGTTTTTTCTGTATATAGATTTTAAGTTCATCGGAGGTGGCATTTTGTAGTTCAATACTTTCCCAAATACGTGTTTGAAAATGTTCTTTTGCAATAATGTCTTCGTCATCTGTTTTATGAAGAGTAATGACAAATTTAAGTGCGCGTGCATCCGAAATAAGACGAATTTTTTCCATCAAGGAAGAGCTGTATAGTTGTGCCTCGTCGAGTAAAACAATGGGTGTCTGTGGATAATTTACTGCACTTGCCAGTTCTAAAAAATAGGTAAGCGTAATCATCTCTCTATTGACATAGCCATAAATTTTTTGAGCGAGAACCCGTAAAAAGTCATTTTCATCAATAATGGGTATATCCACCATAAAAACTTTTTGGTGCTTAGATAGGTCATGATGAAGTTTATGGAGTAGCATACTCTTACCCGTGCCTGGTCTTCCATAAAGAAGTATCATTTTTAGGGGTTTTTGTACAGATGTTTTTAAGCTTTGATACATATGAGAGACACTATCGATTTGAACGTAGTCATGAGGATTGACTACGTCAGTAAAAAGCTCTTTTGGCTTTAAAAATAGCGAATGCTCCATCCTTTATTTAGTATCATCTTTCATCGCTTTTAGATCTTCATCTTCTTTTTTTATTGAAGTCGCTAAACGATTGTATCCTAAATCTGAAAGTCCAATATCAGAATTACTCTTTTTAATAATATGCGGCTCAATTATAATAACAATTTCTTCTGTTTTTTTGGTTTTATTCTCAGATTTAAAAAGGTAACCAAGATAAGGAATGTCTCCTAATAGAGGAATTTTATTACTATCAAGGCCATTTTTAGTGTTGATAAGTCCCCCTAAAATGACACGGCCACCATCTTTTACGCTGATAACAGAGGACATTTGACGACGACTGAGGTCTGGTGGCATAGTCCGTTTTTCATTATTAGCAGAAATTACACTGGCTGTCTCGGAAATAGAAGGATTGACGCGTAATATAATGGTTCCATCGCTTGAAATCTCAGGGGTAATATCAAGGAGAACACCAGAAAAAACTGAACTGACGGTCCTTGTATTGCCAACAACTGCTGCTGTCGTAGCTCCTACCGATGTCGTTGAACTGTCAATACTGTAAAATAGCTCTGTTCCTGCGGTAATAAGAGCAGGTTGATTGTTTAGCGTTAAAATTTTTGGATTAGAGAGTGAGTAGACATCCCCTTGAGTTTTTAAGAATTTTATGACTTCAGTAAGATTTGCAGCAGCACTCAATTGAAAGACACTAGGATTATTGGCAGTAGCATTAAAAGTATCAAAGAGAACTCCAGTAGTGGTTGTTAACTTGTTGGTACCAACCACACTAGTTGTATCAATATTTTTAGTATTAGCATAATCAAATCCTAGTTTGACATTCTGTAGTGCATACAGCTGAGACCAATCAATACCTGTTGAACTAGCATCACTGAAGACAACGCTGTACATTTTTACATCTATGAGTACTTGTGATTGCATTTTTTTCTGAAGATCACTGAGATACGTATCAAGACGATTTAATTGACCTGCTGTTGCAGTTACTGTGATTAACCCGGCATTTTTATTAATCATTGGAATTGCTGCTGTGTAGCTATCTTCTGGACGATTCATAACACTTTCTATTTCTTTATCTAATGTTTCCCAAAATAAGACTTCATCAGTCGATGTTATGTTGATCCCCGATAATGATGATGCACCAGCTTTAGCGCCTGCGGCTACAGCAGTGCCACCAGCAGCACCTATGCTGGAAGCAGTACTTGTTTGTGAGCTTAATGTAATATTTGCACTTCCTGCACCTTTACGCTCTGAAATGATGTAATCAATATTATAGGTTTTAGTATTTAAATACGATATCTTTAAGACATTGTTTTCCAACGTATATTGCAAGTTGTTTTCTTTGATGATTAAATCAAGAACTTCATTGATTGTCAGATTCTTCAGATACGTTTTGTTCATCTGCTTTTT
>JAYVLH010000111.1:0-6303 GCA_043759555.1 Sulfuricurvum sp. | reverse complement strand
AAAGCTCTGCGCTTTGCATCCCTTTGATATCTACTTCGGCATGAACGTTTTCCATGTATTCGATAAATCGAACGGTCATCTTGCGTTCTTTACAAAACTCTAATACATCCAAAATCTCATTGTCGTTCATGCCCTTCATAGGAACCATATTGACTTTGACGCGAAAGCCTACGCGAAGTGCTTCTTCTACCCCTGCTAGTACATGACTCAGTACATCTTTTTTGGCAATTTTTTCAGCGATATCGGGAATAAGTGAATCTATGGAAACATTAATACGGCGCAAACCCGCATCATAAAGTTTTTGTGCAGCACCTTTTAACAAATACGCATTGGTGGTCATCGCCAAATCAATGTCATTTTTATAGTCATGAACCATTTTTATAAAGCGGTCTAAATCTTCGCGCAACAAAGGCTCGCCGCCGGTAATACGAATTTTTGTAACACCCTCGTCAATGGATACTTTAATAAACTCAAACAATTCTTCAAAACTTAGCAGGTTCTCTTTTGGAACCCATGAAAAAGGTTTTTCGGGCATGCAATACTGACATCGAAAATTACATCGCTCCGTTACCGAAACGCGTAAATAATCAACCGTTCTCCCATAACTATCAATTAACACATTCATCCTTGGACATAGCTCAATATGTGCGATAGTATCTAAAAGTAGTTTTGAGTTTTATTTATTCTTCTCATTACTCTGATTATTTGACTTTTGGAATACTTTTTATTTGCATCCACAATCAGGTTCATTTATAAATCCTATTTTTGTCATACCCGCTTGTGCACAAAGAGCCATTGCCTTCGCAACATAATCATAAGGCACTTCACGATCTGCCTTGATAAACAATTGTGTATCCGAAGAATCTTTTACTCTTTTCGCCAATATCGCCATCAATGTCTCATTATCAACATCGTTGCTATCAAGCATGTAAGAACCATTTGCCTGTATGCTTAATGTCAAAGGCGCCTGAGGTGGCTCTATGACCGATGCAGATGTCTTTGGCAACTCTACTTTTACGCCATGCATCAACAATGGTGTGGTTACAATTAAAACAACCAAAAGCACGAGAAGAACATCAACCAATGGAACAACATTGATATCGTTGATAGGGGTAGAATCTTTGGCTGAAAAACGACCGAAGCCCATCAATAATCCTTCGAGTTTTGTTCTAGGGCATGATTCATGATCATCAAATGAACATCATGCGCAAATCCATCAAGCTTTGAAAGATAGAGCCGATTAACACGGGTAAATGCGTTGTATGCTAAAACAGCAGGGATAGCGACACCGAGACCAAGCGCTGTCATTATCAGAGCTTCACCAACAGGACCCGCCACTTTATCCAACGAACCTTGACTCATCATACCGATGGTGAGGAGTGCATGGTATATACCCCAAACTGTCCCAAAAAGCCCTATAAATGGAGCGACCGAGCCAGCAGATGCCAATAAAATCATCCCTTTTTCCGTCTCTTCTGTCGCTTTGTCGATACTGTGGTGCAAAATACGCGTTGACATCGTATCAAGCGTTTCAATCTTGTGTTCCATTGAGAGATCGGTTACTTTTTTAAGTACACGCGATAGATTACAGGGGTAAAGCGTCTCGTCTGAAATCTCAACCATTTTTTCCATCGTATCGGCGTTCACAAAACGATCCATAAAACGATCCGTCTGGCGATTGAGCCCATAAAGTGCTATGCCTTTGACAATAATGATATACCAAGAGGCTATCGAAAGTACCAACAAAGCAATGAGCACACTCACACCAAGAGCATCCAATGACGTAATAAAATGACTAAATCCAAACTGTTCCATGTGATTAGTTTCCTTCTAATTTAAATTCAAATGGCTGAAGCGCATAGGCTTCCACCGCTATATTGTCGCGCATAGCCGGATGACATTTCCACATTTTCACCGCCGAAATCGCCGCCTCATCCAGTCTTTTATATCCGCTACTGGATTTGACAGATGCTTCTGCTATAGCACCCTCTTTATCAAGTTTTACACGCACAACTACGCTCCCCTCCTCATCCATTTTAAGAGAAATGCGTGGATATTTTGGAGCAGTACGAACAGGGCAACTCACCGACAAATCTCCACTCAGGACAACGGGCTTCTGGCTCACAGGCAGTGCAATCGGTGTTTCTTGTTTACTCACTGCAGCAGGCGCTTCAACTGCTCGCGCAGGCGTAGGTACTGTCGCTGGGGCTTGAGATTGTGCAGGCACAACGCTTTGTGCGATAGATACTAATTGTTTTGGCTCTACGATGGTTTGCGCAGTTGCTGATTTTTTAATGGGCTGAATTTGTTTTTTTTCTTCTACACGCTTTGCCTTGGGTGGCTTAGCCTGCTGTAATGTCACCATGCTCACTTCAATCACCCGAGGAATTTTAGCTTCAACCGATCCAATCGACATACGCCAAAGCGAATAAATCCCCAAAGCATGAATTAGGATGATTGATACCAGAAGAAGTGATTTTTCTTTTGACATCAATTTCATCCTTAATAGTTGTATTTCAACTGTGCGCTATACGTTCTCTGCGCATATGGATGAAAAGCATAATAGACAGAATTAGTGAGATTATCAACGCCAACGAATGCCTGAAGATTTTTACCAAGCTTATACCCAACCTTAGCATCCAAGACTGAAAAAGCGCTGGATGAGCCATAGACATTGCGGTTAACATCCGAGTTATCCAAGGTACCATACTGTTTTCCGCTGTATCGATAACCCAATGTTGCATCAAGTGCACTGTTGATGTGATACGTTCCGTACGTTGTCAAACGTATATTTGGGATGCGCGGAATCCATTTTCCCTCAGATGCAGGCATTGCGGAGTTTGAAACGATTTGGGACTTCACTAACGTTAAGCTTCCGCCAATTTCAAGCAGATCATTCATAAATCCACCCTGCTGATACGCTGCTTCTACACCATAGATACGTGTTTTATCAATATTTTGCTGGCTCGTTACGTTGGGCGTGACACTCACATCGGTTTGACTAAAAATCATATCTTTAACTTCTTGATCAAAAAAGGAGAAGCGGGCATAGCCTTGCTCCAGTGTATTTTCAAGCGTCAATTCTTTAGAAAATACATTCTCAGGCTTCAGATTTGACTCACTAAAGAAAGTCGTATTTCCACGTGTTTCTGTTTGAAAAAGCTCACCTACCGTCGGCATACGATATGCTTTTGCCATCGAAAAACGTGCTGTCCAATCGTCACTAAAGTCCCATGCAACAGAAAGCTTTGGTGAGTACAACATTTCCTTACGATCCGCATAGTCATTATGTCCTGCTACTGTGTTATTAACATCTCGTATTCCATCGTAGGCTCTCCATTCCTCCCCTCGCATTCCTGCAGTTACTGACCAATCCGGCGCTAAATGCCATACATCCTGCGCATACAATGCCTGAGTCTGTGTTTTACCTGCAAAACCGCTGCTGTAAGCTGTAATGCTTCCTTCATCCATCCAATTGGTAGCATTATATCTTTTGCTTGCCATCTCATAACCGTCATAATGATAGCCTAAAATGAGCGTATGGTCCGGTTTATTTTCACTGGATTTATAAATAGCACGCAGATCTAGATTCTTCCAGCCGGTATTATCACCAAATGTTACAATGCCCGCTCCGCCGACATCCGCCGTCGGTTTAGCAGTGCTGGGTGTTCTAACGATATCTTTGGGTGTCGTGTAAACAGACCCTGCTATCTCAGTACGCCATTGCGATGAAAGCTTGCTATTGAGCGTCAGTCCTATAAGGTTATTTTCTGTTTTAGTCTTTGTTTGTGAGAATGTAGAAGCATTAAGCAAATACCTCTTTCCCTCAATATTAATACCACCACTATAGACTGGGCTTCCGTTTACATCCCGCAAATACGTTTCTGAATTACTGTACGAATCAAGATAAAACTTCGCCGCGCTCAATGCCACTTGGCTATATTGGTCGATATCATAAACCAAACGAGCTTTTACCGTGTCTTGAAGCGTATGATCTATTGAGGTCGCACCAAATACAACAGTCTCTCTCCCATTGACAGCATTAAACTTTTGATACCCAGTAACTACTTTGTCACTACCCGATGCCGAACTTGAAGCTACAGTTGCTGTTGCAAACATCGTAGGATGTCCATAGCTGTCCAAATGATTGGCAAAAACCTCCCAGCTTAGATTGCCGTGCTTGTTTGCAATACGTGCCTGCTCTTGATGACCGCTAAACGACCCATTTGTCCCAAAAAGACTAAAATTTTCCGTAAAGCCCGTTACATCAGCTGATGCTTCAAACTTTTGCGGTCGCTTCGTCGTCATAATGACCGTTGCCCCCTCGCTGTTTCCGGGAAGCAATGCCGAAAATGGTCCATACAAAACGTCCACAGACTCAAGCTCTGATGTACCAACCATTGCCCAGCGCGGAGGAAAAGCAAAGCTATTCCCCAGTAAATTAGACAGCAATAACCCATCCGCATAAACGAGCGATAAGGCACTTTGTATCGTTCCGCTCGTACGTGTTGAGATAATACTGTTTCGGTCCCCAATATAGCGTTTACGTATATGTAAACTCGGAACGTATTTTAATGCATCTTCAACATTAATAACATTGATTTTTTCGATATCACTTGCACTAACGTGCACACTGTTCGATGGGTTATTGACAACCACTGTTGGACGTTTTTGGGTAATATTAATACTTGCCATTGTTGATTCTGTCGTATTGACATCGCTGGCCTCCCGTGCCATCGTAAGCGTTGACAGCGCCAAAACAGCACATACAGACAGAGATATTTTTGATAACTTCATTTACTTTTCCTTTTAGTGTAGTTTTATTTGACTTTTAAAATTCTCTTTATTCGCATCCATAATATTGTTCCACTGATCAATAAGAAAATCAGGGTAACCGCTGCTACGTCATTGACATACACCCACCAATCGCCAAAAAACGATCCGTCATGAAGGGTAAATAAAACTGAATAAAGTGTTGCATCTTGAAAATGCGGCAAAGGGAGGCTATTTTTATGCCCTTTTAAATACTCTACTTTCCCATTCACCATAAACACATCTTTAAACATATGAGGGGCATCTTCTAGCCCTCCCCATCTCCCTTGCTCCAAAATACGATTAGGTGCGCCCATGCCACTCACATACAATATTGCATCATTTCGGATCATTTTGTACGCAAATCCTTTGTTTTCAAAATGCCACTCATGTAAATCGCTACTTTGATAAATACCATGACGATTTCCAATGCGATATATCTCTCCATCATAATCCACTGACCAAATGTCTTCACTCAAGCTGTGATAAACAGGGGGTTGGAAAGCGGGAGCTATATCCACTGATTTTAAAAATGGGCTAAACAGCTTGGAATGATCGAGTAAAATTCCACTCAGTGCGATCAATATTAGGGGGATACCAGCCAATATGCTGATACTTGTAGCGTGCAGATTTAATATAACCCGTATTGATTTACCACGATTCGCAATTTTTTTGCGTGTTTGGTAAATCAGTAGCGACATCACCATGCCGCTAATCAGCAAAAAGCTCAACATAATGGTTGCAAAATCATTAATTACCAGTGACCAAATACCATCAAAAAGACCGCGTCCATAGTGAATATCTCGTATCAAACGGGCTAAGGTAATATCATGGTTCAACTCAGAACTTTTTACCTGAGGCTTAGCCCGTAGAAGTACTTTACCCTCCAAGTCCATTACTATAATCTCGGACTTATCAACAGACACAACAATTCGGTTGGCATAAACGCTCATAGCATTGATATTTTTTTCAGACAACGCCAATAAAACCAATGAACCTTCTTTGCCTTGACGATAAATTCCTTCATGGGTTGCTACATACAAGACCCCATCATGGACGTTTAGAGCATTACACGGCATCAATAAGCGTGATCTAAAGCTTTTACCCTTGTTGTCGCTTTCAAACACACCCCTTTTTCCGGCAACAACAATGTGATTTTCATTCGCTGGATCGATCCAATATCCATTAATAAGTGACTCATCCTGCTCTATTGCCGATTTTGGCACTGAGGTAAACGTCGTAGAATACAAAAAATTCCAATTCTTATGATTCAGAAAAAATCCGCTAATCGAGAGAATTAGGAGGATAAAAACAACCGTATGCGCCCCTAATTTATGTAGCTTTGAAAGTCTTACCATTTGTGTACTCTAATCCTGTTTAAAATTTACAGGTATCTTAATAAAGTAGTGTTACATTTGTGTTAAGAAGGATAAATAAAAGAGAGGGAAAGATGGATCCCGTATCAAGTACGGGATGACGAAAGTAAATTAG
>JAYVLH010000110.1:0-29021 GCA_043759555.1 Sulfuricurvum sp. | reverse complement strand
GATCGTTTATTGTATCTAGGTCTTGATTTGAACCAAATTTGAAACAAAAAAAATCAACTAATTTTTTAGGGGTATTCCTTTAAGATGCGAATTCGCCTAGTCTAAATATCGCTCATCACTAAAATCAGAATTTTTACAAATCTCTTTTTTCAAGGCGTGAAATTTATTGTTCTGAATAAAGTCTGTATATCGTTCCTTCAATTGTGTCAACAAAGTTGCATGATCCAAAGAGTACTTCTTCTTGAAAACTTCTTCAGAATCTTGAAAAATAGGAGCGCCAGTTTTGTCAAATCTAACTTGTAAACCTTTTTCCCCTCTATTTAGTTTTACATCAATTACCAAAGCAATATCGTGTTCACTTGCGCCATCTTCTTTTATGCGCTGTTTTGCAATAAATTCCAAAAGATTTTTATGGGAGTCTGATTCAGAAGAGAAACTTTCTGCATTAAATGTTTGCGGTATATTAAAAGCAATTGGTATTAAAAATAAATCATACTTGTCTAGGGATTCATTAAACCATTCTGTTGACATCATTTTGTAACTTTTTAATGTTGCAACTGCTACTTCCAATAATTGTTTTTCAAAATATCTACTTGAATTCATAAAGTGAATGGAATTGTCTCTTATTTCAATTAAAGTTTCTAGTTGCAATTTTAAGTTTTTGTCTTTTATTTCTTGTTCAACTAAAGCCGAAATCCCTTCTGTAACAAAGTTACCTGATTTATTGGTTTTATAGGTAAGCCTTTGGCGTGGTTTGCCCGCTTTTGTGCTTTTCGAATTTGGGATATAAAGACAATTCACCTTTCCATTATTGTCTTTCAGACGCTTTGCTTTCAGTAATAGCTCCCAAGCATTGACCATTAAAATAGAAAAGCTCTCTTCCCTGTAGGAAAAGATCGGTTTATTGTAGAGTTCTATCGCTGACAAAACTGCTTGTAGTGATTTATTAACCAACATACTATATTTGGATCTTGCCATCTTCAATCTTCCTTTACAATCATAGACTCAGAATGGGATTTACTTTCGAACTCGTATGCCATATAATCTAAATTGTAAAAAATATCACTCGCAATATAAGCATAATCACCCATATTGAATTCACCATACATCTCATCCCAAAATTCATTAAAAGCTTCATTATCTGTATAATTGATTTGCTCTTGAGATTTAACAACTCTTGTATTTTCAATTTCAAAATTTTTTATTAAAAAGCACGAGACCAATTCTGTTGTATTAATTAAAAATTCTTTCGTTAATTCATCAATCCCATTATTCCTAATTACAAGTTCTTCCATTGTTCTACCATGTGAAGTTGGACCAATTGCATTTCTCAAATTTCCCATTTGCTGACCAATATTCGCGATAGAAGTGGAAAGTTGTGTAACCAAATCTCCTCCATCGTATCCTATAGCTTTGCATGCTTTTTTCAGCGAACCATTCATGCTCTCTACACTGCTTAGTTCAATATTTTTAACATTGCAAATTTCTCTTGAAATAGATTCTAATATTGCTTTAGAATTTTCTAATGCCAATCCAAAATCACTATGTAAATATGTTTCAATTCTTAAAATGTATTGTTCCAGTGGTCTCCAACGTCCATATTGTTCAATAACATCTTTTAGCTTTTCCATAATTAATAGTTAACCCTCACTTCCCCACTCATAAGCTTAGGTAAAAGTGTATCTCTCATATTTTCAAGAGTTTTAATCGTTGCATGATTACTGAATGTTTTCGTAATTAGATCTTTAAAAATATTTGTTGTACTTTCCAAGATATCTCTATCTTTTGGAACGAAAATTTCAACAGTTTTCAGGTGGTCAAAAGTTATCTGGGGGAAAGTGCCAGATCTTGACTCTGCTAACATCTGCAAATAGTTAAGAGTGTCTTGTTGCTTTAAGAATAAATAAACAATAGATGTATCTAGCACATTTTTCGATCTAAGTACCATCAATTTTGTTGAAACGACATAATCATCAGCTTCAAAATCTATAAAGGCAAACCTTTTGTTTGCTGGTCTTATTTCCGTAAAAAGAATATCTCCTTTTTTGATACTTTTTTTTGCTTGACCTGGAAGTCCAGAAACTATTGAATAATTATTGTGAAGAACTTTACCATCATACACATCTGAAGTGTTTAGAAATATGACTTTATCGGTGTTAAAGCTATGTTTTACAGATATTGAATCAACCAGTTCTGCAAATAAGTAAGATATTGTTTCTTCTCCTTCAATAAACCATTGTCTAAAAAGTGTTTGCGCTAGTTCTTCAAGTGTTTTGTTTTGACGGTGGAGAAGGTCGATTTTGTCGTCGAGACTGCTTAGGACTTCTGCTATTGCTTTTTGTTCTTCGAGGGGTGGAAGAGTAAAATTATATTCCCTCATAGTTTTTAAAGAAACATTTGGAATTGTTGTTCCAGTTGCAAAATTTCTTATATATTCTTGAAAATCTCTATTTGTAACAACATATTTTACAAATAGTGTATCTACATCACTATTAACATTAAAATAACAAGCACTTTTTCCTAAGATACATTTTTCACCATTGTAAAGTGCAATATTTCCTAATGTTCCATTGATTGAAACCAAAATAGTTCTGTCATTTAAATCTTTTTTATATTTTTCATATTCTGATTGTGAAGCTCTTTTGGTATCATTTTTTATAACAATTTTTCCATTAGACAAATTATTCCCATTTATAAAAAAATAATCGCCATTTTCATCATATTTAGGTGTTCCATGAAGTCCATCTCCAAGAATAGATGTAATGTCACTTAACTTATATTCTCTCCACTCATCCATTTTGCTATTTTGCGGAAGTGGGGCTTCAGCCCCGCACACAGAGATAGGCGGGACTAAAGTCCCACTTCCGATGCTACTCATTGCCCACCGCCTTTTTGACTCTCTCCATCAATCCAAAGCTTTCAACCTCAAGAAGTGAAAATGCAAACCATTTTTTACCCAAATCCTTGAGACTTGCCCCTATATGATAAACCTCTTTGTCGTCAAGTATCAAAAATCTATCGTGCGAACTGTTGAATTTGATGGCTTTTAGATTTTTGTACTGGGTGTTGTACTTGTCTATATCGAGCTGTAGTTGTTTTGATATGGTTTTAATCAGAAGTGTGATTTTGACTTTTGTATCAGCTTTGCTTAGATGTGTGAGTGTCGTGTCATCGATGTAGTTATCTATGAGAATGATTGAAGTTGTCGCTTTTTTAATAAGTTCGCTAGCAAACGTATAGGCGTCAAATACCTCTCCATCAAAAAACACCCCTTGTTTTGGTTTGATAGATTTGTCTTCTAGGGCATTTGAGATATTTTCTACTTTTGTTTTGAGAGCAGTTACATCGTTTTCAAGCTCTTTAAATCTTTGGTTTGTAAGTTTTTCACCATTTATTACATAGCCATCTGTCATATAGCTTTTTAAAACAGAAGTTGCCCATTGTCTAAATTTGGTTGCTTTGATGGAGTTTACTCTATATCCAACTGAGATTATCATGTCTAAATTATAATGCTCCAGATTTCTTTCAACCCTTCTTTGTCCTTCTTGTTGAACTGTCAAGAAAAACTTGACAGTTGCATTTTCATCTAACTCATCTTCTTTGAAAATATTAATGACATGTAAGCTTATATTTTGTTTTGTAACCTCAAAAAGTTCTGCTATTTGTTTTTGAGTAAGCCAAATAGTATCCTCATTTACAGAAACATTCAATTCCAATTCGCCATCATTGTAAATGACCATGTTATAGGCTTCATTTTTTGTAGGCTTATTCATCACCCACCGCCAAATTTACTTTTGCCAAGTTTGCCAAAATTCTTTCGTTTAGAATTATTTCCTCTTCCATTTGCCCTTTTAACTCTTCTTGTAAACTTGCAAATCTATCTTTAAAATCAAACTCATCATCTACATCTTCAAGCCCAACATATCGTCCAGGAGTGAGAACATAGTTTAAATCTTGCACCTCTTTGAGAGTCGCTGATTTACAAAACCCTTTTATGTCCTGATAAGTGGATTCCGTATCGGGTACGGAATGACGGGAGGAAGCTTTCCAATCATGATAAATTTTAGCTATATAGTTTGTATCTTCATGGCTGAATTCTTTAGTCCGTCTGTTTATAAGCGCACCCATATTTCTAGAGTCGATAAAGAGTATATCTTTTGTGGTTCGTCCTCTTTTCATAAACCATATAGAGGCGGGGATTTGAGTATTTAAAAATAGTTTTGCAGGGAGATTTACTATGCAGTCAATCAAGTTAGCTTCAATGAGAGCTTTTCTGATTTCACCCTCATTGGAAGTGTTGGAAGTTAGGCTTCCTTTTGCCAGTACAAATCCCGCCGTTCCTGTTGGTGCTAGGTGATAGAGAAAGTGCTGTATCCATCCGTAGTTGGCATTTCCCTCTGGCGGCGTTCCATATTTCCATCTTCCATCGTTTCGGAGTAGATCACCGCTCCAATCACTCACATTAAAAGGTGGGTTAGCGATGATGAAATCGGCTTTTAAATCTTTGTGGGCATCATTTAAAAATGAGCCTTCATTGTTCCATTTGACTTGCGAGCTGTCTATCCCTCGAATGGCAAGGTTCATCTTTGCAAGTCGCCATGTGGTTTGGTTGGACTCTTGCCCGTAGATGGAAATATCGTTTAGTTTTCCTTGGTGTTCTGTGACAAACTTTTCCGATTGGACAAACATACCACCGCTACCACAACAAGGGTCAAATACTCGACCTTTGTATGGTTCTAGCATTTTTACAAGAAGTTCAACAACACTTTTAGGAGTATAAAACTGTCCTCCTTGTTTACCCTCAGCCAGTGCAAACTCACCCAAGAAGTATTCAAATACATGACCAAGCACATCGGCACTTCGAGCCTTGGCATCTCCAAAAGCGATATTACCGATAAGGTCGATAAGCCCTCCAAGAGATTTGCTATCGAGATTGTCTCTGGCAAAAACTTTTGGCAGAACTCCCTTTAGTGATGGATTGTCCTTTTCGACAACATCCATAGCTTCATCAACAATTTTTCCGATATTGGGAAGTTTGGCATTGGAGAGTAAAAACGACCATCTGGCAGTAGGTGGAACAAAAAATACATTTTCAGCTTTGTACTCATCTCTATCTTCGGGATCGGCACCTGCATAATCACCGTTGCCAGCTTCGAGCTGATTATAAAGTTCTTCGAAACTATCAGAGATATATTTTAGAAAAACAAGCCCCATAACCACATGTTTATACTCTGCGGCATCAATGTTTTTTCGTAGTTTATCTGCGGCTTTCCACAGTTGTTTTTCTATCGACTCTTCTTGTTTCTCTTTTGCCATTCATCATTCCAAAAACTATTTTGTTTAATGTAGCATCTTTTTATGGTCACAAGGTTGAAATTTTCATGTTTTTTTTAAATTACGTCACTAACTGCACTCTGATTTTTTTCCCCATGGCGGTCTTAGCAATAGATTCCACCATCGTAATTTTACTCTCGATGTGAATTCCACCGAAGTGATCGTGCAATGCTTTTTTCAAAATTGTTTTATGAATTTTTGTCTCATCCCCGACAAGAGACAAGGATAGCGTCTCCCCGCGAAGTTGCTGTGGATGATATTCCACAAATACCAGTGCTTCGTCAATCCCCTCCATCTTTTCCAAAAATCTTTCAATTTCTACAATCGACAGCCGTTTTCCTCCGATTTTGACCAATTCGCTGGCACGCCCTGTTATTTTAAATCCGCACTCTATCATCTCAATAATATCCGTTGTTCTAAAAGGGGTAGAGATGGACTTAAACACTTGCTCATATACCGTATCCGACACAAAAGGTGATTCAACACACAATACTCCCTCATCATGTGTGACAATAACCCCATCCAGTGGTTTCCAGACACTCTCTCCCCCTGAACGTATTGCAATTCCGCCTGTCTCGCTCGAGCCGTACAGTTGAGTCAGCCGTGTGGCATATTTTTCTTCGAATGATGACGCTTCATGAGGTTCCAGCGGTCCGCTTGAACTGATAAAAAGAGTTGTCGAAAGATCGACACTATCCCGAAGTCTTAACATTGCGCGGATAAAGACGGGATTGATAATACATAATGTTGGTTTGCTTGCACAAAGATTGACGATCTCATTGGGCAAAAAATGTTCTTTTGTTACAATCTCCAATCCTAAGGAAAGAGGCAGCCACAACCCAAATAAAAAGCCATATATATGAAAAAAAGGGACGGTAACAAGGCACTGCTCAAAATCTTTATTTTCAAGCCATTTTTTATGCACAGATGTTTCCGACTCAAGATGCGCCGATGTTTTAACTACTCCAATAGGCTTTCCACTGGTTCCTGAAGTAAAAAACAATGCTGATGCATGACGTAATGCACTCTCTTCTTCAAAATCATCTTGCAGGAGCATGGTCGCTTTTTCACAACTTGATATCATCGCGCCATCGAATAAAAGAGGAATATTTCCTTCATTCATTACACTCAATATATCACGGATTTGCGTCATTTTATTGGTAGTATCCGGAATAATAAACGCTTTCATACCGACTTTTGTCCCATACCCATCAAACTTCAGGGTTTCGCAAAGTGATGTCCCATCGTTTTGGAATACTGTTACACGGGACACGGCTTGCCTTTTTGAAAAAACAGCATCATAATGGCGATAATCCCAACAATCGTCACCTCTCCTATCGAATGAACTGCAGGTACATCACTCAAGATAAGAACGCCAAACCCGGCAAACGTTGTAAAACAAGAATAAATGACTGCTTTCATCGAATTAGAGAGTTCCCCTCGGGAAAGATATATCCCATAATCAATCCCATACACCATCATCAAAAAGAGAGCAAATAGGTGCATGAGATTGTAGCTCCCGTTTATTGCGAACATAGCTACAATGACTGACATAGGAAAAAAGAGAAAGTTTAAGGCTTCCAGGGCACGCTTTCGTGTCACAGCAACGATAATCGTGATTAAAAAAGCAAATCCCGTAATAAAAATAGTGGTAAACTCTTTTAGCGCATTGGAAGCGCTGCTTGAAAGTAAACTTTTCGCGTCGATCGGAATCAAAAAATCAAAAGATGAGAGAGTTTTCAAATCATCTGTTTTAATGTAGGCCAAACTCATAACACCCGTATTGGTTTGAACAATTTCGCAGCCGAGATTTCGCAGTGCCTTAATGTTGAGCGTGTAAGGAGAAAGCTCCTGCAGTGGAATATACGAATTTGTAAACATTCCTTTTCGAAAACCAGCTTCACTGCTTGTCTCTTCCAAATCTTGACGAAGAGAGGTGAAATCATAGTTTTCTATTTGCTGGTATCGCTGCATACTCTTCGCATGACTTAGCGCAACATTGGCGATACTATAACTGCTAGGAGCGTATGCTTTTAGAATTTCCGCATTATGTAGTAATTCTTCTACATTTTTGGCGTGAATTATAATGGGTATTTTATCTTCCCCAAGAGTCTCTTCAAACAGTTTTTCTGCTTTCAGAAGGGGAATGTTTTGATAATCAAGATGACGAAAATCAGAGTCAAACGTGAGACGAGGAATCGATACCAATAGTAATAAAAAAGCAAAAGCCGTAAAAACCATCGGAGGAATACGACGGAATGTAAGCAATTTATCAAAAAACAAATCACTTTTTCTAGCTGACTCTTCTTGGTAAAACTCTAATCTTGGAAAAATAAAGGCAAAGATAACATACGCTATGGCTAACGATGTAAAAGCGAATACTGCCAGCTGTGCGATCAGTGGAAAATTGATAAAAGACAAAGAGATCAAACCCACTTCCGTCGCAAAAAATCCCCAAAAAACCGCCCAGTTGAACTGTCGTTTTCGGTAATTATCATTCAAGAAAAGCATAAAGAGGTAGTCTTCCGCAATCGTTGCAATCCCAGCACCAAAAGCAACTACTAACATCGAGACATCTGTAAAAATAAGCTTAACCAACAAAATGGCCATCAGACCAGAGAAAAAAAGGGTTAAGAGACTGAAGACCAGCATCACCTTATTGCGAAGTAAAAAGAAATAAACACCAATGAGCATTAGAATCGTTAATGCAGTGATTTTTTCCACGTCACTTTGGATATGGGCAGAGTTTTCAACACTGTAAAAATTAGGACTAAAAACAACGATTCCTTTATTGTAAGGAGCTAAAGCTGTTTTGACCTCATCATACAAAGCACGTGAACCCTCCATATTTCCGACAGAGGGATGGACAGAGGCTATGACGCAGTATCCTTTATTAGGGACGATCATCATCCCATCTTTTTGTGTACCTTGCATAAGCGATGGATTTTCAAACAATCCCAATGGATCAGTTGTATCAAGCTGTGTGTATGCCCCTCCGCTAAGCATTTTAGCCGCCAGAGACTCAAGTTTATTTTTAACATCATCTTTACTCAAATGTATTGCATTAAAATTGGATAAATAGTACCAGTTCGCAGCCAAATAGTCACGTGCAGTCGGGTCAATATCGGATGCACTAAAATAGACACTTTCTACTTCATCCAATGCAGAAAGGGCATCTTTAATCCGATTGGCTTTTTCCAAACTTTGCGGTGTAAATCCCTCTACTAAGACTAAGAGTTTTTTGGACGAATCAAACTGATTGTAAAGTGATAAAATTCCCGTAGCTTTATCCTCAGGAAGTGCCTTGGATATATCACCTTGAAGTGGGAATTTAATAAAAAGGACAATTCCTATCGTGACCAAGATTAATGCAATGATCAGGAAACGAAAACGCTCAAAGTGTTTGAATTTCAATAACATCCTTATTCGTAAAATAAATCACCATTCGTTGCATTTCATCATTATGCATGGTAATTTCCATCTTCTCAATTGCCCGCTTAACCTCCGGCTTTGGAGATAAATAATACGTATTTCCCTCTTTATTAATATCAAAATAGGTTTTAAGTCCCGTAAAGTCTTTTTTATTAACCGAACGCATAAAACTAAAATACAAACTCATATCAATACGCTTTGAGAGGTCAATGGTCTGGGATGTTTTAGCTTCAACATCTTCGATGGTGAGCGTTTTACCTGATTGGGTTAAAATCTTTTTTTCCGGTGACGTATAACGGACAATCGTAGTATTTTCGCCTACTGCGATAGAACCTTTAAAAATTGTGGTTCTATCCAATGCATAGATGTACCTTTTTTCTGTAAATTCGCCTTGAGCCCACAGTGAGCCTACTAAAAAAATTAAAAACAGCCATATTCTCATCTACTCACCTTTTGTTTTTTTTTCACACACAATTAACGAATGACAAAAGCCTACATTATCATGCAGCTCACTAATCACCAACCCTGACTTTAGAATGCAGCGTGTCAATTCACCCAGATTAAACATTTTGCTCTTACCATTTGCCATAGCGGTAAAATAGGGAGACGTATTGATAAGACAATATGCAGAGGTTTCATATTTTTGGCGATCCCACATTGGCTCTAAAATATAGACTTTGCCATTTTTTTCAAGGGAACGCTCTATTTTAGAAAGAATTTGTACAATATCTTCTTCCCCAAAACAATCCAAAAACTGACTCATCCATGCCGCATCATATCCGGCGGGCAATTGCGTATCCATTTTTAGCATATCGGCAGCGTGCGTGTCAATTCTATGACTCAATCCGGCTTCTTCATTCTCTGCTGATGCAACGGCAAGCTGTTGAGGCAAGTCAACGATTGTCACATGACACTCATGCAATGCCTGAGCGCAAAGACGTGAAAATCGTCCCGTATTGCCTCCGATATCAAGAAGCCGTTTTGGGTGGTTTCCCTCCATAATTTTTAATGCAGCCCCAAATGCCGAATCGGAATAAAAATGATCAAAGGCAAACCAAGCGTTTTTAGCATCCTCGGGCAATGATGTCAATCCTGGATAAATCGTTTCCCAAGCCCCAAAAACTTTGAGCCCTTCAGGCTCACCACTTTCAACAGCTTTATCTAAATCGTACAATCCTACGTAATTCACGTAATGGTTGTAATCCATGTTAATACGGGTCATCGGATCTTTCAGGAGGAAATAACCGATTTTAGTAAGGGAAAAAAGTTCGTCATTTTTAGCAACTACGCCTGCACTGAAACCTGATTCAAGTAAAACTGTAACCGCATAATGCGTCATAGAAAGCTTTTTGGAGAGCTCATTGATGTTCATTCCTGACTTATTTTCATGAAGCAGCTGAAGGATACCACACTCGCGTAACACTCGTACCGCTTGAAAAACGATGGGGGCAAAGGCAATTTTCTGAGCTTCATATTGTGCTTGTGCCGCCGACATATTAGAAACATCAAAAAAATTATTCATCAAAGACCTTTGGGTGTTATTTGCGAGATGACAGCAGCCATCGCACTTTTTGGATTTTTCACAAAAATATTGTTATCATCCCAAACGTATCCGCCCAAAATCGAAGCAATAGCACGCTTGATTTTCTCAGGTTTTTTCTCAACGCAAAAGATACTTTGAAGCCGTCCATCGTACCACGCACCCACAAATTCACGGAACACATTGATCCCCTTCATCATGTACGCAACATACTCTCGCTCCCAGTCAACTGCTTCACCTTTGAGCTGCTTATCAATCAGTATCGCTGCTTGATTGCCCGATTCCAGTGCCAACGTTACCCCTGATGAAAAAACAGGGTCTAAAAATTCTGTTGCATTTCCCGCCATACAGTAGTTTTTACCCACCATCGATTTGACATTGGCACTGTACCCATCGATTTTGCCAACGGGAACGATTTTAACAGCATGGGCAAATCGCTCTTTTGCTCCCACTGTTGACATAATAATCTCATCCCAAAAGGCTTCGTTCTCAAGCCCAAAAGAGGCAAAATATTCTTCGGTGCACACAACCCCGACCGATGTTATCCCATCAGAAAAAGGGATACACCAAATCCACGCATCATTGTTTCCGTGCACATAGATATAAATATAGCTTTCAGTCTCATCCGTCGGACGAATATCACCGGTAATGCGGGTAAAAACTGCGCTTCGAATTTTAAGTTCACTGGGTTCATCCAATCCTAAAAGACGGGGGAAAACACGCCCGTAGCCCGAAGCATCAAGAGCAAATTTGGCTTTAAATGTCAGGATATTTCCCTCTTTATCGACAGCCATTGCCGTTGTTGTTTCAGGATCAAAAGCTGTGATTTCCGTCTCTTCAAACAGCGTTGCGCCAAAACCAACCGCTTGTTTTAAGAGTAAATCATCAAATTCTTCTCGCTTCACCTGATACGATGTTCCAAATTTCTGACCAATATTTTCACTAAAATTATACGCTTCCAGAACACCGTTCATATCAAAAGCCGCTCCCCGCTTTACTGTGAAACCATGATTGTCCACCATCTCAAGCATCCCGTTCATCTCTAAAAGTTCATTGCATCGTGGTAATAATGACTCTCCGATAACGAAACGGGGGAAAGGAACTTTTTCAACAACACTGACCGAATATCCTTTTTGAACCAACGAAGCGGCCGCGATTGAACCTGCAGGGCCCCCTCCGATAATCAAAACATCCGATAGTATTGTCTTGGCTTCCATGTCATGCCTTTATGAGATTTAATTTTATTTATTATAATCGAACTACCCTAACAGTCGAGTTAGTGTCACCGAAAAACTCATCAATCCAGTTTGTGAGACCAAGGCTATTATGCCACTACGCTGTTCTTGAAGTGCCTGCATATAATCAACTCCGCCACTTGCACCGACATAACTTGATTCTCTATTTCGTATCACCGTAAGATGCTCGTTCAATGCCTGTTGTTCACAATACTCTTCTACTTCGGCTAGTGTCTTAAACGATTCTCGAGCAATAATAACGGCTAATGGATTGGCACACGCCAGTGAGAGCTTTAGCCAGCCTCCACCTTCAAGCAAGCAATCATATTTACTTTTATCCATTACCTGCTTAAATTTATCGGGGGGAAATACCCCTTCATCGACGTATCCGACCAGTGCAGAGGAGGTTTTCCCCATTTCTATATCCATACATGCTAATGCCAATGCTTGTCCAAAAGGATCTTTTAGGTTCGAAACAGTGAGATTACTTCCCGACAATCTCAAATTTTGCCCAATATGAAAACCTGCCATATTGGTAGATATTCCCATAAAGGTAAACGGCATCGGAAGCTGTGTATCTCGATACATCTGTTTCAACATATTGAGCGTATCGCGCGCGCATCCGTTAGATGTTCCTAAGTACAATGAACACATAGGATCAATCATAGAAAGATTAGGAAGCCTAAAAACAGCCGTTAATGCCAAAAGGATGAAATGATTAACACGACGAAATTTTTGACCAGCAGTCTGCTCAAGCTCTTTTTTTAACTCTATACTTGATTCACTCACTTCTTGGATCAATAAAGAAACGGCTTCGATATACAACGGTTTCATGCGCCTGTCCCGCTTTGAAACTGGGCGACCAGAACTACTCCACTCCCTCCGAAACCGAAATGATTTAAAAGTAAAATTCCTTCACGTGACTTTTGTTCTTCAACACATGGTGAGATATTGATACGATTATCTATGCATTCAAATCCCTTTGTTTTCGGGACAAATCCCTCTCGCATACAAAACCAAAGAACACTAAGCTCAATAGCTCCACACCCTCCAAGGGTATGCCCAAGAAAAGGTTTTAGTCCGACAATTGAAGGGAGAGATTTAAAAGATTGTTCCAACCCCTTCCCTTCTGCCCAATCATTGTTCTCTGTTCCTGTTCCATGTGCTTTGATTAGTATCACATCCTTGAGGGATTTTTTAGCATCATGCAGTGCATTTTTAATCGTTTCTGCCACAACCGCACCGTCAACACCATGCGATGTTGGACTGGTAATATCACACCCTGAAGCTCCGCCTCGCAGTAAAAATTGTGTTGAGTAGGATGAGGATACAGTGTCTATCAAAACCGCCGCACACCCCTCACCAAGGATAATTCCGCATCGGTTTGCATCAAAAGGGCGACATCCATCACGGCTCAATAATCCAAGCGTCTCAAATCCTGCCATGGTTAATTCATTGTAAAACTCGAATCCCATAACAATGGCACGCTTAAATCTTTTCGAGGCCACACCTCGTTGCGCATACAAAAGAGCATTAGCGGATGAAGTGCATGCCGTTGTAAAAAACGTCACTTCCCCCCCAATACCAAAGTACCGACTCAGTTGCTCACCAATCTCTCCATAGCCAATATAAGGTAACATCTGTTGATCAGCCTGTTCACGGAAAAAAGATTCAGAGCAAGGGATATTCATCGACGTTGAGCCAAGTAAAAGTGCACATTGCGAAAGTTCTTCTCCCGTCAAATTCGACGTTTTAATCAACTCTAATAAAAGCTGTTTCAGCGTTGTATAAAATTCATCGATATGTGTGACCTTTTTTTTCCGTATTTCTCGATATTCACGTGCAATTATTTGAGAACCAAAGCGTAGCTCTTTAAGCGTATTGGGGCATTCAGCGTGAAAATTCTGTGTAATTTCTGCAGCAGTATTGCCAAGAGAGCAAAAGGCAACAGCTTCACGGACATAAACAGAAGAGTTCATTTACTCAGGCTTTATATAATCTGCAAGAGCATTGATTGACGTAAAAACTCGACGAAGCTCTTTGCTATCCGCTAGCATAACGCCATAAACTTTTTGTATCTCCATAGAAAGCTGCAACGCATCCATCGAATCCAATGCAAGAGTTGAAGCATCACCAAACATAGATTCAGTATCCCCAATCTCTTCGGGTGTAATATCTTTATCACATGCCTCAATAATCAGCTTTTTGAGTGCTGTTTTAAATTCATTATCCTCTGACCCTCTCATAATGCCTCCTTTAGTTCACGATTTAATTTCCACGCAGCAAGCCCCAGACAAAACGTTCCAAAAAGGATTAACGCCCCCAAAGGTTTCCAGATATCAACCAGTACGCTGTCATGCAAAAAGAGGGCTAAAAACGACTCCAATCCCCATGACATAGGGGAGAACAGTGCTAGTTTTTGCATAAATTCGGGCATTACAAACAACGGTATCATAATACCCCCGATCGCAGCGAAAATAATATTCAGCACACCGCCTATAGTCACTGCCTGATCCGTTGTTTTGACAAACGATGCCAACGCAAGTGCGTACGAGATGGACGCGAAGCTTAGCACCGACGAAACGACTAGTAGCGCGCCACTATTATCACCGATAACTAATGCATCCCCGCCAAAGCGAGGCACCACAAACATCCCCACTAAAAGCATTGCGACAAACTGTATTTGATTAATCACAAAATAGGGAATCATCTTGGAAATAAGTAAATTTCCAATCGACACATTCATCACAGCAAGTCGTGCCAATGTTCCAAGACGCCGTTCATTGACAAAAGTATTGGAGATGGGAATGATAATAAAAAACATTGAAAAGATAAGCCACGCAGGAACACTTTGCTGAACCGATGTTGGACGGACATCGGTCGTATTTTTACCGCGTAAAAAGTGTTCTTGAAACATTACCTTATCCACGAGTGCTTCCTCTTTCTCTGCAGCAGTCATCCATGGATTTAATGAACTTATTTGATTGACCATAGCAATTTTCGCTGCCGTACTTCCTACTGCCGTTTCAAACAAAACTTTTGCAATAGGAGTTGCTTCTGGACTTATAAGGACAGCTATGTATTTTTCACTCCCTTTATTGTTATGGATTGCCTCATTAAACCCTCTGTGTACCATTACTCCCAGTAAAACCTCATTCTCAACCATTTGCCCCGGAAGTTCTGAGCCTTGAATTGGCATGGTGTCAATCCATTCAAACCCTTTTATCGTTTTCAGATGTGATACAAAACTACGGGAAGCCGTCGTATTTTCTTCACAGTAAACCATTGCTTTGAGATGAACACCGGAACGTTCAGAAAATGCATCACGCATCGCTAAACTCATAATCAAAATAAAAAGTGACGGCATCACAAACAGCACCATCAATGCATGAATATCACGCTTTAAAAGCCAAAACTCTTTTAGTATTCCTGCCATATATTTCTTCATTTTTGGACATTTCGTTCGAGATATTCTTCTAAACTCATCGACCCATGCAAAAGATTTTCAGACGTATCATTGGCCATAACATTACCCTGATCCAGAATGATCAACCTATCACAGATTTTTTCAACCTCTTCGAGATAGTGTGACGTATAAAGAATAGTTGTTTGATGCTCTGAAGACATTTTTAACAATGTTTCCAAAATAATTTCTCGTGAGGCAATATCTACACCAACTGTAGGCTCATCTAAATAAAGTACAGGAGGATTTCCCAATAAACCAACCGCCAAATTCAAACGTTTTTGCATCCCTCCCGAATAATGGGACACGCGCATATCCAGATATTCTTCTAAAGAAGTAGCCGTAACTACTTCCTTGATGGCTTGCACCAGTTGTTTTCCGCTAAGTCCCAAAATGAGTCCAAAATAGGTTAAATTTTCGCGCCCGGTCATTTCAAGATAAAGGGATGTTTTTTGTGGGACGTAGCCGATCATTGTACGCGCTTTAGCTCTATCTTCAAACAGCTTTACTTGCCCCAGAAGCACCGAACCGCTATCGGCTCGAATAAGACCGCATAGTATCCCCATCAGGGTTGTTTTTCCCGCTCCATTACGTCCAATCAGACCGCAAATAGACCCTTTAGGAATAGAGAAAGAGACATTATCAAGAGCTCTCTTTTCACCAAATTTTTTGGTAATGTTATAAGCAGTAATCACACTTTTTTGTTCTGATTAATAAAGTCAGTTAGCGTCCGAATGGAAACAAAAATCTCTTTGGATTGTCCGACATTATCAATTTTAATCCCATACTGATTGTCCAGATAAATAACCAACTCGATTGCATCGACTGAATCAAGACCCAACCCTTCACCAAATAATGCGGCATCATCTCCAATCTCATCCGCGCTCATATCCTCAAGTCCTAATGCTTCGATTAATTGCTCTTTTACTGTTGTATATTCAACCATAATTGCTTCCTAATGTTTATTATCCCTATTTTATCCAATTTTAGCTCACCAAAAGCTATAATCTCAAAAAATTAAAGGTTAAAGATGATTAAACAACGGGGCAATGGCGCTGGTCTTTTTATCGTCTATCTTTTTTTCAGATTTTTTGGCTATACAGGGTTACGCTTTATTCTCTTTTTTGTTGTCTTGTATTTTTCACTCACAACACCATCTCTTAAACGCTATTTACGTGACTATTATCTGCTTTGCACCGGTAAGTTTAATTATCGGATTTATTATTGCCATCTTTATACCTTTGCCCTTGTTTTTGCCGATCGCTTTTTAAGTAAAAAATTTACAGAGCGCTATCACATAAGCGCCAAAAATGAAAAACCGTACCTTACCGATGCCACCAAAGGGGTGCTGTTTCTTTTTTCCCATGTAGGGGATTGGAGTACGTGCGGACTCCTCCCGTCAGAACGAAATGTCCCCATCAATATCGTTATGCAAGAAGCAGTCAAAAAGAGTATTCAAGGTTTTGGAAAATTTATCGAAGGTGAATCTGCGAACACGATGAGGATTATTGACCTCTCAGAAGGGTCTATCGCCGTTGCTATTCGTGTGGCGAAAGCGTTTCAAAACGGAGAAATTGTTGCCATGATGGCGGATCGCTTTTTAACCCAGACCAGCAGCATTCCCGTCACTTTTTTGGGTAGAAAAATCTTAATGAATAAAAATCCGTTTGAAGTTGCGTATAATCGTAAGGTTCCCCTTATTGCCCTTCTCTCGCTACGAGAATCTGACTATCATTATAACGCCTATTATTACTGGCTGACACCCTATGATCGCAGACTTCCTAAAGAAGAAGCAATTGCGATTGCTGCCCAAGAATATGCTGATATTTTAGAAAAAGTTGTGAGAGAATATCCGGATCAATGGTTTAACCATTATGATTTTTTTGCGCCGCATTCATAACATCCCAGACTTTGTTCTTTAATACCTCAGCACTCTCTTCAGGAAAAGGGGTTATCGGCTCTAAAAATTGTATTGTAACTGTGCTATTTTTTACATCTTGCCAATGAATCGTCCCTTTAGGGACTAAAAGCCGTGTACCTGAAATGATAACGGGTACTATCGACACTCCGGATTCAATCGAAAGTGCAAATGCACCTTTTTTAAACGGCAGCAATGTCCCCTGTGTCTCACGTGAGCCCTCAGGAAAGATCAATACATTGCTCCCCTCGCGCAATTTTTGTAACAGTACATAAAGTGCATTATTTCCTCCGCCATCAACAACACCTAAAAGCTTTGCAATCCCTCTAATACTCCATGAAAACGCATCTTTTTTATTGGTCAAATGGTATAAATCGGTAATAAGGGAACCCATCAGCGGATAATCGAGCCACGATTCATGCGAAGCCGCATAAATATAAGAACGTTTAGAATCATAAAGAGGATGTCTTTGGATATAAATACTTTGTGTTCCAGGAGCAGCTCTAAAAAAAATCCGAAACATAGCAGCGGTCACACGCTGAAAAAAAATATGCGGCTTTGGCTTTTTAGCAAGTCGATTATAGCTGTAACCAACGATTGCAGGGATAAGTCCCATTACAATCACACCGCCAAAAAGACCATAACCCCAAACATTTCGCAACACTTGAAAAACGTGCTCCCGATGCGCAAAACTAAGCTGAAGCACCATCGCTACACCAAAATAAAAATACCATCCAACAAAAGAGTATAAAGCCCAAAAAACTGTATCACTTTGCACCACTAAATAGAGATGAATAAGGCTATTGATCGTCAAAACACCTACCCAAAACCAATGGGAGACGATGACATCATGATATTCTTGATCGTTCAAAGAACGTTTTTTAAACTTTTCGACCCATGCGATAAGGACATAACGTTTCGTAAGAACAGATGCAATAAAGTACGTTAAAAAAAGAAGAGAAAGGAGTAGCGGATAAAGCTTAAGTGCGGTAAAACTGCCCGAAAAATAAGCCCCTATACCTAACACAGTGACGATAAAAGGGGAGACAAAACTTTTAAGAGGGCGATCGCTATACCATGCCACAAGTGAAATAACAACGCCCATCCCTGCCAATAAAAGTCCCGCGACTGATATCCCAAAATAGTGATAGGCAATCAGAACAAAGGGTATATACGCAAGGGTAAAAATCATTCTTCGGTGATATGTTTTTCTAGCTGCTCTACAATATCATCCACTGTTTCAATGGCTGAGCCCATGTCTCGTTCAAAATGGAAATTATACTCTTTTTCCAATCCACAGATAAGATCAAACATATCTAAACTGTCCAGTCCTAAATCATCTACTAATCGTTTTTCGGAAGTAACCTCGTTAGCTTCTTTTTCAAACTGCTCGACAATAATTTCTTGTACCTTTTTAAATACTTCATTGCTCATAAGGATGCTCCCTTTTAAATTTTTTTGATAATAATTGAAGTATTAATCCCGCCAAAAGCAAAATTATTATTCATAACCGCTTTAATATTCACTTCTCTGTGTGAGCGGATATAGTCCAAAGGTGCACACTTTGGATCAACGTTCTCTAAATTTTTATTAGCAGGTAAAAAGGATTCATTCAATGCCATAAGCGACACAATGCTCTCAAAAGCTCCGCCGCCGCCAAACATATGTCCTGTGTAGCCTTTAATACTGCTAATAGGAGTATTATGCCCAAAAACACGATGGACTGCAATTGATTCAAAAATATCCCCCTTAGGGGTAGCGGTTGCATGTGCATTGATGTAACCTATATCATCAGTATTTAGCTTGGCATCATTAAGAGCATCACGCATCACCTGCTCCATTCCCCGTTCTGAAGGCAATGTAATATGACTTCCATCACAGCCTGTAGCATAGCCTACGATTTCACCAAGAATCTCTGCCCCACGTGCTTTGGCGTGTTCATACTCTTCGAGTACCAATGCCCCAGAGCCCTCAGAAACAATAAGCCCTGAACGAGCACTGTCGAACGGCCGTGACGCCATTTCTGGGTTATCATTATAACCCATAGCGGTTGCTCCCATACTGTCAAAAATCCCTGCTTCACCGTAGTGAAGCCCCTCTCCGCCACCAACAAGCATCACATCACTCATCCCGTATTTGATCGACTCATACCCAGTACCAATAGCTTGAGAAGAGGCGGTACATGCCGAACTTGTCGGGATGTTACGTCCGATGACACCAAACATCACTGCCAAATTTGCCGCTACCGTATGGCTCATAAAACGTAAAAAAGCAGTCGCATTTTGACGACCAAATCCGCTGTTGTGCGAAACATCTTCAGCGTATTCAAACAATGTTTCCAAACCGCCCATTGCCGATCCAAACGAAAGCCCCGTTCGTGTAGAAGTCACCTGTTGCGTACTTAAACCGCTTTGAGCAACCGCTCGTTTGAGGGACAACGCACACATCATTGCCACGCGATCCATTGTTCGACGGTAGGCTCGTGGAATTTCACTAAAATCGCTTACCGGAACAACACCTGCGATTCGTGCTTCCAAACCATTTACAGCATTCCATTCATCCATAAAGCGGATCCCGCTTTTCATGTGATCCAAAGAAGACCGTAAATCTGCCATATTGTCGCCGATTGGAGAATAAAAACCCATTCCTGTAATTACAACTCTTCTCATTAGCGCACCATCCCGCCGGAAATATTGACGACTTCAGCCGTCATATACGATGCTTTATCCGCAAGGAAAAAAATGACTTCTGCTACTTCTTCAGGATTTCCAAAACGCTTCATCGGTATTATCTTTTCAAAATCTTTTTCATTGAATCCTGCTGTCATCTCCGAGTGGATAAATCCAGGAACAACACAATTAGCACGGATTTTATAGCGTGCTATCTCAAGGGCAAGAGACTTGGTCATTGCTATCATTCCCCCTTTTGAGGCAGCATAATTGGCTTGACCGATATTACCCACCACACCAGCGACCGAAGCAACATTCACGATAGCTCCCGATTTTTGTTTTTGCATAGCAGGCAGCAGTGCTTTGGTCACATAATACGTACCAGTAAGATTCGTCTGAATGACATCATCCCAATCACTGTCTTCAAGCCAAAAGAAAAGTTTGTCTTTGGTTTTACCAGCATTGTTGACAAGCACATCAACCGATATCCCTTCCAATGCAGCACGTACACTTTCACCCGAAGCAATATCAAATCCGATACTTTGTGCATTTCCCAACTCTTCGACTAAAGCGTCTGCTTTAGCTTGGTTACTGTGATAATGAATATAAACAAAATAACCGTTGGCCGAAAATATTCGTACAACAGCTTCACCGATTGCACCTGTGCCACCGGTGACAAGAACTTTCTTCACACCAATTCTCCACGCAATAACATCTCTCGTATGGTTACAATATCTCCATCAAGACGACGATCTTCGATCAAAGGAGCGGAAACAGTACGGATTTTAGCATACAGGCCTTTCGCAAATGGAGAAAACTTCTCCACACCGCGAATGTCCATCGCCTGGGCAATACCCAGCATTGCGATGGCAAGCATTGATGAAAATTCCTCGATACCTCCTTTTAGTCCCAACGCGCCTGTTGTTCCCATACTTACTTTATCCTGATTCATCGATTCCGTAGAGCGTGAAAATACACTCGATGGCAACATTCGCATCATAACATCTGCACTAAGAGAACTCAACGTGATTTGCATTGCTTTAAATCCGTGATGATAATGTTCCTTAGAAATTTTTAGATTTTCACCCAATCCACGATTAAACTTATCATCCACCAAAACCGCAAACTGTTTATCTAACAAATCAGCCATATTTGCCAAACATATTTTCAATGTATCGGCAGAATGCGCCATGTAACCGCCATAAAAATTGCAACCTGTATAAATAATCTGTTCATCACAGTTAATCAGTGGATTATCACTCACTGAGTTAATCTCAGTCTCAACCCATTTTTTAGCCAATGCAAGATTATCCCAGGCAACGCCCAAAATCTGAGGAATACAACGGATCGAATAACGATCTTGAATATTATGATGCTCTGCATCAAAAAAGCTTTTATAACGGCTAAGACGGTCATGAACCAACGTTGCACCCGTTAGTTTTGCTCTTAAATTTGAGGCACATTTAATCTGTCCCTCAAACGGTTTTACTTGATGCACAAACGGTTCTAACGCTGTAGTATCCGCTTCCATCGCTTCAAACAATCCTGCTGAAAAGCTTTCAAGCCCCAAAAGAAGGCGTTCGAAGTTTTCAATCTGTACTACCAAAATTCCCGCCATTACCGACGTGCCGTTCATAATCGCCAATGCTTCTTTTGGCTTGAAGACATATGGCTCAATTCCACACTCAGCTAGTACATCAGCAGTGACTCGAAGCTGTGATCGATAAATTACTTCACGCTCTCCAGCCAACGCCGCAGCAATATAAGACAATGGAGTCAAATCACCCGATGCCCCCACAGAACCTTTTGCAGGAATAGCAGGCAAAATACCCATCTCGAGAAATTTTAATATTGCTTCAAGAAGCTCTACGCTCACACCTGAAAAGCCTTTTGATATGCTAATCAGACGAACCAAAACGATATTAAAAATCTCTTTCTCCGATAAAATTTCACCAACACCGCACCCATGAAACCGATACAAATTAACCTGCAATGTTTTAGCATCTTCAAAAACCAGATAGTTTTTTCCCGAATCACCATAGCCTGTTGTCACGCCGTAAATCGGATTGCCGTCGCTAATCTCTTTCATTAACAATGCTTCCGCAGCACGGATTCGATCTCTAAAAAGAACACTGCTGTCAAGTAATACAGCTGTTGCATTTGCCACATTTTCAAAAGGAATAAATTGATCGTTAATTGTTACTGTCATTGTTGTTTTTTCTCCATTGTTTTAAATACTCCCTTTAATAAAAAAATTCGCATTACGACCAGTTTTGCATGCAAAACTATCATATAGATATTATCTTTTAATTTATCAAAATGGGTCACGCGGGTCTCATCATAAAGTGTTTTTACCATCACTTCTAATACTTTCCCGCCTGACCATAAGAATTTTACCAAATTTTCGATTTCAAACTCATAGCGTACCGTACTCGAAGGATAACTCAAAAACGCTACAGGATACATACGGAATCCCGTTTGAGTATCATTCACCCATACACCGCTCTCAATCCACACCCAAAAATTTCCAATTTGTCGCCCAATAATTGAAGATTGGGGAGGATTACAATCTTTAAAATCACGTACCCCAATAATCATAGTATGGTCATCAAATACACCATCAAAAATATTTAAAAATTTCGGGATATCTTGCGCAAAATGTTGTCCATCCCCATCCATCGTTAAACAATAGCTAAATCCCATCTCTTTGGCTCTCAATGCACCGGTACGAAGGGCAATACCTTTTCCTTGATTTTGATCATGACGAACAACTGTTATTTGATTATCATGCTCTATGAGTTCACTAACAGGAATATTGGAGCCATCGTCTATCACAATAATAGGAAGTTCATACGCCAAAACTTCTTTTACAACACGCGCGATGGTTTGAGGATTGTTGTAGACGGGGATAAGAATGCAAAGGCTATTGGATTTCAAAATTCATCTCACTGGCGATACGCGTATCTTTCAATAATCGAACTCTTACTCCTAATGGACGCTGTTCAAGAGTAACAACAACTTCATCATTGGGTAGCAGAGGCTCCATAAACTTTGACCGACTGATTCCAATGACCTCAAAACCAAAAATCTCAGCGGCAATATCAATATGTAAAAAAGCAGGAAGTAAAGGATTTCCCTCGAAATGTGCCTTAAAAATCGGATGACTTTCGTCAGCTAAAACAAGGACGATGCTGTTGATGTCTCTAGAAGTAATCGTATAAAGTTCCTGTGTAAATTCATTCATTATTGTAAATATAACCCTGCATTATTCTTAAGATTGTAATTATACTAAAGATTCTAAAAATATCTCCTCATGACCAAAACAATGGCTATAATTTGATACATGATTACAAAAAACTTTTTAACCTTCGATATTGAAGAGTGGTTTCACGCCAATTATGCCGACATTGACCTCTCTCAATACACTCCAAAATCAACAAATTTAGAAGCCAACGTTGATCGTCTGATCGATATTTGCGATAGGTTTAGCGTCAAATCTACCTGTTTTATTCTTGGTGATGTTGCCAAAGAGAAGCCACAAATCATTCAAAAACTTTTTAATGCAGGTCATGAAATTGCATCGCATGGTACTTCTCATCAACTTGTTTATTCCATGACACCTGATGAGTTTCGTACTGACTTAGAAAGGTCATCTGATATCTTAGAACAAATAACTGGTCAAAAAGTAGTCGGATTTCGGGCCCCATCATGGTCAGTCAAGCCCGATACTCTTCCTTGGTTTTATGATACGTTAGCCTCTTTAGGGTTTACCTACTCATCCTCTATATATCCGGCCAAAAATCCGCTCTTTGGTATTCCAAATTTCGAAGAGACCCCTCACTACCCTACATCCTCCCCTATTTTAGAAATACCCCAAAGCACTATGAATCTTTTTGGAAACCATGTCGGTTATGCAGGAGGGGGTTATTTACGATTTTTTCCAACATGGCTAATCAAGCGGACAATCAAAGAGAAAAATAATACTGGCAAAAATGTATTTATTTACGTACACCCCAGAGAAATAGATAGTCATCAACCGAGATTACAACTTAGACCTGTGGATAACTATTTTCACTATCAAGGAATTGCTAAGTGTGAAAAAAAACTCAATGTATTGATAAAAGAATTTTCGTCCAGTTTTATACGTATGGATGAGTATGTCAACAAACTAAACACTACAATATAAGGCTATCCTCTCTACGAGAAATAAAATTTAATCTTGTGGTGTCGAAGCGATAAAAAAGCAAAAACTCCCCCCAAAACAAGTCCTCCTACTACATCTAAAAATACGTGTTGCTTAATCGCCATTGTTGAATAAATAATTCCCAGGCACCAGAACCAATTTATCCATACCAATAACGGATGGGCACGCATTTGCTCAAGATGACGATTAATCCAAAAGAGTGAAAAAAAAGCAGCGGCTACATGCATAGAAGGGAAAGCATTTCCAGCAGCATCTATGGATTTCAGCATAGAAAATTCAGGATAGCATCTCCAATCAATACTGCATTGAGGCATAGCAGTTGGGAAAATAATATAAATTCCCACTCCTATTGCACACACTATTCCAATATACATACCATACAAAATCAACTCTTTTTTTGTTTTCATCAATGCTGGCGCCAATGATGTATACACCCATAATGAGAGATAAAAATAAAGGAAAAATGGGTTAAATCCAACCGTATCATCAACAATAGTCGTTGGCATTTTGGCAACATCACAAGATGGATGCTTCAAAAGATAAAGGTATATTGAGAAAAAAACGCCCATAAATGCCATCGTACCAATGGCTTTTAAACACCAATGTTCCCACAATCGAATCCCTACATTCCTAATAAAAGAAGCTCCATCTTGGTAATCTTGATTGCCGCAAATATTCATACCCATCCTTGATATATTTAGTGCCACGCGCTTTGAGACACACTCTCATTTGAATACGTTGCTAACTGTTTCAAAAATACCTTTCTCGGTACTTCAATGGCCCCTAAACTTTTCAAATGTACGGTTGGTACCTGACAATCAACAAAGACGTATCCCCACTCTTTTAGTTTTTCAACCAAAACAGCAAATGCTACTTTCGAGGCATCAGAGACAATCGCAAACATTGACTCTCCGCAAAAAACTTTCCCGATACTTACGCCATACAATCCACCCACCAATACACCCTCTTGGTATGCTTCTACACTGTGAGCATATCCCATACCGTGCAGCACTTCATATGCCTCAACCATTTCTGGCACTATCCAACTACCCATTTGCTGCCGTCTAGGAATTTTTGAACATTCTTGAATAACCTGTAAAAAAGCAGTATCAATATGGATATCAAATTGAGGTATTTTTTTACGCAATGATCTATGAAGCTTAAAGTCGTTTAAATCTAAAACAAGCCGTGGATTAGGTGACCACCATAAAATCGGGTCACCTTCACTGTACCATGGAAAAATTCCATGTCGATACGCCATCATCAAACGTGACGGGGACAAATCACCTCCATATGCTACTATCCCCTCAGGTGTTGCAGTACTGGGATCAGGGAAAGAAAGATGGTATGTGAGCTTAGGAATCATAACTTACTGATAATCAAAGACCAAAGACTCCGTAAAATCTATCATCACTTTTCCGCCGTTCGTCAACTTACCAAACAGCACTTCATCAACCAATGGATCTTTGATTTTTTCTTGTATGACTCTACCCAGAGGCCGTGCTCCCATTTCCTTGTCATAACCCATTGATGCCAAATATCCTTTAGCCTTTTCACTCAAGATAATTGATACTTTTTTAGATTTAAGTTGACCATTTAGCTCTTTAATAAATTTATCAACAATATTCTCCACTACGGTCATATTCAATGCGCCAAATTCAACGACCGCATCCAGACGATTACGAAATTCTGGGGTAAAAAATGATTTTAATGCTTCGTGACGTGAAATAGAACTGTCTGCATTAAATCCCATCACAGTTCGTTCACTCACACCGATATTGGACGTCATAATAAGTACGACATTCGTAAAATTAGCCTTATAGCCGTTATTGTCCGTCAACGTCGCATTGTCCATCACCTGAAGCAGTATATTCACCAAATCAGGATGGGCTTTTTCAATTTCATCGAGTAACAATACCGTATAAGGATGCTTACGGATTGCTTCACTTAGCAAACCTCCCTGCTCAAATCCAACATACCCTGGAGGTGCTCCTATAAGACGGCTAATAGCGTGTTTTTCCATGTATTCCGACATATCAAACCGTTCAAAATGAATTCCCATTGATGATGCAAGCGATTTTGCCAGCTCTGTTTTTCCTACCCCTGTGGGGCCTGAGAACAAAAATGATGCAATTGGTTTATTAGGCTGTGATAATCCTGCATACGAGCGCTTAATAGAACGAACTACCTGAGCAATCGCGTTATTTTGTCCAATAACGCGCGTTTTTAACTCCTCTTCCAAACCTGCAAGCTTACTGCGATCATCTCCGGATATTTTTGAGACAGGAACTCCCGTCATCTTGGCAATAATCGTCTCAATATCATTAGGGGTAACGGTCGTACGCTTGTGATGGAGCAGATGAAACGAGGCGCCTGCTTCGTCGATCAAATCGATGGCCACATCGGGTAAAAATCGATCGGTAATAAATTTTTTAGAAAGCTCGACCGCGCATCGCAATGTTTTATCGGTATATTTGACACCATGATGTTTTTCATATCGTTCCCGAAGCCCTTTGAGAATCAAAAAACTCTCCTCCTGAGAGGGTTCGTTCACTTCAATTCGGGCAAAACGTCTGCTTAATGCCTTGTCTTTTTCAAAAACCGACCGATACTCGGCATGCGTCGTGGCTCCCATACATTTTAAACTTCCTGAAGCCAAGGCAGGCTTGAGCTGATTGGAGGCATCCATACTTCCACCCCCAACAGCACCTGCGCCAACAATCGTATGAATTTCATCAATGAATAAAATTGCATTAGGATGCGCTTGAACCTCATCAATGACTGCTTTGAGCCGTTTTTCAAAATCACCACGATATTTAGTTCCCGCAAGCATAGCACCAAGGTCAAGAGCAAACAATTCTGCATTCTCAAGCAATGCAGGGACATCACCGGATACGATACGCAATGCCAACCCTTCAGCAATCGCCGTCTTACCCACTCCCGGTTCACCAATAAGAAGCGGATTGTTTTTACGACGTCGGCATAATGTTTGAATAGCCCGTTCAATTTCATTAATACGGCCAATAACCGGGTCAATTTTCCCTTTTTTGGCTTGGTCTATTAAATTGATCGCATATTTTTCTAAGGCACCCGCACTAGCTTGAGCATCTTGAGGTACATCAAGCTCTTGATGAGAAATCGCTTCAAGCAAATCAACACGACTAATCCCATATTCTTCAAGCAATAGCCGCGCATATGTATGATCTTCTTCATAAATAGCTGCAATAAAATCACCCACATCGGCGTGTTGTTTTTGGGCACTTTTAACATGACGCATCATTTCATCAATCATTCGAGCAAGGGCTACCGTTTCAAACGGCTCTTGTACTACTTCCTCAGGCAAAGGTTCCAATGTTTGCAGAAGATAGTTTCCCAATGACTCTTTAATCACTTCAACATCTCCACCGCATGCCTTGATAATTGCTTCACCATCAGCAGAATTGACCAACGAGAGCATCACATGTTCAATGGTCAGATATTCATGTCGCTGATGCCGTGCCAATGCCACAGCTTTTTGGAAAATTGAGTTCAATTGAGCACTAATCATCTACACTTCCTCCATCACAGCTTTTAAGGGAAAACCGCTTTCTCGTGCAAGCGAACTCACTTGATGTATTTTGGTCTCAGCAATTTCATAGGAATAGATTCCACACAATCCACGACCATTTTGATGAACTTGCAACATAATTTTATGGGCATCACTGTAAGTTTTTCGAAAAACCCCCATCAATATATCAATCACAAAATCCATCGACGTATAATCATCATTCAATAAATAGACTTGATATTTTTTCGGCTCTCGAAGTTCCAAAGAATCTTCAAGTGTGTGTTTTACTTTTGTGCTCACAATTACCCTTGATTTAAAAAAATACTTTAACCATCATCATGTATCGTTTGGCTTAAAGAGATGAGTTACGTGCCAAAACAAAATCATTAATAATCTCATCTGGATTTTCAAGCCCAATGGAGATACGAATCAATCCTGGTGTAATCCCTAAAAATTCGCGCGTTGGCTCATCAAAATCACGGTAAATTGTCGAGGCCATATGAAGTCCCAATGTTCGGGAATCTCCAATATTTGCCGTAATAGTAATGAGCTTAGAGTGATTCAACCATGCAAATGCGGCTTCTTTACTTCCCATGTCAATTGTTAATAATGTTCCGCAGCCTAACGAAAATTGCTTTAAATAACGATCGTGATGAGGATGACTTGGTAAAACAGGATGATTAACAACAAACCCTGCTGCATCCAGTTCTTTGGCAATTTTTTCGACACTTGATACCACTCGGTCCATGCGTAATGGCAACGTTTCAAGACCTAACATTGTCAAATAACTTCCAAATCCATTTGCACTCATACCAAAATCACGTAATGCCCGCTTTTTAGCATTTCCAATGAGCGCCATTTTCCCCATTTTCTTAATAAAAGGGTGCACTTCAGCATAACGCTCACCCTTAAACTTGTCATCACCTTCATTAATAGCACGAAAAATAACCGCCCCACCCAATGACGAAGCATTACCCGTAATAATTTTTGTCGTTGAGTAAACAATAATATCCGCACCTAAAGCCAATGGTTTTACGCTGAGTGGTGTAATCGTATTATCCACCATTAACACCACTCCATGTGCAGTTGCAATGTCAGCAATGGCTCCTATATCAGGAAGACGCATATTCGGATTTCCCACACTCTCTAAAAAAATAATTTTAGTTTTATCCGTGATGGCATCCTCGATAGCTCCCAGTTCATCTACATCAAAAAAACGGCTCGTAATCCCAAATCGTGTCAAGGTTTCCGAAAAATAAGAATATGTACCTCCGAATAATCCACCGACACTGACTATCTCGTCGCCTGATTGTAAAAGGCTAAGTGTTGCCATAGCCGTAGCACCCATCCCAGACGATGCTGCAACCGCACCGATACCACCATCCATAGAAGCTAAAATCTGTTCTAGCTGTGCGGATGTCGGATTACCCATACGCGAATAAAGTGGCTTTTTCACAGAACCGTCAAATATTCCTTCACCTGTTTCACTGTCTCCATAACCAAACGATGCAGAATTTACTATCGAAGGGCAAATCGCACCCTCTTTTTTTCCTACTTGCTGAACAAACTGTGTTGTATACTCTTCAAAGCGATTCATCATCAAACCTGTATTAAAATGTCAACAATTATAGCCAAAAGAGTCCAATCTTGCCTAAACGTATTTTTATAACCGCTACAAA
>JAYVLH010000109.1:0-3839 GCA_043759555.1 Sulfuricurvum sp. | reverse complement strand
CCCACCGCTACCACACCGTACGTTTATGTCACCACCATCCCCACCCGTAGCGTACTGATTATAATAATCATATCCACCATCACCACTAGTGATGTTGATAGTCCCACCAAATCCTGAATTATTACCACGCCCTGCTGTTAATGACACTAGTCCGCCTACAAAATCTCCTACAATAGGATTACCAACACCTACAACATATGCATCACCTGAAGATATTTGTAAATCACCGCCTTTTCCTCCGGAATATCCTCCCGTACCGGCGGTAATACGTACATCACCTCCCACCCCAGCAGTAGGATTAGTTTTAACATCAATGATACCATTACTGTTGCCACCATTACCTGCCACAATTTTTAATAGACCGCCCTGACTATACATTCCTCCAGCGCCAGAGTACATGCTAAGTGTTCCACCCGCACTATACATATCACCGGTTCCGGCAGATATCATTATATTACTCGGCGCCTTGTTGGATTCTATTGACGCATTGGCACCAATTATCTTAATATCTTCTGGAGTAGAAGATGGTGGTGGAACAAATTGAAATCTACCTGTGGATGGATCTACAGTAAATGTAACATCGCTAGATATACCGTTACCAATACCATACACGATTTGTGAAAAAGGCTTAATTAATGATCTTGATATATTATCAACATATCGCTTTGTTGCAGCTTCTAATAAATCAATAGGGTCAGCATTTAATATTAAAGGACCAGTCATGGTACCACCAATCAACTGGACATAAACAGCATCATGGTTGTGGTTGACTAATGATAAATCAGATGCGTGTAAACCATCTACCATATCTGCATTGAGGTTGCTTCCACTACCACCAACTACATTCATTATGTTGCCAGATAAACTTAAATTAGCTCCTGGTTGTATTGCCATCTGACCACCAAATTCTGTCCACTTGAGAGCTGTTGCGCTATAAACATATTGATGGAAACTATGCAACGATGATGAGTTGCTTACGAATACAGCATTGTTGTTAGCTGGTGCGTAGAATGTCCAAGATGGCGAGTTCCATATAGCAATATTATTCTTTTTGTTGGCGAACGTTCCACTTGGTACCGTGGATGATTCTATAGCAACACCAATGCGTGCGCCAGCTGTGGGTAACCCTATATCAATCCATCCAACAATTGACCCATCCCATCGCATCATGTGTCCATCTTTACCAACCCACAATCCAGACCCACCAGCAGCCACAACAAATATGTCAGTATAACCAGGATTAGTTGGTGGGGTCGTTAATGCATCTGATACTAGGTTTACGTCCGATATCGGATCGATCCAAATCAGTCCACTCACTCGAGAATCTACGTATTGTTTGGTAGCAGCTTGTAACGTTGTTGTTGGATTACCAGACAATGTTAGCAATCCAGTCATCGTGCCGCCTGATATATTTAATTTACCAGCATCTAATGCATCGATGGTTGTTTGTACGCTAGCGGATGGTAAACCAGTATGCCCGATATAAGAAATATCCGATGCTGGGTGGGTGTGGGCAGTTGGAGTCCGTGCATTAGACAACCGAGGATCATTATCTCCAACCACTAATGGGTTAGCACTATCTGTCGGAACAGTGGCTAATTTTACTATACCGAATGTTGTGGTGGTAGCTAAATCTACCAATGCTGATGCATTCCCAGCTGGACCTTGTTCACCTCGACCGCCCAACCCTTGTTCTATAAAGATAGTATCGTGAGATAATGTGCGTGCTATTGGAACTGCTTTGGGACGCAATGAATTTACTTGATTTGGGTCAACGTCTACTAAAACACCAGCAGTATCTACCCACAATGGTGTGTTAACATTAGCCCAATTCCAATTAGGGTTGGTAACGATACCTTGGAGTACGAGATTTGCTACAGTACCATACAATGCGTCAGCAGTAACGATGGCAATGATGGAATTGCTAATATCTTCATATGTAGCTAAGCCGATGCGATCAAATGCTTTATACGTAACAATGCTGTACGCTGGAATATTTTCGGTAGTTAAAGCTGCAATTATGGTAGCTTCTAATTTAGAAGCTCTTATATTTGCACTATCTACGAAAAACTGGTCTTCGGTCGTCATGAACAACCCATTAGATTGTTTAATTACTTTACCGAAACCATCAAATAATATACGACCAGAATCATATGGTGTGGCTGTACCTACTTGGGTTCCCAAATCATTATACACAAATGTGTTAGTACCAGTAATTTTTGCGATGAATACTCGTATGTACTCTGTCCAAACAACACCCATCCACACTTTAGTAGTGTTGGTGTTTGTATCGAACCAGTGTTGATCTAGTGATGGTGTTACTGGTTGTGTCGTACCATTTATCGGAGCTAACAACGTTTGTCCGAAAGTCCGTACCCCGGTTAGTTTATCAATATTGATGTATAACCAGTAATCTGTAGCCGGAGATAGATTAGTCCAAGCAATGTACTGGTTTACGTTTTGAGGTTCGGTGTGATAATATTCAGCAGTATGATACGATAATGTAGAAACTATCGGCCCATTAGCCGTAGAAATGACAATATCGTTAGATATTTTTTGTAAACAATTAGTGGGACGCTGTAAAACACCTTGGCGAAATGGTAATCTCATAATATTTTCCTATATAAACTATACGTTTTATATATTTATGAACTAGCTCCATAAGATACATATGGATTACCACTATACGGATATTTTAATGTCTAAACTCGTAAACTACCTCAAAATCTGGGCACTCATAAAACATTTGCGGATCTAGATTTTTATCTTTTGATATCATTGCTTCAAAATTAGCAAAGTCGGTAGCATAATTAGGTTCCCCTTGCAATGCTATGCGGACTAATTCTACACAACTAAGGGCCTTATCATTCGATAAATCAAATAATGTGTCATATGGTTTACCTAATTCAGTTTTTGCTCGATCTAATACAGAAGTCCAATGTTCTACAGACATAGATTTAGGTTTTAATAATGCAACAGAGCTACATTGTTGATCAAATACCTTATTAAACGGCGAATACTGGACACCAGTACCAATAGCTTCAATTAACCGGAAATCGTCATCATTATCTACCGTATCTTCTAGGTTCATCAATACGTGTCCATAATATCCCCACTTTCCAGTCAGAAAGAAATGGGCGAATGCTATAGCATATGCGGATAAATGACCATCATGTCGCGTTAAAATGATATAATAGTTAGGAATTAATTTATCGTGGATAGTTTGCAACTCTTCTGCAGTGGCAACCTGCTTAGTGGTCCAATTAATTTTACCAATTGTAACGGATATTAAATTTCCAACCTTTTGTATAATGTTCATTTGTATAATCCTTTATGCTGGTGGTAAATTTGATAGTATTCTTGCTGCTCTACCGGTTGCGATTAAACCCAATTGTTCTAATAATTGAACCCCAGATGCAACATCGGAATTATTCAGCTCTACCGAGGCGGACAATTCCATATCCTTTGCCATAGTCAACAGTATAGCTTTGTAATTTGCAGCTATATTAGCATTGGACTGTACATTATCTATACCAACTCGTTCGGTTAACGTAAACAATTTACGGAATTCATATTTGGTTATTGCTAGTGTAGTCAACCCAGGATTAGCGGCAATCCACGCATCCAAAGTAGCTTGATCCGGCAGTGGATTTCCGGCATCCCACACAATATTTGTGTATATTGCACCATCCCCTACAGTATGGCACTGAACTGCTGGAAACCCTATTGAAATTGCATCTATGTATGTCATGTTATACTCCTATCTCTGTTATGGACCAACTACTGGTACCGGTTCCACCATACGTAATTCCTGCACTACCATTAACATACCATGTGGC
>JAYVLH010000108.1:0-11409 GCA_043759555.1 Sulfuricurvum sp. | reverse complement strand
TGCAGGAGTCAGCTACACGGTTATGGATGATTACCATTTTCAGTGTGCCGGATTTGATCAAGAAAATTTAGACGGATATTACATGAGTGAAGAAGGCGGCATAGAGATGGGCTTGTTCCCCATCAGCCAGAAGCTGCGCTATGCCATTCCGTTTTTAAATGTCGAGAGTGCCATACGGGCCATCAAATCGTACAATCGTGAAAACGATTCGGCTGCTATTATTTTTGATGATGCAGAGAAATTTGGGATGTGGCCGGGAACGCATGAATGGGTTTATGAGAAAAAATGGCTGGAACGTTTTGTAGAGGCTATTTTAGCCGATGAGACCATCGAGACATGCCATTATGGTGAATATTTTGCATCACATCGCCCTCGAGGGATTGCGTATCTTCCCAATGTATCGTATTATGAGATGGGAGAATGGAGCCTTAAAGCAGATGATGCGCTGCGTCTTGAAGCCCTTAAATATGAGATAGGTTTAGAGCGTTATGAAGAGTATGGTGTGAAGTTTCTTAAAGGGGGAATCTGGAAAAACTTCTTCGTCAAATATCCTGAAAGCAACCGTCTGCACAAGCGGATGATTGAACTTTCCCGTGCTTTTCATGCACAAGAGGGAAAATTTCAAACCTCGCTGTACAAACTTCAAACCAATGATCCGCTTTGGCATGGAGTGTTTGGGGGACTGTATCTTCCCAATTTACGCGATAATGCATACCACTACCTCATTGAATGTGAAAATATCCGTTACGGTACGTCTGAATGTATTGTGGTCGATCAAAATGAACTAGACGGATATGACAAGATCAAAATAGTGACGCCGGAGCTGATATGGCGTTTTGATTGCGCTTTAGGGGGACAGCTCGTAGAGATGGATGTTCGCGAAGGGTGCTATAACTATCAAAACACCCTCACAAGACGCAAAGAGGCGTATCATCAGAAGTTGTTTGCACCTTCAGAAAAAATGACTCCGTTAGAAGAGGGGATTGACACGATTCATCATGCAAGCACAGAGGTAGAGGAATCACTTCGTGATACTCTTATCTATGACTGGTATGGGAAAAACTCCTTTGTCGATCATATCAGCGATGATACCTTTACCTGTGAAAATTTTCGTTATAGTACTTTTAAAGAATACGGTGATTTTGCCAATCAGCCCTTTGTATTAACGCAAAAGGATGGTCGTGTTACGTTTATACGTGATGGCGGGATGTATCTTCCTGAAAAAATCACTGCCCATTTAGAAAAAAGCTTTCTCTTTAGCCCCAACAGCTTAGATTTTTCTATCCATTTAAACTGTCAAGCTGAGGGGGATTTCATCTACGTACTCGAACACAACTTTCACTTCTCGGACTATGATTCGTTGCGTATTAATGGTGAATCATTGAAAAAATCAGGAAGCATAAAGTCAATAGGGTCACTGGAAATGATCGATACGGTTTTAAAGAAAAAAATCACTCTTCGTTTCGATAATGATTGTGATGTACATTATTTTCAGCTCGAAACCCTTTCGCAAAGCGAATCAGGATTTGACGTGAGTGTGCAGGGTCTTAGTCTCGCTTTTGTCTTTGATTTTAGGATAGCATTTGATCTTAACGGTACATTGGAAGTCACTGATGTCTGAAATACGCTATGACCGTTTGAACGATACCTATGTTCTCATTGCCCCAGAGAGGCTTCACCGGCCTGACGCTGCACGTATAGCTCATAAAGCTGACGAAAGTGTTATGTGCCCTTTTTGTGAGGGCAATGAATCGATGACGCCAAAAGAAATTTTGGCAATGCGGGACCCTGAGACTGTGGCCAATCAAAAAGGGTGGTACACACGTGTCGTTCCCAATCTTTATAAAGCCGTTGCCATCGAAGCGCCACATCAGCACCATAGTGGACCCTTCGAGTATTGGGATGGATTTGGAGCGCATGAGGTGATTATTGATACCCCCACGCATCGAGTATCGATGATGGAGTGGAGCCATGAAGAGACGGTGATATGGTTAAAGACCTTACGTGAGCGTGTAGGTGATTTGCGTCGGGAGCATCGCATTGCCTTTATCTCCCTTTTTAAAAATGAAGGTTTTGATGCAGGTTCAACAATGGCACATTGCCATACCCAGTTGATCGCCTTGCCCGTTATCCCCAAAGCCGTCCGTGAAATTAACCGCCATATACGTGAGTATTTCCATGTACATCGTCATGCTTTGATCGAATCAATCGTGAATGATGAGGAAGAGGCAAAAGTTCGACTCATAGAACGTCGTGGAGAGTTTAGTGCATTTTGCCCATATGCCAGCGAATATCCGTTTGAGGTGATGATCAGTTCAAAACGCTGTCTTGGTCAGATTGATATAATAAATGATAAGGATGTTGATGATTTGGCATTATTACTTGAGTCGGTACTTCATAGATTGCACGCACAGCTAAAAAATTTTTCTTTTAATCTATGGATTTCAACCCCTCCCTTAGGGGACGATGTATTAGAGTGTGATGCGCATCGATTGATGATTCGAATTACGCCGCGCATTTATCGATTGGGGGGATTTGAGGTGAATACGTCAATGATGATCAATCCTGTATCTCCGGAAATGGCGGCAAAACTTTTACAAGGGGACAATCATGGCTAAAAAAATACTGTTTGCAGCAGGTGAGGTATATCCGTTCGCAAAAACGGGTGGATTGGCCGATGTGGCGTATGCGTTACCGCGTGCTCTGGAGTGTGATGTAGAGGTGATTATGCCGCTTTATTCCTGCGTGAATAGAGAAAAATATTTGATTGCCCAGGAAAAAACGTTTGAGATCACGATGGGTGAAACCACGTACACTATAGAGATGTTTGGATGCACGCACGAGGGGATGAATTATCGCTTTGTCTATTCGCCGATACTGTGTGATCCCGAGTTTCTCTATGGGACTGCTTGTGCGGATTATGAGAACAATGCAGTCCGTTTCGGGCTTTTTTGCCATACGATAGTTGCCTTGCTCCGCCATGAACACTACGATATCGTTCATCTCAACGATTGGCAGTGCGGATTAGTGTCGCTGCTGGTACATGATGATCCGAAAATTACCGCCAAAACTCTTTTTACAATTCATAATCTCGCGTATCAAGGGACGTTTAATGCTTCGGCTATGAATGAATTGGGGATTAATGGAGAGCACTTTACGATGGAGGGGATCGAATTCTACGATCAGATGAGCTTTATGAAAGCAGGAATTTCTTACAGTGATGCACTTACGACGGTGAGCCCTACGTATGCACGGGAGATTTTGACCCCAGAATTCGGATGCGGACTGGATGGATTTTTACACTATCATACGTCAAAACTCAAAGGGATCATTAACGGCATTGATTCGAACCATTTTTCACCCATATCTGACAAAGCTCTGGTTGTTTCTTATAGCGATGCCAAAGGAAAAAAAGCCTCAAAAAGTGATTTGTTAAAGACTGTAGGGCTTAAGGGTGCTACCAAGCCGTTGTTTGTCTTTGTCGGGCGTTTTGTGGCTCAAAAAGGGATGGATATACTGCTTGAAGCCTTGCCGAAAATCGCCTCAATGGAGTGCAATGTTGTTTTGTTGGGTGAGGGAGAAGAGGGGTATCATGAAGTGTTTAATGATCTAAGTGGGCGATATCCTAATATTCATCTGACGTTCGGATATGACGAATCGTTGTCACATCGGATGTATGCAGCAGGTGATTTTCTGTTGATGCCCTCACTCTTCGAGCCATGCGGGTTGAATCAGATGATCGCTTTTGCTTACGGTGCCGTACCTGTGGTTCATCGTGTCGGAGGTTTGGCAGATACAGTGAAAAAATTCGAGAACTTTGAGAATCAAAGTACTGATGGATTCGGTGTAGTATTTAATACCCCAACGGCACGATCACTTCTTGCAGCCGTCAAAAAAGCATGTACGCTGTATAGCGATAAAAAGCACTATGAGACTATTGTCAATCACAATATGAAATGCGATTTTTCATGGGCTCAAAGCGCTAAAGCGTACCGTGACATTTATGAAAGGTTATCCAATGGGTAAATTAAACATACTCATAGCCGCATCTGAAGTTGTGCCGTTTGCAAAAACGGGCGGTTTGGCAGATGTTGCGGGAGCGCTTCCCAAGGCCCTTGGTAAACTAGGGCATGATGTTCGTATTGTAATGCCGCGTTACTACATAGTGGATCGTGAAAAATATGGCCTCAAACCATTAGAAGGTTCACTGGGTGTACCGATGGGCATTATGGGCGAAGAGTGGGCACGTGTGTATGAAGGAGTTATTCCTAATAGCGATGTTCCTATTTATTTTATCGAACATGATACCTTTTTTGGCCGCAACGGACTTTATGATGATAATGGAGAAGGTTTTAGTGACAATGACAACCGCTTTCTTTTCTTTTCACGTGCCGTTATGCAATTGGCTAAAAAACTTCACTTTCATCCTGATGTCATTCACGCTAACGATTGGCACACAGCCGCCATTCCCGTCTTGCTCAATACCGTTTATGCGTATGACAGCAATTTTGCCCATACCGGTTCGCTTTTGAGTATTCATAATCTTCAGCATCAGGGGAAGTTTTACAAAGGGGTGATGGATGTTCTGGGGATCGGATGGGAACATTATTATGAATTTGAAGAGTTTGGTAGTGTAAACCTCCTCAAAGGGGGAATTGTTCATGCCGATGCGATTAGTACGGTGAGTCAAAAATACGCCCAAGAAATTCGCACACGAGAGTTTGGATGGGGTCTGGAGGGATTGATCGATTCGCATACCGAGAAGCTGCATGGGATACTCAATGGTGTCGATTATGATGAATGGAGTCCTACGATTGATACGTTAATTCCGAAAGCCTTTGATGTTGAGGATATGGAGGGTAAGAAAGTTTGTAAAAGTGTACTACAGCAGACGTTTAATCTTCCGCAAAAAGAGGATATTCCCCTTATCGGACTTGTTGGAAGACTAGTAGAGCAAAAAGGGATAGCGTTGCTCGCTGCGGCTATTCATAAAATTTTGGACATGGATATTCAAATCGTGATGCTGGGTGCCGGAGAGAAGTGGGCAGAGTCGTTTTTTAGTGACATCGCCCGTACGTATCCAGAAAAGTTTGGTTGTTATATTGGGTATCGCAATGATTTGGCGCATCAAATCGAAGCCGGAAGTGATTTGTTCTTGATGCCATCGTTGTTTGAACCGTGCGGATTGAACCAAATCTACAGTCTTCGTTACGGAACATTGCCTATAGTACGTGCAACGGGCGGACTGGATGATACGATCGAAAATTACCAAAACGATTCCTTGCACGGTACAGGATTTAAATTTTATGATGCCACCCCTGAAGCTTTGATCAATACACTAGGCTGGGCTATTTATACGTGGTACAATGACCGTAAAGGTTTCGAACAAATGCGTATGAATGCGATGCGTCAGCGATTTGATTGGATGAGTGCCGCCAAAGAATATGATGTTCTTTATCATCGTATTGTACGGGGAAGAAAAGGAGAATGATGAATCATCCTATGATGTATGATGTGACGCACTTGAGTGATATGGATATCTATTTGTTCAAACAAGGGACGCATACAAAACTCTATGACAAATTGGGTTCTCATCCAATGGTGTATAAGGGCAAAGCAGGAATTTATTTTGCCGTATGGGCACCAAATGCCGCCAACGTCAGTGTTCGAGGGGATTTTAACGATTACGATACCCAAAGCCATCCGTTAAAAGTGCGTGAGGATGAATCGGGTATTTGGGAAGGATTTATTGAAGGAGTTCAGCAAGGACTCACCTACAAATACCACATCGTTTCCAAATTTCACAATATTATTCATGACAAAAGTGATCCCTTCGGATTTTACGCCGAACAGCCGCCAAGATCAGCATCCAGAGTATGGGATTTGGCCCAGTACAGCTGGCGTGATGAAACGTGGATGACAAACCGCTACAAAAACAATGCCCACGATGCTCCTGTGAGCGTCTATGAGATGCATATCGGCTCATGGCGTCTCAAGACAGAAGAAAACAATCGCCCGCTTACATATCGTGAATTGTCCACCGAACTTGTTGCCTATCTAAAAGAGATGAACTATACCCATGTAGAGTTTATGCCTCTTACCGAATTTCCTTATGACGGTTCATGGGGGTACCAGGTTGTGGGCTATTTTGCCGCTACCTCTCGTTTTGGGACACCTCAGGATTTGATGTTTCTCATCGATGTTCTTCACCAAAACGGTATCGGCATTATTATGGATTGGGTCCCCTCGCATTTTGCCGTAGATATGCACGGATTGATCAATTTTGACGGAACGGCATTGTATGAACATGATGATCCGCGTCAAGGATTTCATCCTGAGTGGGGCAGTATCATTTTTAACTATGGACGTAACGAAGTACAGTCATTTTTGATAAGCTCCGCGATGTTTTGGTGTGACAAATACCACATTGACGGAATACGGGTTGATGGAGTAGCCTCTATTTTGTATCTGAATTATGCGCGTAAAGAGGGCGAATGGATTCCTAATATCCATGGCGGAAATGAGAACCTCGAAGCAATCGTATTTTTGAAAAAGCTTAATGAAAGTCTTTATGGTGAATTCAACGATATATTGATGATTGCCGAAGAGTCCACCGCGTATCCGATGGTAACACGTCCTACTAGCGTGGGTGGGCTTGGATTTGGGTTTAAATGGAACATGGGATGGATGCACGATTCGCTTAAGTATATGAGCTATGATCCGATTTATCGTCAACACCATCATGCACAGCTCACATTTAGTATGTGGTATGGATTTGATGAAAACTTTATGCTGCCGCTGAGTCATGATGAGGTCGTCCACATGAAAGGCTCTCTCATCAACAAAATGCCCGGCGATAACAATCAAAAGTTTGCCAATCTGCGTACATTATATTCTTACATGATGGCGCATCCGGGCAAAAAACTTCTCTTTATGGGTGGTGAGATCGCTCAGTATGCAGAGTGGAACTTTGAAGCGTCACTTGATTGGCATTTGCTGGAATCTCCTTTGCACTCAGGCTTGCAAAAAATGGTGAGTGACCTCAATGCTCTTTACAGAGATGAGCGGGCACTGCATCAATATGATGAAAAACGTGAGGGTTTTGCGTGGATCGATGATCAAGACTCAAGCCATAACTGTATCAGTTTCGTTCGAAAAAGTGATACTATTGATGAGAATATTTATATTGTGTGTAATTTTTCAGATGCAACACGAGATCTTTATCCATTGGGTGTTGCGCAAGAGGGAGAGTATGTCGAAATATTCAACTCCCAATCATCACACTATGAAGGGTGGAATATTGGTAACGCGGGCACTATGACAGCCAGTGCGGAAGAGCGGTGTTCCATGCCGTGCACACTACGTGTCACCTTACCGCCGCTAGGTGTTATATATCTACAACATGTATCAGGGAGAAAAAAACTATGATTTTTAGTCACGATTTTATGACAGACGAGAACCAAAAACAGATTAAACTAAAAGAAGATGCCTTTGCAGTAGTATCCCAAGAGCGTTCCAGCGGTGAGATCGGCTATTATGCTTTACCATTGGATGGGATTGCTTTGATAGATGAGGTGAGTCGTTTTACGTCAGAGAATCCTTTTTGTGCATCGGGCACTATTACGGATGTTGCACTTATCGGAATCGGTGGATCGTCACTGGGTGTCAAAGGTGTTGATTCTCTGCTGAAATCCAAAAAAAGTACTGTACGAAATTTGCATTTTTTTGAAAATACCGATCCCATCAATATCTCCGCGACCTTAGCTACACTTAAAAAAGAGAGTACCCTTTTTATCGTTGCCTCCAAATCGGGAACAACGATCGAAACCATCTCTATTTTAAAAACCGTCATCAGTCATTACGGTCTGGATATAGAGGGTGTTGACAAAGATCGTATTGTTATCATTACTGACAGCGGATCGTCTTTGTCGCAGTTTGCCAATCATCATGGGATGAAGCAGTTTGCTATTCCCCTAAATGTAGGAGGAAGATTTTCGGTCTTAAGCGCAGTAGGAATCGTCCCTTTGACGTTAGCTGGATACGACACAAAAGGACTGCTTGAAGGTGCGGATGGTTTTTTAAATCGCTTCTTTAACCACCAAGAAAACCATTTGATAGATAAAGCCTGTTTTTTGTTTGAAAACAGCAGTACGGTCACGACAAATATCCTCTTTGCTTATGCTAATGAACTGGAAAATATGTGTAAATGGTACGTCCAATTGTGGGGTGAGTCCCTGGGCAAAGTGAATGTCCACGGAAATACCGTAGGCTTAACGCCCCAATCCTTGATCGGTTCTGTTGATCAGCACTCTTTTTTACAGCTTCTCATCGAGGGACCCAAAGATAAGAGTGTAACTTTTATTAATATTCAAGATTTTGGCAACGATCTAAAGATACCTAATATCTCTCTGAAATATTTAGAAAAGACCGATTTTGTCCATGGAAAAACGTTCAATGAACTCATCAACCTCCAGTGTGACGCTACTAAAGAGAGTTTGCAGATGAGCGGTGTGCCAACGGATAAAATTACATTTGAAAAAATTGACGAAATAAGTATCGGTACGATGATCATCTATTATGAGCTATTGACATCTTTGGTCGGTGCGATGCTGGAGATAAACCCGTATGATCAGCCGGGTGTTGAACTTGGTAAACAGATTTTATACAAAAAATTTGACAATTGAGACCATTATGATATTGCATGACTATGAATTTGATCCGAAATACTCCACGACTGTGGCCTATTTTTCGATGGAATTTGCAGTCCATCAGGCATTAAAAACCTACTCAGGCGGCTTGGGCTTTTTATCGGGATCGCACATGCGAAGCGCATATGATTTACGTCAAAACGTAGTCGGTGTAGGTATTTTGTGGAGTTTTGGCTATTACGATCAATCCCGCCACGAAGATCGCAGTCTGAAAACAGAATTTATCCGCAAGCACTACTCTTTTTTAGAAGATTTAGGGATTCAGGCCACGGTTCATATTAACTCTCAAGATGTTCATATTAATGCGTATTATTTACCGTCGCATATTTTTAGCTGTGCGCCGATCATTTTTCTCTCAACCGACATAGATGAAAATGACTTTTTATCACGTACTATCACTCACAAGCTCTATGACAATAACGAAGAGACCCGTATTTCTCAAGAGGTTGTATTAGGGATAGGCGGTCTCAGAGTTTTGGACTCAATCAAACAAAAGATAGATATTTATCATATGAACGAGGGGCATGCTCTGCCATTAGTCTATGAACTGTATGCTAAATATCAAAATATGGATGAAGTCAAAAAAAGAGTTGTTTTTACAACACATACTCCTGAAGATGCCGGAAATGAACATCACAATATTTATTTGCTTCATAAGTTCGGATTTTTTAATGGTTTGGATGTTGAGACTGTTCGCTCTATTATGAACATGTATAATGAAGATTTTTTTAATCTCACAGTAGGGGCGCTGCGTTCTACTAAAGTTACTAATGCTGTTTCCAAGATGCACGGTGAAGTCGCTAATCGTATGTGGCAAAATTGCGAGGGAAAATCAGAAATTATTTATATCACAAATGCCCAAAATCGTCGTTTTTGGACGGACAGCGGAATGCTTACAGCTTTGGATGAGCACGAAGATTACGCACTTATCGGACGTAAAAAACATCTTAAAAAAGAGTTATTTAATGTCGTAGCTGACCAAACAGGAAAAATGTTCAATCCTGATATTTTAACCATTGTATGGGCCCGCCGTTTTGCTGAATACAAACGCCCTGGATTAATCAAACGTGATTTTGAACGTTTCAAACAACTCCTTAAGCGTACCACGCACCCTGTGCAGATGATATGGGCAGGAAAGCCTTATCCATTTGATACCAATGCAGTAAACGCATTTAATGAACTGATTCATATCAGTCACGGTCTCAAAAATATGGCGGTATTGGTTGGATATGAGCTTGCACTTTCGCGCATGTTGAAAAAAGGTTCTGATATATGGCTCAATACACCGCGTGTCTCACGAGAAGCAAGCGGTACAAGCGGTATGACGGCGAGCATGAACGGTTCTATCCATTTCTCGACGAATGACGGATGGCATCCTGAATTCGCCAAACACGCTATTAACTCTTTTACTATACCCTCCATTGATCATAGCAACCCGATTGAAGTACAAGATTATGAAGACAATAAAAATATGATGTATATTTTAGAGAATGAAATCATCCCCCTGTATTACGATAAACCGGAACAGTGGACACAAATAGTAAAAACAGCGATGTCCGATGTTATTCCTGCATTTGATTCAGGACGCATGGCACATGAGTATTATGTTAAGATGTATAACTATTAAAGTGTATTATACTTCTGAAAAGTTATTATAAAGCGTTTGAGTGAAAATTTTTAAGTATGCTCTTTTAGTTGTCAGTAGTGCAGTAAGTATCCTTATAAGCTACTTGTATATAGACCGTACTCTTGCACAGATGTGCCTTCATGATTCTACATGGCACTCTGCGTCATTTTTTACAATGATAAAGCAACTTGGTGTTTCTACTCCGTATTTGATTGGATCAGCATCGCTGTATCTCTTTTTTAATTTCATTTATAAAAATAAGTTTTATGCAAATCATGCCTTATTAATTTTTTCTGCTGTAGCATTTTCTGGTATTGTAACGGATATTATTAAAGTGCTTTTAGGTCGATTTCGTCCCACTATGTTATTTGAACATGGACTTTACGGATTCGATTTTTTTCATATTGAATCTTTGATGACCTCTTTTCCATCAGGACATACCACGACAGCATTTGCATTGGCCATGTATATTGCACACTATTGGCCAAAATACTCTATTATAGGGTGGATATTGGCTATTGCCGTTGGGATGAGTCGTGTAGTGCAAACATTTCACTACTTAAGCGATGTGCTAGCAGGAGGACTTGTCGGTGTAATAGCCGTAAAGATATTGATTATGTATTGGCCTGATAGATTGAAGCCAAGTAAAATTTGAGGAATATAACGGTACATGATCACAGCTATTAAATTTATTTTTTCCATTTTGTTTTTGGTGATTGCTTTTAGAGTCGTCAATTTTCATGCGATTGTTCCTATCATCTTGCAGGCTGATGGTCAATTCATTTTACTCGCCATCATTCTTCAGCTGAGCAGTACTTTTTTGGCAGCCTATAGATGGTCACTCATTATGCATGCACTGCAGTTTAATCAAACATTTTTATTTTATTTAGCGAGTTATTTCAAGGGGGCATTTTTTAATCAAGCCTTGCCTGGAAGTATCGGTGGAGATGCTATTCGAGGACTCGAATTGGGAACTCTTGGCTACAGTAAAAAGAAGGCATTTTTTGGCATTTTTATAGATAGAATCGTTGGTCTTGTTGGACTTTTAATACTAAATCTTGGCGCTAATTTGTT
>JAYVLH010000107.1:0-6980 GCA_043759555.1 Sulfuricurvum sp. | reverse complement strand
TTTTGCAAGATCGATTTCATAATTTTGATGTCGGTATATCATTGATGTCCAATCTCCTTTAAAGTGTAGTGTAAACGAATCCAATGATAATAGAGTGCTGCAATAAAGAAGGCACACCCTAATATAGAAGCGATGGTTCCTAGCGAAAGCCCACGATCGACCAAAAAACCAATCAGTAATGATACAGCTGCACCCGTCGCTAAAAAAATCATATCATTATACGCAACTATCCGTCCATAATAATCATAATGAGTATGTTCTTGTAACAACGTATACGTATATGACCACAATGTAGTAGTGACGAGTCCAATCAGTACAGAAGCAGCTAAAGAGAGATAAAAATGTTCAATAACGGCTCCCCATAAGATTATTGCAAGGGCCTCTGCCATCAAAAGAAATTTAAGCCGGCCAAGGTTAACCCACTCTCCCAAAAATAATGGCCCAATTGTCAATCCAATAGCTCGAAAGGCATTTACCAGCCCTATTCCTAAAGATATCGCGATAACACTGCTATAATAATGCTTAACGCTTAACACTACCAATGCATCAAAAGCGGTAAATCCAACTACTGCGTGCAAAAGCATCAGATGCATTACTTTAGGCTCTCGCCAAATATAGTAAAATGCATCTCTCATCATTGTCATAAAGCGCTCACTGCTTTGTCCCATGTCAATCTCAATTTTAAGTGTTAAGACTAAACTCAATACAAGTATAAAAAGCAATGCATCCAATAAAAAGGCAGATGTTGTTCCAACATAATAAACTACCAACCCACCCAACGCCATTCCAAATGTATACGAAAAGGACCAAATAATCGAGTGAATTTCATTGGCATATTGCAATGCCTTACCTTCTAAAATTTTCGGCAACAACGACATTTCAACGGTAAATTGAAAACTCGCAGCTCCCATACGGATAAATACCAATAAATACAACCACCCAAGCTTAGAGACATTGTCAATATTAATGAGCGAAACCGTAGCAAGAATCTCAATAATAGTCAAAATAATCATAAGTTTTTTAGGAGAGATACGATCTATAATCACACCACTAAAAGGAGCCTGCAATACACCGGCAAAAAAATACAATGCCGCCACAAAGGCAATAATAGAAGCATTAACATGCAATTGGATAAGTAACGTATAAATAGCAACATTACTAAACCATGCACCAAAATAAGCAATAAGTTGAATAAGCGAAAGCCTAGCGAGTAAAGGCTCTTGCAATAAAAGATTCCAGTAACGTTTCATAATTGCAAGAGTATCACAAAAAAATCAATTGAGAAATTAAAGTTTTAATTTTTTAGGGCGATTTAGTCTCTAAGAAAAACCGTAAGGAGATTTCAAATGGAAATACTACAATCAACAGCAAAAATGCAACAAGCTCAGATGAGTGCTCCAAAAGCTGCTCAAGCTCAGCAGGTGCAAAGCGTCCAAGAGATTCAAAAAACGCAAATCAATCAAGATAAGGTTGCTCAGCAAGAAACTAATTCGAAAACGGAACAAGTTGCCTCACAAGAACAAATGGATAAGTTGATAAGTCAACTTAATCATTCCCTTGATCCATTCAGCACTACTCTACGATTTGGCTTTGATAATACATCCAAAGATTTTTTTGTCTCTGTTATTGATACTCAGCGCAATCAGGTTCTTCGTCGTTTTCCACTAGAACAAGCAGAACAATTATTACCAAAGATGCAAGAAGTGACAGGATTGCTTTTTGACCACAAAGGATAAAACTACTATGTATAATAATAATCTTGCTTACAATACTTATGCTCAAAACAATGTTGGAGTCGAATCCCCAGAGAAATTGATACAGATGATGTACGAAGGTGTATTACGCTTTAATATGCAAGCAAAACGATCAATTGCAGAAGGTGATATTGAACGACGCACCTACTGGATTAACCGATCCAATGCTGTTATTAGTGAACTTATCAATATTCTAGATTACAGTCAAGGTGAAATATCTCAGTATCTTGCTGGTCTTTATCAGTATCAGCTACATCTTTTACTAGAAGCCAATATTCACAATGATATTACAAAGTTAGACGAAGTTACGCGCGTTATGAAAGGCTTGCTCGAAGCTTGGAGAGAGACTACGAATGTGGCTCAGTAACTTTAAAAAAGCACTCATACTTCAAGAATTTGAGACACTGGAACATTTAATATCTCATATGCCTATTTTTGATTCTTTAGAGGATATTGAACAAGCATCTTATCTTCTTCAAAATACCAAAACCCTGCTTGAAGCGCAACGTGCTTCTGCCTTGCATTCTCTAGGACAAATTAAAAGTGCCATTGACTTTTTAAAAGCAACTCAGGATACCCCAGCTTCGAGCATCAATCTCAAACTTTAACCCATATTTCATTCTTTTTTCGATAAAATCACCCCATTAATTTTACCATTCTATGAAAATAGTCTCATTTAAGGATAGTTATGAAAAAAGATGTCAAAAAAGTCGTTCTTGCGTATTCAGGTGGTCTTGACACCAGTGTTATTCTTAAATGGCTTCAAGACGAATATAAATGTGAGGTAGTTACTTTTACTGCAGACATCGGTCAAGGTGAAGAAGTAGAACCAGCTCGTGCAAAAGCAATCAGTCTTGGTATCAAGCCTGAAAACATTTATATTGAAGACTTACGGGAAGAGTTTGTTCGCGATTATGTTTTTCCAATGTTTCGTGCTAATGCAATCTATGAAGGAGAATATCTTTTAGGAACATCAATTGCACGTCCTCTTATTGCTAAACGTCAATCAGAAATCGCCCGCATTACCGGTGCTGATGCTGTCAGTCACGGCGCAACCGGAAAAGGAAATGACCAAGTTCGTTTTGAGATGGGCTATTTAGGACAAAACAGTGCACTTACAATCATCGCTCCATGGCGTGAATGGGATCTAAATTCTCGAGAAAAGCTTCTTGCCTATGCAGCAGAACATGGTATAAAAATCGAAATGAGCGGACAAAAATCTCCTTATTCAACCGATGCGAATCTTCTTCATATCTCGTATGAAGGCGGAATGTTAGAAGATCCTGCATGCGAGCCCGAAGAGAGTATGTGGCGTTGGACAACTTCACCTGAAAATGCCCCGGATGAAGCAGAATACATTGAACTTGGCTACGAAAAAGGCGATCCAATCAGCCTAAATGGGAAAGCACTTTCTCCTGCTAATATGCTAGAGCAGCTCAACATCATAGCAGGACGTCATGGAATTGGACGTGCTGATATCGTTGAAAACCGATTTGTTGGAATGAAAAGTCGCGGATGTTATGAAACACCAGGTGGAACGATAATGCTTAAGGCTCACCGTGCTATCGAGTCCATAACTCTTGACCGCGAAGAAGCGCACCTAAAAGATGAACTTATGCCACGTTATGCCACCCTTATTTATAACGGCTTCTGGTTTGCACCTGAGCGTGAGATGCTCCAAGCTGCCATCGATAAAACACAAACCAATGTTCGTGGAACAGTACGCCTAAAACTTTATAAAGGTAGCATTTATGTCGTAGGACGCAGTTCAGATGTGTCACTTTTTAATCCTGAATATTGTACCTTCGAAGAGGATTCAGTTTACGATCAAAAAGATGCAGGCGGTTTTATAAAACTTAATGCATTACGTTTTATCATCGCTGGAAAAGCACGAAAAAATAAATAATAGAAGGATAGAAAATGAGTATTATAAAAATAGATATGAATTCACCTGAATTTCAGCTTGAACTAGAGAAAACGATTAAGTTTACAGATAAAGTTGTTAATCAGTTTAATTGGGTGTACAATCCTTATGCTGAGATTAACGAGGGTGTCCAAATGGGGCTTGCTCGTAACAAAATGATGTACAATAAACGATTTTGTCCTTGTTATATGGTTGAAGAAGTGGATGGTGTCTATAAAAGCAGTGACAACAGACTTTGTCCTTGTGCTCCAGCCATTGAAAAAGAGATCCCTGAAGAAGGCGTATGCCACTGTCAAATCTTCTGTACTCCAGAATATGCAGCATCTCTTATTAAATCCGAAGATATTGAGGAAGCAGTTCACCTGCACTCACGTGGACTTAGCACTGAAGAATGTGAATTTTTACTTCAAAAACAACATATTGACTCCGATGAACTTACCGCACTTTTCGAAGCCCGTGAACTTAGTATGGTTCAGTTTAAAGTAATTGACGTGCGCGAATGGATGGAATGGAAATCAGGACGCATTGAAGGTGTTGATTCACTGATACCTACTAGCAGTTTCTTCCAAACACTTACAGAAGCACAGCTAAAAAATGATGAGCATCTGATTGTCTATTGTCACGTAGGAAGCCGAAGCGCTCATTGTCAACGTATTTTGACAGATATGGGTTACCTAAAAGTCTCCAATCTAGCGGGTGGAATCGTCGCCTACAACGGCAAAATTATTCGTGGATAATTTTGTTTCAAAAGAAATAAGCTTTAGTACTATAGCGTATAGCGTAGCCCAAAGGATTTCATTCCTTGGGCGTTCAAAACAAAAGGTAGCATTATGAAAGTATTATTGACTAAAGATGTCAAAGGTGTTGGAAAATCAGGTGAAATCAAAGAAGTTGCAGATGGTTATGGTAAGAATTTTCTTATCGGAAAAGGGCTTGCACTTCTTGCAACCAACGACGTATTAAAAAAATACGAATCTGATCAACGTAAGAAAGATGCTCATAAATCTGCAGAAATTGAACGTTTAAATTGTATTAAAACAACTCTTTCTGAAATCAAAGTCATCATCAAGAAAAAACTTGGCGATACTGGTCATCTTTTTGGCTCCGTTACCAAAGATGAGATTGCCTTAGCACTTCAAGAGCAGCACGGTATCGAAATCGATAAAAAAGAACTGGATGCCAAGCATGGTATAAAAACTGTTGGAGCACATGATCTGGATCTTAAACTAGGACATGGAATTCATGCTACATTGCATCTTGAAATTCAAGGTCTCTCGTGAGTAAGGCAGGATTTGTCGCTCTCGTCGGGCGGCCAAATGCAGGAAAAAGCACCTTAATGAACTGGATATTAGGGGAAAAGATTGCCTTAGTCAGTCAAAAAGCAAACGCAACTCGTAAACGTTCAAATGCTATTGTCATGCACCATGATGACCAGATTATCTTTGTGGATACCCCAGGTTTACATCATGCAGAAAAACTTCTTAATCAATACATGCTCGAAGAAGCACTCAAAGCAATAGGTGACTGCGATATAGTCGTTTATCTTGCACCCGCATCCGATAAAACAATCCATTATGAGAAGTTTTTAGAGCTAAATCATCAAAAACGCAAACATATTATTGTCCTCAGTAAAATTGACCAAATCTCACAAGGAGATTTACTCAAAAAAATCAGCGAATATAATCAATACAGTGATAAATTTTTAGCCCTTATTCCTATGTCGGTTACCAAAAATGTAGGTAAAAATGACTTACTTGATACGATTGTCAAACATCTAGATGAATCTCCATATCTGTATGATCCGGAAAATATCACTACAGAAATGATACGCACAATTTACAAAGAATTTATTCGTGAAGCAATTTTTGATAATATCAGCGATGAAATTCCCTATGAATCTGATGTATTAATCGACAAAATTGATGAAGATTCACCAACAGAACATATTCGCGCTACTATAATTGTTGAAAAAGAATCCCAAAAAGGGATCATTATTGGCAAAGGCGGTGCTGCTATCAAGCGTATTGGTAAAAATGCCCGCGAAAAAATAGAACGTCTCGCGTCTAAACCTGTCTACTTGGAGCTATTTGTTTCTGTCAAAAAAGGATGGACTACCGATAAAAAGTTCTTAAGCGATCTAGGATACGAATGGTAGCAAAAGCTCTATTCTTCCTTCTGTTTGTTACTTCACTCAATGCCGGCGAAGTAATGGAACTTTATCGAAGTGGAGGAATGAATGCAATCGCCAAAGAAATTGATCACGGTTTGGGTGATACAAATTTTTGGAACACTCAGCTTTCAAAAAAAGATCTTACATTTGGCTATTATGAAGCAACTGATACGCTGCTTGTATGCGAAAAAGACCAACCAGCTTTAAGCCTCTACCATAAAGAGCATAAAGGTAAACAAGAACATTTTGCACTTTTAAAAACTATCCCGGCCTATACAGGAAAATATGAAGGTGACAAAGTAAGTGCAGGAGATCGTCGTACCCCTGTTGGCGTTTATACTCTTACCCAAAAATTATCAGCTGTAAATCCTTTTTATGGTCCAATGGCCTTTGTCACTTCCTATCCAAACTTATACGATCGTATTCGAGGAAAAAGTGGAGACGGTATTTGGATACATGGGCAACCAATATCAGGTGATCGAGATAACTTCACCAAAGGGTGTATCGTTATTGACAATACGGAACTTACAAATTTGGACCAACGAATTGATTACAAAAACACCCTTCTTGTTATTGAGACTAAGACAAAAGATAATACCAATATTCCCTATGCAAATATAATTGCACAGCTTTATCAATGGAGATATGCATGGAAATATAATGACTTTCAGACCTATCTCTCTTTTTATGACACCACATTTATTCGTTATGACGGAATGGAATATTACGATTTTAAAAATTACAAACAACACATTTTTGATAAAAAGGAAACCAAAGAGATAGTTCTGTCAAACCTCAATATAATCCCTTATCCAGGTGATCGACAAAATCTTTTCATGGTTACTTTTGATGAAATTTATACCAGTGACAAACATACTTTCACTGGACCCAAAACTTTAATGTTATTACTCAATACAGATCGTTCCATTTCAATAGTATCTGAACTCTAACATGAGAATATTATTATTTCTTCTTTCCACAAGCTTTATGACATATGCATTGCCTTTTTCACTCATTAAACACGAAACATTGACTCAAGAAGGGCCAACCCTTTTAGTGATAGGCGGTATCCATGGAAATGAGCCAGGAAGCTATTTTGCGGCGGCGATTCTCTCCCAATATTACACGATAA
>JAYVLH010000106.1:0-15605 GCA_043759555.1 Sulfuricurvum sp. | reverse complement strand
AACATTTAGTCCAACAACTACTCCCGTACCTGTTCCATTAACATTTACATCACTAACAATCGGTTGATCGTTGGTACCAGTTACTGTCAAGGTAACAGTTTTTTCAACACTTACTGCGGTTGCAGTACCTGAATCATCTGTTGCTGTATACCTGAATGTTACGGTTGCTGTCTCTCCGTCTGCTAAGTGATCGAAGTTTCCGTTGACGGTGTAGGTACCATCAGTTGCTACTGCTACTGAAAAGTCTGTTACTGAGACTACTTCATTACTTGCCATTACTGATGCAGTCCCTGTTTGTTGGAAAGTATGGGTATCAGTAGTATCAAGATCAGTTACTGCTAATGTTCCTGCGAAGATTGTCTCTAGTCCGTTTGTTTCTGTAGCTGTCTCTGATACATCTGAAACGATCGGTTGATCGTTGGTTCCGGTTACTGTCAGTGTTACTGTCTTGACTTCACTAATTGAGCTTTCGTTAATACCGTCTGTTCCATCAAATCCACGACCGTCATTGGCAACATATTGGAATGTTACGGTTGCTGTCTCTCCGTCTGCTAAGTGATCGAAATTTCCGTTTACGTGGTATGCACCATTTGCATCTACTATTACACTAAAGTCATCTACAACAGCTGCACTATTGGTTACGACTGATGCCGTTGCACTTTGCTGGAAGGTATGTGTATCTGCAGTGTCTGAATCTGATGTTAATACCAGTTGACCGCTAAATGTCTCTGCTGCGTTACCTTCAGTTGCAAAGTCTGCTATGGTCACATCTGAAACAACCGGCTGATCATTGGTACCGGTAACTGTCAACGTAACCGTTGCAGGCAGTGAATCATGAGGTGCTCCTGTAGGCAAGCCATTATCAACTGCATAGTATTTAAATGTAACAACAGCATTTTCACCTACAGCCAAGCTGTTGAAATCACCACTTACTTGATAAATTCCATCTGGGTTCAAAGTTAAAATTACACCTGCTAATGGGATACCATTAACAGTAAGTGAGCCCTCTACTGCATAAAACTTATGAGTATCCGTAAGGTCAGCATCGGATGCAATCAATTGACCTGTAATAATGTTCGAGCCATCAAGTGCCTCATTTACTGTTCCTGCCACGTCAGTTACAACAGGTCGATCATTAACATCAGGAGTATCAGAGACAGTAAATGCAGCATTTACACTACCATTCGTAACACTGCTAAGGCTCGTACGTACATCACTTACACTGCCTGTACGCTCGGCGAAATAAGCCGGTGTTATTTGTCCGTCTGATGCCGCGCCCCCTGCTGCAGTCTCTCCATCTCCAGCGGCTGTTGCATCAGCAAGGGCTACAGGATTTTTATCATCTTCAATTGAAATTGACAGTTTTTCCGACTCACCATCCCATGCTGCAACCAAGGATGCTTTATGTACAGCTGCATCTTCCATACTAAGGGCATCTTTCAAAAATGTCTGGTCAAGCATGAGTTGTTCATTTGATCCCAATACTATGTCTTTATCTCCATGACCGACTAGATCAAGAGCTAGTGTCGCATTAGCAGCATTTGTGCTGTCACCTACGATACGGTCACCTTCATGAAGTACTTCACCTAATACAGCTAAATGCTTTTCGCCATTTGCGCTTTGAATCCAAAACTTCCCTACGATCGTTTTAACTGTACCGATTACTGTACTCATATCAAACCCTTTAAATAATATTATATGCTAGTATTATAGAAGAAAAAATAATACTACGCAATTGTACTTAGGTACTAATTTGAAGTGATTTAGGTATGAATTATGAGGGAAAGGGCGAGACGGTCTTTAACACCTAATTTTGTATAAATTGAAGTAGAATGTGCTTTTATGGTACGGACAGTAATTGACAGTGATTGTGCAATTTCAAAATGACTCTTGCCTTCGCCAAGCAAGAGAGCAACTTCTTTTTCACGAGGACTCAATACATCTAATTTATGAAAAGAATCTTCTTTATGATTGTTATCTTCACATACTTGTAAAATTAACTTCGTCAGGAAGAGAGGATGCAACCAGACATTTCCATCCACAAGGGTTTGAAACGTGGACAATAAATGGGCTTCATGCATCATCGCATTACCATATCCCATGGCCCCTTTTTGCAAAAACTGTTGTGCTTGCGTAAAGTCAGGGATCCGTGACAATATCATGATCTTATTTTTTTGATAGCCATCATACTCATCCGACAACATAGTATCAGAGATAAATACGACAGATCCTTCTTGATCACCCATCTCAGGCAAAGAAGTAATCACTATAGGTGAAAGTTGATGTAAAGATATACTCCAATATTCTAAAAGAACATTATCGTTACTGATCAAATACAATTTCATCAGCGCTCCGTAAATGTATACTGTTTTGCTTTTAACAAAGGCTTGAAAATATATTCAAGAATTGTTTTTTTACCCGTTATAATATCAACATTAACCATCATCCCTGGAATGATTTTGAGTGGTTTTTCTTTACTTCCCAAATACTTTTTATTGGTCTGTATACGAACAATATAATACACATTTTCTTTTTTGTCTGTTTCAGTATCGGGACTGATAGTTGATACCACTCCATCCATAGAACCATACACTGAAAAATCATACGCAGTTACTTTGACTATTGCTTTTTGGCCTGGATAAAGAAATGCGATATCAGAAGGTTTAATTTTCGCTTCAACAAGCAATCCACCTTCTGTGGGAACAATTTCAATCAAATTATCTCCCGGCTTAATAACACCGCCAACGGTATTGACATAAAGTTTTTGCACAATACCGTTAATCGGTGATTTAATGACCGTACGAGTCACTTTGTCTTCCAACGCCGAGCCTTCTGCACCAACACGTTTGTATTCTGTCATAACTTCATTTAACTCAATACGTGCTTTTGTTGTAAACTCAGATCGTGTTTCACGTATTTTGCTATTAATTTCGTTGATTGCAGCATTCAACCTCGGGATAGAAGAAATAATAGAATTATAACGCTCAGATACATCACTCAATTCTCGTTTAAGTTTTAAAAATTCAACTAAAGGTTTAATTCCTTCAGCTACCATTGGTTCAGTAATGGCCACTTCTTGTTTAATTAAAGAAAGTGCATGTTTTTGTTCACTGATATGCCCTTGAGCTTCCAGCAAATCACTCTTTTTTTGCAAATATTGATCATTTAATGAAGATAACTGCGACTGAAGTCGATCTTGATTAGAGTTATAAGCACTGCGTTCTTGCATAATTTGCATGGGAATTTTGGCCAAATCAGAAGCAGTTGGTGAAAATGGTGCACCTGTTGATTCAGCACTTAAGCGTACAATTTTAGCACGTAATTCAGCTGATTTAAATTGAGAACTATCATACGTAGCCGATGACGTTAAATTATCAACACGTAACAATATATCATTTACGAGAACGTGTTGCCCTTCTTTGACCATAATTTCACTAAGTATCCCACCCTCTAAGTGCTGGATCATCTGATTTTCACCACCAGGAATGACTGTACCATCACCACGAACAATTTCATCAATAGGAGAAAATGCAGCCCACAATATGGCTACAAAGACAGTAATTCCCCAAAACATCAAAACTGCACGGAGCCGGCTAGGAGTATCTTCGAGTACTGCGGCAGATAAGCTCCGCATAAATTTATAATCATTAGCATCAAATGAAAATCGCTTTTTATCTTTCACAGCGTGCCTCCTGATAGCTTGACAAGGATCTCATCTCGAGGACCGTCCAAATAAACTTTACCTTGATGCATAACAATAATCCGGTCAACAACGGATAAAATCGTATTTTTTTGTGTTACTATGATTGCTGTTTTGTCTTCTAAATAAGTTTTTAGATTTCCAATGAGTCTATTCTCACTCACTTGGTCCATCGAATTACTAGGTTCATCCATAATTACAATTGGACAATCAACTAAAATAGCGCGAGCGATACCAATGCTCTGACGTTGACCTCCGGACAGCCCCATACCTCTCTCTCCAATTGGCATCTCATATCCTTTTGGATGCCTACGGATAAATTCATCTGCGCCTGATATAACAGCTGCCCTAATCATTTGTTCATCACTGGCTTTTGTATGCCGATAAACAATGTTATCTTTTGCATTTCCTTTAAATAAAGCAATATCTTGTGCCACATATCCGATATTGTTACGCAGATCAGCCGGATCAATTTGATTTATATCAATCCCATCCAATAATATTGATCCACTTTTTGCGTCATAAAGATTAAGTAAAAGTTTTGAAATCGTACTTTTACCTGAACCGATACGACCAATAATACCTACTTTTTCACCAGGTTTAATAGAAAATGATACCCCATCAAGGGCATACGTCTCTGTATCGTCATATGAAAAGGTGATATCTTTAAATTCTATCTCACCTTTCAAGGCTGGACGTGTTACGAATTTTTTCCATGCGGACGCTCAGTTGGCTGCGCAATAATATTATCAATAACATCGAATGCAGATTTTGCATCTGCATAATTTGTTATCATAGATGCGACTTGTCCCATAGGAGCAACCGTTCGTGAAGAAATAATCACAATTGCAATTAATCCTCCCATGGTTAATTCATGCTCACCAATCAAATAAACGCCCACAATAACACATAATACGGTTGTTAATTGTGTTAAAAATCCTGTAACCGTAGTAATGGAAGTTGATAAAAGACGAGATTTTAAGCTCTTTTGAGCAATTTCACCCGTTGCTTCTTCCCATGCCCATTGGATTCCTCCAAGAGTTCCCAATGTTTTAAGTGTTTCAATATTTTGCAATGCTTCAATAAGAATAGAGCTTTTAGCAGCAGATGCTTTATGTGTTTCTTCTATACTTTCACGTAAAGGAACACGTAAAAAAAGTGCGTAAGCCGCAATAAGCAGCATCATAATAATCGGAACAATAACAATCCAACCACCGATATAGCCAATAACTATTAGAAACAAAATGGCAAAAGGAAAATCAACTAAGGTAGTCAATGTTGCATTCGTTAAAAACGACCTAATGAAGTCAAAGTCTTTGAGATTACTAGCAAAAGACCCTACTGATTTAGGATGTGATGACATCTTAAGATCAAGTACTTTTTCGAAAATGATCGATGACATAATGACATCACTTTTTTTACCAGCACGCTCAAGCAGCATCGCACGGGTAAACTTCAAAAAAGTATCTAAGGTATACACTATTAACACCCCAATAGCAAATACCCATAGTGTTTCGGTTGCATTATTAGGGATAACACGATCGTAAACACTCATTGTAAACATTGGACTGGCCAATACAAATAAATTCACTAATACCGTTGCGTAAATAACATCCCTGTATATATTTTTAGATAGTTTAATCGTATCCCAGAACCAATGCTTATGTTTTACATTGAGAGTAAGTGAATCATGTTCATTGTAAACAAACGGCTTTTTTATCAAAAAAGAAAATCCGCTATATTCTTGATCTAAAATATCAAATGAGACTGTTTCTTCGACCGCTTCTTCACCAGGAAGGACGATTTTACATGTCTTATGATCAGATGAGATAGAATCTAGGATACATGCTTGAAAATTATCAAGTAATAAGATCATCGGAAGTTGTAAAGGCGATATATCGGAGAGTTTTCGTTTGACTAAAGTACTCTTAAGTCCCGCACGACTTGCTGCACGAGCAAAAAGACTTTTTGACGATTTTAAATTATAAAGACGAGCCGAACTAGCCAAAGGGTGAACAGGAAGGCCTGCAGTCAGCACTTCCGCACTATAAGGTTTATGATATAACTGAGTAAATAATACTAAACACTGTAGGAGCGGATCCGTATCAAAGGCACTTCCTTCTGGATCTGAAATACTTCCTATTTTTTCATTCTCCATTTACCAATTCCCTCTTAACACAAATTACATTCTAATATTACAAGATATTATTTATCAGTATCTTTTTTATACTTTCCGGTTTGACGATCAGCAAAAATCAAATTTTCAACTCTGTCATCATTATCCAATCGATTATCCAATGCTTTCATACCTACACTGCTAAAAACATCATGTTCTTCTGTTCCAAGAATTGTTGATACCATATTTCCCATAGCATCTTGAATTCGAAAATGTGCCAGTATTAGGTCATTTTCAGCTCTTACAATTTGTGTTTGCGCAGAAATATGATCACTTTGGGCTGTGAGCAAGTCAAGTAATGTTCGTCGTCCTAAATCATATTCTCTTTGATACAATTCAATCGTTTTTTCACTGCTTTCTTCATATTTTTTTAAGTACACTAGTTGATTTGTTATATTTTTTTGAGCTGACCATGAAAGAGAGCCTTGTTCATCAAGCTTGCGTATCGTATCACGTTGCAATTCGCTTTCTTGGTCAATTTTACTTAAACTTTTTTGGATAAGTGATTCATCTGAACCCCCACGATACAGGTTGTAAGACAAGGTTAAGCCAACATTGAAACGATCATCATTTCCAGGTTGACCTCCGACGTCATTAGCCCAACTTTGATGGGCAAATGCATCAATAGTAGGATAATAACCTTTATAGGCTGTATCTTTTTGTGCACGAGCTGCTTTAATATTATAATGACTTACTAAAATAGATGGATTATGCAAGCGAGCATATTCTTTCATGGATTCCAAAGAATCAGGAATATCTCCCGAAAAAGTAATCGTTTCCAAATCTGCAACCGTAACAGGCTTACCATAAACACGTTCTAAATTAAATAAGGCATCATCCATATTATTTTGAGCAACAACAAAATTTGATTTTGCCAAAGAAAGAGATGTACCTGCTTTTTCACCTTCAGATCGTGTTGTTAATCCAGAGTCAAAAAGTTTTTGGACCTTCTGGGTTATATCATCATTATATTTTACATTTGATTCTGAGATCACTAAAATATCTCGTGCTTTAACAGCATTTACATATGCAGTTACAAATTTAAAAGCTAAATCATTTACATTTTCTACATAATTGCAGGAAGCGGCAACTATACGTGCTTTGTTATAGTCAGCATCGTAGGTTGTTCCAAAACCATTAAATAAATTTTGTGTCAATTGTAGTGAATGTTGATATGAGCTTAAAGATACACTCTGCTGATTTGTTGAAGGTGCCTTGGTTTTTTCACGGGAAACTGATCCTGTGTAATCTAATGTAGGTAAATATTGAGCTTCAGTGATTCGTAAATCTTCTAAAGTTGCACGGTAATTATGCAAACGTTCTAATATCACTGGATGAGTTGTAATGACTTCTTTTGTTCCATCTTGTAAACTAAAAGCATTCAATGCTGAAACTGCGCACAATGAGAAAGTTGCTGCTATGGCCCATCTATTTTTCATGTTAAAACCTTTTAATTTTTTTATGTTATCGTAAGTGACAACGCATAGTTTTGATTATATCTATATGAATTTTTATTTTTACTATATTTTATGTTTATAAGAAATTATTTACAACAATATATTACAAATTGTAGCACTATCATTTGAAATTCATTAATTATTGTAATCTTTACGTAGCAAAATTCTAAAAAGCAGAACAATACCACTAAATGTAGTGTGGCAATGTTGCTCGCAGCTTATGATAGATTCGCTCAAAGTCAGTAGAATAAACTCTTGTTTGTGCGATTGAAGTCATAAAGTTAGTGTCTCGTTCCCACCGTGGAACAAGATGCAAATGAATGTGTTCTGCAATTCCAGCACCACCGGCACGACCTAAATTCATACCAATATTGACTCCATGTGCCCCTATGGACTCTTTAAGCATTTTAACCCCTTTTTGAGCCAATCCGGTAATATGTAACCAAATAGCAGAATCAAGTGATTCCAATGCATCAGTATGATGATGAGGAATAATCATGAAATGTCCAGGTGTGTACGGATAACGGTTCATCACTATAAAGCAATACTCATCCCGATACAACACATGGTGTTCTTCATCTAATTCAGGAGTTTGCGTGATGTTGCAAAAGACACATCCTTCATTTTTGGCACCTGCTATGTATTCATTTCGCCATGGGGCGTATAAGGTATTTTCCATCAGATAAAATTCGGTGCATCGTTAGCAAAAAGAATAATATCTCCAGCACGTGTCACCTCTCCTAGTTTTTGTACCATTAAAGATTTATCAGAAAGCATAATCTTTTCAGCTACATTGAGTTCTTTGTCAAACTGCGCAGCGTTAAGCTGACCTGTAATAATGGCTATATCAAAGACGTCGTTGATCGCATCAATGAGTTGACTGTTTAACTCTTGCGTACTCTCTACGAGTCCTGGGGTAACAATCACTTTACGTCCACTGTGCAATGAACACAAACGTATTCCCTCAAGCATCCCGTCAATATTTCCATTGTACCCATCGTCAAGGATAATTTTCCCGCCGGCATCAATACGCTCTAGTCGATGCTCAACACTTTTAAGATTGCGTACAGCCTTAATCATCTCATCACTGCTCATAGCAAGTTCATCAGCGATTAACAGTGCTGCATTGATATTCATCGTCTGAAATCCGCCCAATACTGACGTATGAAAATGCTGTAAACCATCATGTAGCATCAGATCGAAATCAGTACCTTCCAATGTTGCATTGAGATTTAAAATTCCATCTCCAAAAAAGGTCACTTTTTCGTGTGGTACATCCGTCACAGAGGTATGGATAAATGCCCGTTTCAATCGATTAGAATGAATAATCTCAAGCTTTGTCTGCTGAATTCTTTCTAAGGTTTTAAAGTATTCCATATGCTGGGGCCCTACTTTGCCTATAACAACAATTTGTGGGTTAAGAAGCTGTGTAATCGCATAAATATCACCAATTTCTCGTGCACCTGCTTCACAGACGTACACTTGCGTACCAGAGGGTAACGACTCATTGACATCACGAATAATGCCTCCAAGCGTATTGACACTTCGTGGTGTTGCATAGACATTGTATTTGGTTGATAAAATCTGCGCAATGAAATTTTTCATCGAGGTTTTTCCATAGCTTCCTGTTACGCAGATAATCGTCAGATCTTTCATATCCGCTATTTTTTTCTTAGCTTCACGCTTATATGCTTCAAATAAAAATCTCTCCGTTGTCCACGATAGGACATACGCTAAAAATAAAGGAAAAAAGACGCTGTATGTATGAGCGATCCCCTTTAGGGTACACAGTATGTTTAAAAAGAGGGTAATCGAAAAAAGAAGGATTAAAAATCGTTTTACACGCCATGTCAGGACAAGCTTTTTATCGAGTTTAAAATACCAATATCCTAAAAGAGGAAGGTAGGCAACCAAAACAAGCGGTGCATAAAGCCCAAGCGCATAATACGCCAAGAAAGGAATAACAAAATAAAGGGCATGCCACCATGTTTTATGATGACGAAGCACCACCCGCTCTATACGATAATCATACCATTGCAAATTGGTAATCAAATACCATCCCAATGCGAGAACAAATACAAGATTCGCACTAAAAGCGATTAACTGTGTCATTTCCATTTTTTATTGATCCTTTTGAGTATAACTTTGTTTGTTACCATTAAGCATACCGTAGTAATTCCTCTATTTTTTGAAAAAACTTTTGATACGAAGATAATCGTTTTAAAGAGTCTAAAGATATTTTTTGTCCCAAAGGGGAATATAAATCAGCTATATCAAGCTTTTGACGCCTTCGTGCAATACCTTCCTGAGATATTCTAATTGCCTCTTTGATGGTATTTTTTGGATCATTGTAACTTTCCGGCGGTCTATCGATTCCTAATTTGTGATCATCCAATCGGGTGCTAATTTCATCTTTAAAAACTGATTTATCAGCCAACATCCATGCTTCTGTCATATATACAGGAATCAAGGATAAAAGTTTTATATTTTTTTCTACACTAAAACTTTCACATGCTTCAAAAGCAGGTATGATTTTATATTCTTGAACATGTTCATCATTTCGATCATCTGCATCGCAGTGAATACAAATGAACTCTATCCCCTGCTTATCCGCATCTTTGATTGCCTCTTGAATTTGTTCTACAAAACCATTCCCTCTATCTACTTTTATAGATGTTACAGAATATATTTCTATCTCTCGTTCACACAACATGGCAACATCTTCAAAGGTTCTACGAATTATATTTTCCAAAAATCGTACATCCGTCGAACCTTCTACAATGTAACCGATAGTTATAATCTGACTCACTCGTAAATACCCTACATCATTTCAGGAAATTGAGCAGATTGGAGATAATTTCTCATATCAGCCTGTGTAATTTTTTCTTCTACTTCGTTATGAAATAAACTCCCTTGATTGTCGGAGACAACTGGAAGAATTTTGGTGACATGAAGCTTTTTCATAACATCTGCATTTTTCGTAATTTTTGTTATTAACCTAGAAAACCAAACTGAAATATTTTGATTCTCTTTCAATTGAAAAACTTCCCCTACTAAAACAGGAGAGTGGGTATTTACCAAAACTTGACGGAGCGGCATATCAATATCGTCAAAATCAATACTTAAATCATTGAGTAATTCAACCATAGCTTTCAGACGAAACGGATGGATACCGTTTTCAGGCTCTTCAAAACACAAGAGCCCACCAAATGTATCATCATAAAGAAAAACACACAGAGCCAAAAGGCGCAAAGTTCCTTCTGATAAAACTCGGGATGAGAATTCTCTCCCATCATCATTTTTAACTTTAACAATAAATTGTTTATTCGCACTGTCATCATATACGTCTATATCCACTATCGTCGGTAAGAGATTATTTAATCGTCGAGCAATGTCTTTGATCGCAAAAGAATCTTCATTTTTAATGCGATGCAGTGCAGCGGCTAAGTTATCCCCATTATGTGAGATACTATCTTTTGCCATATAAGGACTTGGTTTACGTAATGCATCGGGACTAAGCTGTAAAAAACGCCATTTTCGCATCTCTTCTTTTGCCGCAAAAACATGCGGAAAATCTACCGAATTGATTCCACTTAAAACCGTTTGCAATACTGCATTAGCAGGTGTTTCTTTTCCACCTGCTTTCCCATCTTGAGGTAATTTAATGGTTACTGTTCCATCTCTATCTTCCGTTAAGATGTACGGTTTACCTCTGCGACCTGTTGAAACTTTTGGTCTCCACATCTCTATAACTTGAGGTTTTAAATGCTTTTTGAGCCACACGTCATCATCGTGTTTTACATTAACCAAAGACTCATAAACAACAGCTAAATCAATAATCCCACGCTCATTTACAACCCTCTTGATTTTCAATTCATACCGCAATCGCGTATATTTTAGTTCTGATTCACCACCCCAGTTATCACGAACTTTTTTATCGACAAGCATTTCAACAGCAAAATAAATTTCATCAGCGAAATCATCATCAAACTTTGTAAACAGTTCTATCGCTTCTCCGCGTTGCTCACTAAACGCTGTTTTTAAATCGGTTTCGGCAAGGCGGGTAAGAAGTGCTAGTGCATCAAAAAGGTTACTTTTACCGGATGCATTTGGTCCTGCAATAATTGTAAATGGAGAGAATTCCATCGAAAAATTCTGAAATGTTTTAAAACCATCTAACTCAATTTTTGTAATCATAGTTTTAATCTTTTGTTAATTTCATTTAATTATACCATTTCTTTAATAACACTATCTATTTCTCTCATTATCCTATCTGTTTCGCTTAGTGCTACGATGATTTTTTGATAATGCAAAATATCTTCAAACCCTAGCGTTCTTTCACGTCGGTCTTTAAGCCATTTTTGAGCGGGTTGGTATCCACCGATGTAGAAGTTCCATGCCACTTCGGGAACATGATCGAAATACTGCGTTTCATTGATGTAGACTTTGCCCTCTGCGTAGCGTATCTTGCCTACGACGTTATCGCCGTCCATCGGGTATTGGGTGATATAGTTTTCGACTACTGGACTTTCTAAGAGATGGATTTGACGTATTTCGCCACCCAGTTTTACGAGTTGCCAAAAGCTCACCGCATCTTTGGGATACGGAACGCGAGGGAAATCGATTTTTAGAAACTCTTTGTAGGTTTCACGGTAGGTTGGTGAGTGCAATACGGCGTAAATGTAATCGAGGATGTCGATGGGGGCAAATATTTTGGGGATGGATTCCGTGTCAAGCACGGAATGACGATTATCAGCCCGAACACTCCCGTCATCCCGAACTTGATTCGGGATCTCTCTTTTGGATTCCGTGTCAAGCACGGAATGACGCTCTGCCACAAACTCCAATCCCAATTTTTCCGCTATTTTCTCAACAATCTCACCGTTCAAATTTGCTTTACGCTCAGTATCGAGGCTTTTTTCGTCTGGGTAGAGGTAGAGGGGGAAAAACTTACAATTATCAAGAGGTGAAACACTATCTTTATCAACTAATTTATCAGCAATAAAATAATTACCAACACTTCCTGTTCTAGAATTCCTTACAGCGAGCAGTGAAATATTTTTCATAATACAATGATTACTTAATGGAGTTCTTGGATAAGCCATAAACCCCTTACTTCTTCCCGTAAAATAAGTAACTCTTTCATCAAAGGGATGATATGCAACTTTAACTTTAATACCATCTTTTTGTAAAATATCATTTCTAGCAAAATCAATTGTCCAATCCCTACCATCTTCAGGCAAACTATATTTGTCTTGGATTTTTTGATTTTCTAATTCAATGAAATCTTTAATGATAGATTCAAGCCTTTCATTTGTAAAGTTATATACCAAACTATCTCTTTTTGTTTGTATTCCCGTATTGTTCAGTGAAAATACTTCATCTAATTTAAAACCTTTTTCATATTCTTTTTCTTCACTAAAGTTTTTTGGCACGAAAAAGTAATTAGGTGCTTTATAATCTAACTTCTTCCATTCCAAAGAGCCCATAGTATTTTCACTCAAAAAATCGTATTTAAAATCCCGTTTTCCCTGCAAATCAAAATGAAACACTTCACCCAATGTGTTTTTCTTTTTCTTACCTGTTTTAACAAAGATATTGATCGAAACACCCTGCATGATGTCAAAGACATTTTGATCGGCTGAACCATCGGGACACGTCTCTTTTTTCTTCGCATTCCCGTGCAAATCGAGAATGTAAATCTTGTCAAAACTCTCCAATAAATGCTTTCGCATTTGTCGATGAGTGATCCCGTCGATAAAACTGTTTGCCGATATATACGCCAAGATACCGCTTCCGTTTTTATCAACAAAATACTGTCCAAAGCGAATAAATTTGATGTAATCATCATCCAAATTTATCTTTCGTTCATTCAAATCTTTTTTATAATCGGCTATGAGATTTTGTATCCACGGATTTTTATTGGTACTGCTCACCGCATACGGCGGATTTCCCATCACACACATCACGGGAGTGTCCCTCTTGATATGATTGGCTTCGTTTGCCGGTGGAAAGCCACGACGCGAACAATGTCCCTGTGTCAGGATGGTACTCTTCGAGGCTGTTGGTGAGGTAGATTTTGAGTCGTTGATCTCGTGTCGGTTTATAGCCCGTGTCTGTTAGGAGCAAATCCATCTGCAAATGCGCCATCGCATACGATGCCATCAGTAACTCAAAACCATTGAGACGCGGTAACAAATGACTGTCGACGTAGTTGCTCCAAATCCCCTGCTGTCCTGCGAATTTTTTATGGACGTGCTTGACCACTTCAGCTAAAAATGTTCCAGTACCTGTGGCAGGGTCGAGGATTTGGACGCGGTGGACTTCCTCTTCTACTATTTTGGTTGTTCCTTGCTTGGCAACTTTTATCGTTGTTTTACTGTTGTCTGCTAACCCTTGCGGCAAATCAAATTCGGTTTTTAAAATCTCATCCACCGCACGAACGATGAAATTGACCACGGGTGCGGGTGTGTACCAAACGCCTCGCGCTTTTCGCAGTTTCGGATCGTATTCGCTCAAAAACGTTTCGTAAAAATGGATAATCGGGTCTTCCATTTTCGTCGTTTTACCGTAGTTTTTGAGGATTTGCTCAACATTGCACGCCAAAAATATCTCCACCAAACTATCCACAATCCATCGGATACGGTCGTCGATGTCGGGTCCTGCAATATAGCCAAAAAGTTTGCGTAAAAAGGGGTTGGATTTAGGGATCAGTTCGGCGGCTTCCTGACGACTGAACGTTTCGATGGTCGGGTCGTGCAGTCGTGCGGCAAACATCCCATACGCGATGGTTTGGGCGTACACATCTGCGAAACCTTTGGGCGTTATGTCGTGGATGAGGATTTCTCGAAACGCGTTCATCTGCTCCTTGAGGGTACTATCCTCATTATGAGTTTCATCACTGGTGAGAGCTTGCTCGATCACATCGGAAAGAAGCCGTGCTTTTCCTGCCATCATCTCTGCTAGTTTCTTAGAACTTTTGATAGTTTGGCTTATATGGGTACAAAAATCTTTAATAAGATTGATGAACGCGGTGAAGTTTTGAGGAAGCGGGACAATCGCACCGTTTTGGATTTCGGCAATGGCAATTTTGGTGATAAAAAGCCCGTCAATATAGAGATGAAAATCCAAATAATCGGTAAAGATAAGGTTGTTTAGCGAGGCTTTGTAACGGTCAAACTGCTCTTTATTTCCCGTCTTTTTTACCCCTGACAAATCTTTATCCCCGATGTCTTTGGCTTCGATAAATCCTACGGGAATCTCTTTGCGTGTCAAAACATAATCAGGAGCACCGCACGAAATACGCTTAGGCTCATTGGTCGCTCGAATGTCGGGGACGAGTGCTTCGATGAGATGTTGCAAGTCGCCTCGAAACGTGTGTTCAGTTGCGTTGCCTAGACGATAGCGTTGGTTGATGTTATCAAGGTAAGTGGTAATTTGGGTCATCTATAAACTTTGCTCTATCTCATGAACGATTTTTGCACCTTCTTTAAAAAGGAAATAGTGATCCCCTTCAAAAGCAACCAATCGCGAATCTAAAATCAGTCTATTTATCACTTCACCCGTCCATAATGGCGTTGCGGTATCCGCCTTCCCAAAACATAGCAGCGCTTTCTTTTTGAATGCTTTAAAGTGCTCGCTGAAATCTTCATTGACGACATTTTTAAACGTTTGGTACATCACTTCAGACATTCCTGCCGCATCAGGTGCAATAAACAAAGAGCGAAGAGACGTAAGCCCTGTAAGTTTCAATACTTTAAAGATGGCGATTTTGACACGGATTTTAAACGGTTTTGGAACTAAAATCCCTGCTGAGGCTACGAGTACCAAAAAATCTGGGTTAAGAAGTGTAGCAACTTTTCCACCAAATGAATGTCCTAAAATAATCTCTTTAGAAGCACCTATTTCACGTAAAAGAAGTTCCATTATAGCAGCGTAGTCCTCTGTCGTAAGAGCAACATCACAACTGCTTGACCCAAATCCCGGCATATCGATGTAAATATGGCGAAAGTCATGGAGAGTTTTAGCAAATGCCTGTTTCATCAATCCTTTCGATGAACCCCATCCGTGCAAAAAGACAATATCTCTCTTCTGTGCAGGATTGAGAATTTCATAACTAATGGCAAATCCATTGCTCTTATAGAGGAACGATTTTACTGCCACGTTTATTTGCCCTTGGCTTGCGAAATGGAGTGGATATAATCGTAATTTACCCGAATCTCTTTTTTAGCAGGAAGTGATCCCAAAAGTTTTGTAATAGAACCGCTAAAAT
>JAYVLH010000105.1:0-2803 GCA_043759555.1 Sulfuricurvum sp. | reverse complement strand
GTTTAGGGTTTAAAACGCCTTATGAGGTTTTTAGTGAATTAACAGGTTTGGATGGTAGAATGTTGGCAATGGGTATTCGTTAATGATGCGAATTCGCCTCGTATATTAATTATATTAAACTATTAATACTCGATCACGGTTAACATGTATCATTAGGTAACATTGTAATTACCCCAAAATACTTTCATAAAATCTATCAATCCAAGACCTGCTATACTTTCACCACTTTTAGTAAAGATACGTGAATGAACCTAGACGATTTACAACAACTTTTGATAACCAAAACGCTAAATAGCACTGAAGAATACACTCGATTGTTTCACGGACGCGGCAATGCGCATAATGGATATAGGTTTCTCACAGTAGACAGTGTGGACAACGTCCTTTTTGCCGTATTGTTTGACGCGAACGATGAAGAAGATGCCATTATCTCTATGTTACGCGATTTCTATACTGCTGAAAAAAAATGGGAAGTCTTGGTAGTCCAGCAGCGCTACCTACCATTATCTCCATCTACTGTAATCGCAGGAGAAGTTCCGACAGAATGCTTTGCCATCGAAAACGGCCTCAAATACGCCATAAACTTCCTCAACGCACAAAATATTGGCTTCTTCCCCGACATGAAGATAGGCAGATCGTTTGTCCGTGAAAATGCAAGAGATAAAAACGTTTTAAACCTCTTTTCCTACACCTGTGCTTTCTCCGTCGCCGCAATAGAAGGTGCAGCCACGGCAGTTGTCAACGTCGATATGAACAAAAATGTTCTCACCATCGGACGTGAAAATCACTGCTTAAATGGGCTCAGTACCCAAAAAGTGCAATTCATGCCCTACAATATCCTAAAATCATGGAGCCGCATCCGAAAAGCTGGACCCTATGACCTCATCATCATCGATCCTCCCAGTTTCCAAAAAGGGTCGTTTGCCGCAACGAGTGATTATGAGAAGATTATCCGCCGTCTACATGAGTTTGCCGCAGAAGAGTGCACCGTTTTATCAGCGCTCAATGCTCCCGAATTGGATACGGAATTTATCAAGACTCTTTTTAGCAAAAATGCTCCGGAATTTCATTTTGTTGAGAGACTGGATAATTTAGAAAGCTTCCCCTCCAATGATGAAGAACGGAGTCTTAAGAATCTAATTTTTAAACGATCTTCTTTAAAATAAAAGTAGTAAGGGGTTTTAAAGATGCTGCCACAGTGCTTTAATGCCATAAACGATAAATTGAGCCGCAATCGCTCCAACAACCAGGCCCATAATTCTCGTCATGATTTTTAATCCGGTAATACCAAGGACTTTTGTTAAAAAAATAGCATTTTTCAACGTTAGATAGATCATCAAACCAGCGAATAGAACAGCGATAACAAGTAGTGCAATGTCTATAATATTCAAACTTTTTGCTTTAAAGATCATAAGGGTAGATATCATTCCAGGGCCAAATAAGATAGGGATGCCAATAGGGATAACTGAAATATTTTCTTTTAACATTGCCACTTTTGATTCTTCCAGTGAATGAGACGTTTCGGGAATTTTTCCCTGCACCATATGAATGGACATCATTAGCAAAATAATTCCACCAATCACCATCACAGAAGACGGAGTAATCCCAAAAAGTTCAAAAATAGCATTCCCTAAAAAAATGGTTATCAGTGAAGCAATCATAACGGTCATTGCAGCTTTTATAGCAATTTCTACAGCAAGTTTACAAGTTTAGTCCTTTTGCTTAGTACAGGCGATTATAATATTTTTATCCCTCGCATATTCCACTCCCCAATCGATCATCATTTCGAGGATGGGGCGGATCGCTTCTCCGTGGGGTGTGAGGCTGTATTCGACCTTCGGCGGTACCTGCTCATATATCACACGGCTGATCAGTCCATTGGCCTCCATCTCCCGCAGTTGCTGCGTTAGCATTTTTTGGGTGATACGAGGCATTAAACGAAGCATTTCTCCGTTACGAAGCACCTTTTTTTCATGCAAATGCCATAAAATAAGCCCTTTCCATTTTCCGCCGATCAGTTCGAGGGTAAGTTCAAAATGGCAATTAAAAGGAGATTGAAGCATTGTATAGTTACCTTTTAGTATGTACGGTACTTTTTAGTATGTTCTTGATTTTATTTACCGTATACTATAGAATCTCTCCTGATAACTTCCTAAAGGACACCTATGAATGCATTTACCTATTACAACCCTACACGTATCGAATTTGGACGCGGTAAAGAAAACGATATCGGAGAAATGATCGCCGAACAGGGCATCCAACGTCTCCTCCTCGTCTACGGAACCGGTTCGATCAAAAAAAATGGCTTATATGACAGAGTCGTTCAGAGTCTCAAAACAGCGGGAATCACTTTTGAAGAGTTAGATGGCGTGGTGAGTAATCCCCTCCTCTCCCGTGTCCATGATGGAGTCGAAATGGTAAAATCGCATGATCTCCAAGCCGTTCTCGGTGTCGGTGGAGGGTCAGTCGTCGATTCGGCCAAAGCAATCGCGGCAGGAGCACTGTACAGTGGAGACGTATGGGACTTTTTCATCCAAAAAGCCTCTATCACGGCTGCCATTCCCGTCTATGCAGTCATGACACTCGCAGCAACCGCCAGTGAGATGAACGGCAACTCGGTTGTGATGAACGACACGACCAAACAAAAATACTCGATTGCCTCCGTACTGGTCAATCCAAAAATATCGGTCATCAATCCCGAACTGATGATGACCGTCACTCCGGAGTATCTTGCTTATTCGGCAACCGACATCATCGCCCATACGATAGAAGTCTATTTTACCGCCACTGATCATCCTCATTT
>JAYVLH010000104.1:0-5561 GCA_043759555.1 Sulfuricurvum sp. | reverse complement strand
AGTCATTCCGTGCTCCGACACGGAATCCACAGACAGCCAATGGATACCGAATCAAGTTCGGTATGACAGTGTGAGATTATATTAGGAGCCTTACTTATTTCCCCCACACCTTTGACATCCACTCCCCCATCTTCGCCTCATACCCACTGTTTTTATACTCAACAAATTTGAGTGGCTTAGAGAGATAGTTTTGTTTCACCCATCCCCCAAAATTATGCGGATACAAATAGTTTTGACCTCGTGGACGAATTGCTTCGGGAATCTCTAAAATCACTCCATTTTTGACCGCTTCGAGTGCCGAATTAATCGCATTGTAGGCGGTGTTGGATTTAGGAGAAGCGCAGAGATAAATAACTGCTTGCGCCAAAATAATCCGTGATTCTGGATATCCGATTTGCTTCACACTCATCATCGCCGAGGTGCACAATATAAGAGCTTGCGGATTGGCATTGCCCACATCTTCGGAGGAGAGAATTACAAGCCGTCTGGCGATAAACTCAGGCGGTTCACCTCCCTCAATAAGGCGTGCGAGATAATAAATCGCCGCATCCGCATCACTGCCTCGAATACTCTTAATCAATGCAGAAGCCAAATCATAATGAACGCCTGCTTCCGAACTCCCCTGTGCTTGTGCGGTGGGACGAAGAGATTTGAGCAAAGGGAGGGTAATCGGCCGATTTAGAGCTGATGCTACTTCTAGAAGCTTGAGCATGGCACGAGCATCACCTCCTGAACTGGCGATCAAATACTCACGCGCATCGTCTTCTACTACGACAGACGTTCGAGCTAACAAATTCTCTAACGCATCAACACCAATCGTTTGCAGTTCAAAGAGCAGTGATCGTGATCGCATCGCAGCAGTAAGGCTAAAATAGGGATTTTCCGTCGATGCACCGATCACTAACACACTGTTTTTTTCCATAACAGGCAGTAACACCTCTTGCTGATTTTTTGCCAGTCGATGTACTTCGTCAATAAAAATAAGCGGTTTAGTCAGGGAGTGTTCGTATTGGGTAAAAATCTTACGTAACTCCTCAATTTTGAGGGAAGTTGCATTAAACTCATAAAAAGGAAGATCCATAACTGAGGCGACAATGCGCGCCAGTGTCGTCTTGCCACATCCGGGAGGACCGTAAAAAAATGAGTGGGTAAGATCACCACTTTCGCACAACAATCGCAAAGGGGCATTATCTGCGCACAAATGAGATTGCCCGACTACCTCATCAAAGGTTTTAGGACGAAGTAAATAGGTGAAGTCAGCCATTACTTTTTAAACTTACTATCCGTTTTTGGTTTATATTTATTCGTACCAAATACCTCATTTTGAGGTTTTTCTTTCTTATCTTTTATAAACTCTCGTTTGGTTGCTTTTTTTACTTCAATAATCGGTTTACGCATAGCAGGTTTACCCAAAGCTCTCGCCTTTCCCTGTATATCTTTTTGCTTCATTATTTGCGCTTTTTCAGCCGTTTCTAAAAAATCACGTAACGATGAGTATTCGCTACGCTCCAAAAATCGCACTTTTCCTGTAGGTAAATTGTTCAGCTCAATTCCCCCAAAACTAAGGCGTTTCAAATCCACGATTTCCGCACCAAAGTGGGCAAAAAAGCGACGTAGTTCACGATTTTGTCCCTCTCCAATGGCTACTTTTAGTATAGAATAATCCCCCTGATCTTTTTGAACCTGATAGGCATAAAACGGCGCAAAACTCATCGGCCCTTCTTCAGCATATTCATGTGCACCGGCACTGGCATCATCAAGCTCTAGCCCTTCGCCCATAGCGATTTTCATCCCCTCTGTGACAGGCCCTTTAATCTTGATTTTATAAACACGTTCCATCTTAGACGTCATAAGCGCCGTAGCAACACGAGAGGCATCTGTGAGAAGCAATAAACCCTCAGAAGCATAGTCAAGCCGTCCTACTGGGATAAAATGCTTATAGTTACTAGAAAGAGAATCGTAAATGGTTTTACGCTTTTGAGGATCTTTTTTGGTTACTAACTCCCCACGAGGCTTGTTATATACAATCACTGTAAATTGATCGGTTGCCGTGATTTTGTGTCCGCTCACGCTCACATTGGCGCTTCGCTCATCGACCGATACAGCTGGATTTTTTTCGATTTCTCCATCGATACGGACATAGCCGTCCAAAATCGCCTGATCAGCTTCACGGCGTGAATACGTCGAATAGTGGGCTATAAATTTATTAAGTCTCATCATGAGATACCTGCTTCCACGAGTGTATGAAGATGCAATGCACCTTGAATAAGGTCCTCACTGTCTGTGACGACCAACAATTGAATTTTTTTATTTTCGATAAGAACCAATGCATCTGAAGCCAGCATTGAACCATCACGTATAACTTGGGGATTTTTAGTAGCGTACTTGATCGCACATCCTTCAAGTGAAAAGTTCTCACTTAGCAAAGCACGGCGAATATCCCCATCGCTTAAAAGCCCTGAAAGCTTCCCTTCGGTATTTGTAAGCATCACCGTTCCAAGCCGACCTTCGCTAAGGCGTAAAATTGCCTCTTTGAGCGGAGTATTTTCATCCACGATCGGAAGATTATCCGTGCGCATCAAATCAGATACTTTAACAAACAGTTTTTTACCTAATGCCCCGCCAGGGTGAAACGACGCAAAATCTTCTTTTTTAAATCCGCGCGCTTCCATCAGACATACGGCTAATGCATCGCCCATCGCCAACGTAAGCGTTGTTGAAGACGTAGGTGCGATATTCAACGGGCATGCTTCGACGGCAACGTTGATATTGATCACTTCGTCGCTGTAGCGCCCCAATGTTGAGTGAGCATTACGGGTCATTCCAATGAGAGGAATATTAAAACGTTTGATGTGAGGCAAAATAGCACTTAATTCAGGACTTTCTCCGCTGTAGCTAATAGCAATAACGACATCATCGCCATCAATCATCCCCAAATCGCCATGCAGCGCTTCCGTCGGATGGAGAAAAAAGCTCGGTGTTCCCGTAGAGGCAAAAGTTGCTGCCATTTTTGCCCCAATGAGTCCCGATTTGCCGACTCCGGTAATGATAAGTTTGCCACGGCATCCTAAAATCAACTCTACGCATCTGGGAATCTCATCTCCGATGGTTTCCACAGCATCGCGCAGTGTTTGCGCTTCGATTTCAAGTGTCTTGCAGGCTATTGCGATATAATCGTTCTTCATAAAAGAATTATAGCTAAAATAGACTTTAAACAGGTGTCTCGCCCATGCAAAACCTCTTTCTAGAAGTATCCTCGCTTGATCAGCGTGCCCGTGAAAAGTTCATGCTTTCATCCGAAATCATGATGGAACACGCAAGCTTCGCACTTGAGCGTACCATTCGTGAACGATTTGCGATCGGCTCATCTGTCCTCGTCGTTTGCGGAAGTGGCAACAACGGCGCCGATGGCTTGGCACTAGCACGTTTGCTTGATGCTACGTATGACGTGATCGTGCATATCCCCACTGACGTGACCTCACCTCTGGGCAAGATTCAGCTCAAACGGTTGGAAACACTGGGGATTAAGCACGAGAGACTTCCAAAACATGCTGATATTATCGTCGACGCACTCTTTGGAAGCGGCTTAAATCGTCCTCTCGATCACACCTCTAACAAAATTTTAAAAACCTTGAACGCGATGACCGGTTTCAAAATTGCTTGTGATCTTCCAAGTGGTTTATACGCTGATGGCACACTTAATTCTCCTACATTCAAAGCTAATTTAACCGTCACAATGGGCGCCTTAAAACGGTGCATGTTTAGCGATTCTGCCAAAGAAGTCGTAGGCGAAATTATTGTTGCAGATTTGGGTATTCACCATTCCCATTATGAAATTTCTTCCCAATGGCACCTTCTCGAACCTGATGACTTACGTCTTCCGCTTCGTACACTATCAACAGCGCACAAAGGAACATATGGACACCTAGCGGTCATATGCGGCGAAAAAATAGGAGCTGCCGTCATTGCAGGTTCTGCTGCATTACGATTTGGAGCGGGTCTTGTAACGCTCATTAGTAATGAGAATATTGCCCTTCCGTACGAACTTATGCAAAGCCACTCCACGCCCGACACTACGACTGCCATTGCACTAGGGATGGGAATGGGGATTGAGTTTTGCGACGATGAGCTTACCTGTATGCTTGATAATACCCATCCTCTTGTTTTGGATGCGGATATTTTTATTCATCCGTTATTTTTAGAACTTCTAAAACGTCCCAACATCGTCCTCACACCACACCCAAAAGAGTTTGTCACACTCTTACGTGTCTGCAAAATAGCGGATATCGATACACAAACGCTGCAAAATGACCGTTTTACGTATGCTGAACAATTTTGTGCCGCGTTTCCCTCATGCGTACTGGTTCTCAAAGGGGCAAATGTCATCATAGGACAAAATCAAGATTTTTTCATCAACCCTCAAGGAACAGTAGCCTTAGCCAAAGGGGGAAGCGGAGATGTCCTCTCGGGCCTCATCGGAGCATTACTGGCACAAGGGTACGATCCGCTTAAATCTGCACTCCAAGGTTCACTTGCCCACGCCGTAGCTTCTCAAAAATTGACTAAAAATAATTATGCCATGACCCCTTTTGACCTCATAGAAAGCATTACGACGCTATGAAAAAAGTGGTCGTTCTTTTTAGCGGCGAGGGAACCAATCTTGCCAACATCATCAATAAAATTCACAACAAACACGCGCAGCTAGTCTGTACTATCACCAATAACCCCAATGCAGGCGGCATAGCCAAAGCAGCCACTGCCTGGATCCCTGTAAAAATACTCGATCACGCAAGCTATGATTCACGAGAAAGCTATGATGCCGCATTGGTTAGGCTAATACAAAACTACACTCCTGACCTTGTCGTACTGTGTGGATTTATGCGGATATTAACACCCGTATTCACTTCTCAAATCCGATCCATCAACCTTCACCCCTCGCTGTTACCCGCATTCAAAGGAGCACGTGCCATTGAACGTAGTTTCAAATCAGACCTAAACACTTTCGGTGCAAGCGTGCACTGGGTGAGTGATGAACTCGATGGCGGAGTCATAATCTTACAAAAAAGCTTTACCAAAAATTCAAATGATACTTTAGAAGAATTTACCGCTAAAATTCGTGAAATTGAGTATGAGATCCTGCCTCAAAGTATCATTAATATTCTCGAAGATTAAACTGTAAAAAGGACACCTATGCACACATTACAAATCGGAAAATATACATTAGGAAGCCGTCTTATTGTGGGATCAGGTAAATACGACTCGTTTGAAACAACTAAGGCCGCAACCTTAACCAGCGGTTCAGAACTTATCACGGTTGCCGTACGCCGTCTTAATATCACCAATCCCAATGAAGCAAACTTGCGCGACACCTTTGCCGGAACCAACGTGAAATTTTTGCCAAACTCAGCAGGATGCACCACAGCCGAAGAAGCAATCACTCTCTTTCGCCTCACACGTGAAGCCACCGGAATAGATCTGATAAAACTCGAAGTTATCGGTGACACCCAAAAAACGCTCTATCCCGATGTACTCGAAACGATTAAAGCGTGTGAAGTACTCTC
>JAYVLH010000103.1:0-5529 GCA_043759555.1 Sulfuricurvum sp. | reverse complement strand
GTTTAGGGTTTAAAACGCCTTATGAGGTTTTTAGTGAATTAACAGGTTTGGATGGTAGAATGTTGGCAATGGGTATTCGTTAATGATGCGAATTCGCCAGTGTCTAAAAAATAATGTCTTTAGATAACAGTTTTTTTCTATATAAGTTCTTTTATTTTACATTCTAATATATATAATGTATTATATAATACATCTAGAAGCCCCTAAATTAGGCGCATAAATGGTTTACTTACTTTTGTTTCCCAAAAGCTAGTATCATTGTTCATGATAAAATAATGTTATTAAATCTCTTGCAGTGAGGATTCCCTAATGTTTCACCAGCCCACCGTAACCACTCTCGAAAACGTCAAAATGCCCGCGCTTATCTACGGTACCGCATGGAAAAAAGAACATACGGCTGACTTGGTCGTACAGGCGATCTTGAGCGGATTTCGCGGTATCGATACCGCATGCCAGCCCAAACACTATGAAGAGCCGCTAGTAGGTGAGGCAATAGGACGGCTCAAAGAGCATGGTATCATGCGCAAGGAACTCTTTGTCCAAACTAAATTCACACCGCTTACCGGACAAGACCCCCGTCGTATCCCCTACGATCCAAATGCGCCGCTAGAAATACAAGTCGCCCACTCTTTTGAAGCCTCACGACGTAATCTGGGAACACACTATGTGGATTCTTTGGTGCTTCACTCCCCTCTTTCGCCTTATACCGATCTCACAAAAGTGTGGGGGGCGATGGAGGAAATTTATCACAGCGAGGGAACACGTCAGATTGGGATTAGCAACTGCTATGATCTAAAGTTATTGCAGCAGCTGTACGCCGATGCCACAATCAAACCCGCTGTTGTTCAAAATCGCTTTTATTCCCAAAGCAGTTACGACAGGGAGCTGCGCCTTTGGTGTGACACAAAAGGGATTATCTATCAAAGTTTTTGGAGTTTGAGCGCCAATCCGCACATTTTAGAAAGCAGTGTCGTAACGAAATTGACCCAAAAATACGACAAAACAGCCGCGCAAATACTGTATCGCTATCTCAACCACATCGGAATCGTTCCGCTGATTGGCTCAACGTCGCAGCAGCACCTGAACGAGGACTTGGCTATTTTTGAATTTGCACTTTTGGAAGATGAGATCAGCAGCATTACGGCTAGTTATTTGTAATACAAAACTAAGGCGTAATGATAATAGAATCGGGCACCTCTAAGAAGCACTTTTTAAGGTTACCAATACCTTACTCTTCCAACATCAACATGCACGAAATCAGAACTAGGATAGTAACCTACTCCCCCCTTCTGAAGATTCATTGCAATCTTCTTGAGATCAGAAAGATTCCGTCCGGGAAGATTGATATCGATTGCTTTTCCTTGCATATGGAGACTTTTGTTGGCAACTCCCGAAGAATGGCGATGAAGCATTGCATTTGTTTGGGGTGAACGGTAGCCGGAGATGACGTTAAAAGGCTTGGTCGTATCAAGATTCGTACGGATGGAATAAAGCAGATCAAAAAGCTCAGTATCCATATCAGTTGCAGAATCTGTTCTGTAATCCCTGAGAAGATGATTCATCTGAGACAATGCTTCTGGAATATAGGATCCGTCTGCCCAGAATGTCGTATTAATATTTTCGCCGGTATGGATATTGCAAAGAGAGAGTGATTTTTTATACGGGACCTCTGTTTTTCCAAGTATAATACTGGGGAAAAATGAGATAGCAGATGCTATTGTGGCCATTTTCAAAAAACTTCGACGGCTTGTCAAATTTTCACTATCCATCCACCCTCCTGTTTTTATCATCGATAATATTCTTTGTATTATAGCAAAACTTGTTAAATGGCCAGAACTACCCCTCATCTTCAGCTGGATTCATTACCTTTTTACCAACCCAAAATATATGCCAAATCCGAATCATGGCCGTATACATCGTCATGAAAATGTGCTACGCCATCATCATCTGCCCACACTGTCCAATAATAGATATGGACCTTCACCGATTGGGAAAGTGGAATCTTTGTATTCCTGCCACTGGCAATCAGATCAACGATATTGTTAGCGTCAAGAGTATTTTCGTCGTTCTCCAACAGGTAGTTTAGAAGCATATTTGGTTCTTGGACACGGATACATCCGGAACTGAAAAGTCTGACGTTTTTATCAAACAGATTCTTGGCAGGAGTGTCATGGATATATACATCATATGAATTTGGGAGCATAAATTTAAGACGCCCCAATACATTTTTTTCTCCCGTATCCTGCCTAAAAATATAAGGAAATGTACGGGGATTCACTTTTTTCCAATTAATTCTCCTCGGATTGATCTCATTTTTTCCTGCATAATCTTCTGCTTTAAAAAGTCTGATCTTCTCTTTTTTTAGATAACGGATATCCTTTCGGACTTTTGGAATGATATCTTCCCACATAATGGTACCGGGCACACGCCAATATGGGTTGACAACGATATACTTCATATCAGCGCTAAAAACAGGGGTTGGCCGATCTACCGTGCCAAGGATGGCTTTCATACTCAATACTGTTTTATCATCACGGACGACACTAAGCGAAAAAGCAGGGATATTGACCACTATATAAGGATTGTCGATATTTTCAGCGGTTTCACGCCATCTTTCCATGTTAAGTCGGATGGCACTTATTTTATCTTCCACGGTAATATCCAGTTTCGAGAGCGTCTTGCTTCCAACAATCCCATCAGGTTTCAAGCCATGTCTGCTTTGAAAATTTTCAATAGCATCCTCATAGGCTTCATTGGAGTTTTCATCGGCAGAAAGATCCCCCTCCGCTCTCAATCGTTCTTTGAGATCATTCTTCCAATACTCTTTGGACTCTATATCATTGGAATAGGTCGATTCGAGTTTTTTCCATCCTCCAGCCTCTTTTATCTGGAGATATTTCATCAGGATTTTTTTTAATTCTTGGTAGCCGCGAGAAGAAGGAGCGAGCTGTTCCAGAGACTCTTTGACCTTATTGCTCTGAAGAGCTTCTCTTAGCCGGAGCTCCATATTTATAGATTCTTTTTTAGTATTTTTCCAGATTCCAGAGAGCGATTCACGTGGCACTAATCCGTAGTAAAGATGTTTCCCCAGCATAAAGTAGGCATCTGTGAGTAAAATATCAAGCTGAGCTAATACCATTGGATTATTTTTGGCAGAAGCGTCTGATTGGATAAAATTCATAAGCGTCAGAATACTTTCAAAGTGGTAAGCAGGGTTTTCAACATCCAAACCATCTTCGTCAGAGTGTCTAATACTGTTCATCAGATAAATGGCTTGAAGATTGATACTATTTTCACTGCTCCAGACCGGGAGACACTGTCCGTCTTTATAAAATTGTCGCAGCTCAACATCCGCTTCTGTTATTTCAATCTGTCTTCCTATTTTCAAAGACGCTAAGTTATCATCCAAAATACGGCAGATGTTTCTGCTAATAGATGAAGAAAGAGAGTCTTGCGGTTTTGATTTTTGTGTCTCAGACTCATTCGCCCACAGGTAGGTATGAGACATCATAAGAAAGAGAAAGAGGAAGTTTATGACCATGTTATACGTTGTCTCCAGCAATAGTATTCCCGCGAAAGGGGAATCCAGCTCTTCTTAAAATGTTAGTGATGCAAGAAGTCTACACAAAAAATTCGACAGATGCCAATATAAAGTACCTTTTCTTTTTAGTGTGCTCTTACAAATGCTTCAAAATCAGCTGCTAGAAGCGGTTTACTGTAATAATACCCCTGTACCTCATCGCACCCTTCTTGGCGGAGGTAGTCTAGCTGTTCGACTGTCTCTACCCCTTCGGCAATGGTTTTGAGCCCAAGAGAGCGAGCTAAATTAATAATGGCTTTAACGATTGCTCTGTCGTCGAGATCGGTATTGATGTCTTGTACGAAAGATTGATCTATTTTGAGCTTATAGGCTTTAAATTTTTTAAGGTAGCTAAGAGAAGAGTATCCTGTTCCGAAATCATCGATCGCCATGCGCAATCCTCGACCATGCAGATCTTCCATGATTGCACATACTTTTTGCGGATTGCGCATCGCAACAGCTTCAGTTAGCTCTAACTCTATATATTCTGGTGCCAATTTTGCCTCATCGAGTATTTGCATAACCAGTGTAGGCAAATCGGGATGGCGAAACTGCACCGCAGAGACATTCACAGCAAAAACCATTGGCGGCAAACCATCCTCAAGCCACTTCTTCGCTTGTTGTACCACACTGCGCAGTACCCACTCCCCTATGGGCAAAATCAATCCTGCATCTTCGGCCAAAGGAATAAATTCGGCAGGGGAGATACTCCCTACCTCAGGGATGGTCCATCGTAACAGCGCTTCAGCTCCAAGAACACGCCCATCGTCCAACGATATCTGAGGCTGATAGACGACATAAAGTTGATCTTTTGCAAGTGCATGATGCAGTGCATTGCTCAATTGCAGATTTCGAACCGAACTGCTTTGCATCTCATGTGTAAAAAATCGGTAACCGTTTCTTCCCTCTTCTTTTGTACGGTACATGGCGGCATCCGCATTTTTAGAGAGAATTTCATGATCTTTTCCATCGATAGGATAAAGGGCGATCCCCATAGATACTGTGATCATAAGCTCATTATCTTCGATCTTGAACGGCTCAGCGAGAATATCCATGAGTTTTTTTACAACATGCATAATCCTTTTCTGATCCGCGCCGGATATCAAGAAGATAAATTCATCGCCACCAAAACGTGATACGGCATCTTCTGCCCTAAGAACCGACTGAAAGCGATTCGCTATTTGAATCAACACAATATCTCCGACATGATGTCCAAGCGTATCATTAATATCTTTAAAATGGTCAATATCGAGAAAAATCATACCGAAGGAACTTTCATGCCGCTTTGCAATATTGATCGCAAATCGTACCTTTTCCTCCATCTGAGCCCGATTTGGAAGTCCGGTCAGCATATCAAAATTGGCGAGATAGTTGATCCGTTCTTCTGAACGTTTTTTCTCGGTGATGTTTTCTTTAATCATCATGTAATGGCTAATCTTCCCATCTGCACTAAAAATAGGAGAAGCGACGATTGATTCAATGTATTCTACCCCGTCTTTAGCTCGGTTTATAAACTCACCATGCCATGTTTTACCATTTATTAGAGCCTCCCACATCTCAGTATAAGTAGCGGCAGGTACTTTACCTGACTGAAGAAAACGGGGATTCTTCCCTAAAACTTCTGCTTGCGTATAGCCTGACATTTTTGTAAATGCAGCGTTGGAATAATGAATATTTGCATTAAGATCCGTAATGATAATGCTATTTGGGCTTTGCTCGACTGCTTGTGAGAGCTTCAGCAATTCTCCCTCTGCCTCTTTTCGCATAGTGATATCACTGGATACTTTTAAAACATACTCGATATTACCGGCTTCATCATATTCAGGGACAAATATCGAATCCATCCATATTTTTCTATTCGGCAGCTGAACTTCATACTCTTCATGAACCTCTTTTCCTGTGGTAAATACCTCATGGATAGCAAGACTGCACAGACACCCGGTGAACTT
>JAYVLH010000102.1:0-4219 GCA_043759555.1 Sulfuricurvum sp. | reverse complement strand
TGAGATGCGTGTATCATCTGATTTTATAGGTTCTACATTTAGTGCAACGTATGTTCCGGATATGACCAGTGTTATTGATGGGACAACGGTGAAGATTTTAGCATGGTATGACAATGAATGGGGTTATAGCAGCCGTTTAGTAGATATGACAGTATTAGTTGGAAATCACTAATTAACTAGGGTAAAAAGCGCTATAGGCGCTTATGTGAGCATTTGATGCTCACAAACAAAGCCTATCCGTTTTGAATGAGATCCTCTTCGGACTCTTTATTAAGATTATCCATGAGATTAAAGAGTTGTTGACTTGAGTTCTCCATTGTTTGGAAGCCGGTTAGTATCTCCTCTTTATGATAAACAGAGAGGTCTTCCCCTTCAATAAATAGCATATTTTTGTGGACTGATTCATGAACAGCTGCATGAGGTTTTTCTATCCCTTTAAAACTTGGAAGATGAGCGAAACGTTCTTTCCCAGCGCCTGTTTCGTACCATTTACCTAAGCGGCAGCTGTGGTGATCCCCGAATACCATCTCTTGCTTGCCGTTAGCAATAGCCTTATAGGCATTTGATTTAAATAGAATGTGATCGATTTTTGCCAGTGTAATGAATGTTGTATTCTCGATCGCCGTTGTTTGACAAGCAGCTTTCTTGGCATCTTGATTGAAGGTATTAAGTGTATGGCGAAATGATTCGATTGATTGGCTTGATTCATTGGCAATGGCATTCATATCTTCGGAGTTCGAGTGAATTTCAGTGGTTTCTTGCTGGAGTGTCTGAACGGCAATAGCAATTTCACCTGTTGCTTTTTGAGTTCGTTCCGCTAATTTCCGTACTTCATCGGCAACAACAGCAAATCCTCTACCATGTTCTCCAGCACGTGCTGCTTCAATAGCAGCATTGAGGGCAAGAAGATTGGTTTGATCAGCAATATCTTTGATCAGATTAACAACAGAGTTGATTTCGCTGGTTTTTGAATTGAGCGATTCGATCGCATCGGCAGATATTTGTACTAATTCGATTAGTCGGCTAAGCTTAATATTGATATTTTCTAATTCGTTGACGGATTCTGAAGAACTTTTAGAGGTATTTTGACTAATGCCCGCAATGGTATGAAGTCTATCTATGGTATTTTTAAGGTCTTGTTGAATGACTTCAAGTCCTCCACCGACGCCAGATCCTATTTTACCTATGGCACTGTTTAAAATTGATTTTTGCATATAGAGATAACTGGTATGCATTGATGTAATTGCCTTATTGACAAACTCGCTTGCATATTTGTACTCTCCCTGAAGTCCTTGGGTAAGAATTTTACGATAGTATTCATCACGACTTGCTGCTTCAACACCAGCTCGAATCTCACGAATAAATACTTCATTTTGGTCGAGCATATTATTGGTATTCCAGCATAGAGCATACATTTCACCATGGTCTTTAATATTAGTAATACGTTTTTCAAGATTTCCGGCTCCTGCCGCTTCGGTTACTGCCGCAACATCACGGATTGTTGTTTGTGTTTGTCGTATATTGAGAAAGATGAACCACGCTAGTGCGAAATTGGCAATATTGAGCAGCCGCAACCAACTCCATCCATCCAAAAGTGTTTCGAGTGCTAATGCTATGACAAACAGTGCTATAGATATAATATTCGCATATTGGACTTTAGAGAGAGAGGATAAATTCGTCATACGACATACCTTTGTCTTTTAATAATTGGTTAAGCATCTCTTCACTGGCAGCTACCCCTAAACTTTTCTCTTTTTGGAGCAGTGCTGCATAGAGCGGTTTAATGACTGCCAGTGCATTTATCGACGGTTTACGTCTTACGGAATGAAAATTACTGATTTTACGGTTGCTATCAAAAGAGGGAGTGACATGGGCAAAAACCCAGTAAAAATCCCCATTTTTCGTTTTATTTTTAACATAGGCAAATATCTCTTTACCACTACGAATTTGATTCCAGAGAAGTTTGAAGACAATTGCTGGCATATCCGGATGTCTGAGTATGTTGTGCGGCTGATCAATGAGTTCTAGCTCACTGTAGCCAGACATTTTTATAAAAAGATCATTCCCATATGTTATCTTTCCATTTAAATCTGTTTTGGAAACGATAAACTCTTCATCACCAAAGGTTAATTCGCTATTTGCCATACGTTATTTTCCTATTCTTAAAGGTATGTGTTAGTCTAACAGCCATATCCTGAAAACTTTCCCTTTTATGGGACGTTTTTGAATTTTTTGATGAACCAAAGCAGCAATAGAACGTTCTATCGCCACATAGCTTAGATGATCTTGCTGATCAATCTTTCCGATTTGTTCTTTTGTCAGTCCACCTTCGTGAATCAAAGCACCGACGATATCACCAGCACGAAGTTTGTCTTTTTTACCTGCATCGATACATAGTGTTTGCATGAGTGTCATCGTTGGATTAGAGCTTTGACCATGTGGAAGGTCTTGCATCTCTATGTCTCTATCAAGTGCTTTAAATGATTCTATTTGATGGGAACTAACCAATGTTATAGCTGTACCATCCATTCCTGCTCGTCCCGTTCGTCCTATTCTGTGGATGTAGCGATCAAGCTGCTGAGGGACATCATAATTAACAATTGCATCAAGTTCTGCGATATCGATTCCACGACCGGCAACATCTGTTGCTACGAGGAATGGGGCGCTTCCGTTACGAAATTGGATGATTGCTTCATTGCGATCAAATTGCTCCATATCGCCATGCAGTGCAATTGCATGAATACCTGCGTAGTTAAGTGTTTCACACAGTTCAGATGCTACTACTTTAGTATTACAAAAGATAATGGCATTGGTAATTGTATGATTTTGTATCAAAGAATTTAGCGCTGATGTTTTGTCGTTTACAATATAAGCAATTTCTTTGATAGCAGGAGCTTTTTCTGTTGTTTTTGTTTTAATAAAAATAGGATCATTGGTCAGTTTTGATGAAAGGTCTTGTATGGATTCAGGATAGGTGGCTGAAAACAGTAGTGTTTGTTTTGGGGAAGGTAAATAAGTAAAAATTGCTTCAATATCTTCTATAAATCCCATGTCAACCATTTGGTCGGCTTCATCTAACACACTAAGCGAACATGATTTTAGATCAAGATCGTTCATACTCAAAAGTTTGAGAACGCGTCCTGGTGTACCAACAATAATATGGGCTCCATGAGTCAAAGAATGTCTTTGTGCTTTCATAGGAACACCTCCACACAGAGTGAGAAGTTTGATATTTCCAATGTCGGAAGCGCATGAACGGATAACTTTTGCCACTTGTTCTGCGAGTTCACGAGTTGGACATAAAACAAGTGCTTGCGCTGCAAAATATCTTGGATTCACATTTTGTAAAATTCCCAATGCAAAGGCGAGTGTTTTACCGCTTCCTGTTGATGCTTGAGCGACAACGTCAGACCCTTTTAAAATTACAGGCAGTGACTGGGCCTGAATGGGTGTCATAATATTAAAGTTTAAACGTTTGAGTGCTGATTGCAATGGTACATTAAGTGGAAGAATTTCAAAAGAGGACATGATGTTGCTTTGGTATGTAGATATGCAATTATAGCATACATAGGGTGTCATCTCGTGTCATGTCATAGAGCTGTCATTCCGTGCTACTACACGGAATCCACAAGCAAGAAATGGATCCCGTATCAAGTACACGGGATGACGAGTATTATACTGCCTTAATGGTTATACCATATTTGTCTTGCGCAATATCACGCGCTTCAAGTTTGTAGTTGTTGATCTCATTAAAATTGAGATATTTGTAAACTGTACTTTCTTTTCCTGCTAATTTTTCAGGAACGATACTCATGTATTCAGCAACCGTTGGGATACGGCCAAGTTTTGAACATACTGCTGCAAGTTCAGCACTTCCAAGGTAAACTTGAGTCCCTTTGCCAAGACGGTTGTCGAAGTTACGAGTAGAAGTCGAGAATACGGTTGAACCCTCACGTGAACTTGCTTGGTTACCCATACAAAGTGAACATCCTGGGACTTCTGTTTGAGCTTCAATAGCTTTATAAACATCGTAATAGCCCTCATTGATGAGTTGTTGTTCATCCATACGTGTCGGTGGAACGATCCAGAATTTTTCAACGGCGATTTTACCTTCCCCGCGCATTACTTCTCCGGCTGCACGATAGTGACCGATATTAGTCATACAGCTACCAAGGAATACTTCGTCAATTTTTTCACCGGCTACATCGCTTAACAATTT
>JAYVLH010000101.1:0-15539 GCA_043759555.1 Sulfuricurvum sp. | reverse complement strand
GATCGTTTATTGTATCTAGGTCTTGATTTGAACCAAATTTGAAACAAAAAAAATCAACTAATTTTTTAGGGGTATTCCTTTAAGATGCGAATTCGCCTCTTCTAAATGCCTCAGCTGTCGGGATTTATGACAACCAGCACAGCCATGATGAAAACTCACATTATTTTGAGAATGATTTTTTAAGTATCTTGGTTCAAGACTGGGAAAAAGCAGCATTCGAAGCCGCATCCGAAGATCTACGAGTCTGTCTGCTGCGGTTTGGAGTCGTCTACGGAAAAGGGGGTGGAGCCATGGCAAAAATGCTGCCGCCCTTTTCGTTTGGTCTTGGAGGACAGATGGGAAGCGGGCATCAAATGATCTCATGGATTCATCTAAACGATTTAGTGAATGCATTTGCCTTTTTGGCAGATCAAAATCACCTTAATGGTGTGTTTAATGCTACTTCACCCCATCCCCTCACCAATGCGGACCAAACCAAAGCGATGGGAACGATTCTCCACCGCCCTGCATTTTTGGATATTCCCACATTTATGGTCAAATTGTTGTTTGGAGAAGGTTCATCCGTTATTTTGGATTCCAAAGAGGTTTATCCGGCACGATTACTCGACGCCGGATTTACATTTACCTATCCCTACTTCGCAGACGCACTGCGTGAAATTATTACACCCAAAAGAAACAACCGATTATAGATCATACAATAAGTTCAAAGCAGGCATTAAAATATTTTTGTTCATCAGTACCATAGCCGCGTAAATCATTGCCAAATACTATGGTATAGTATACATAATAGAATAAGGATAAGTGATGAAACTTTTTACGCTATTAATTACCGCATGGAGCATACTTATGGCAACACAACCCTCAGCCAATCCGATTTACACTTTCGATGTTTTAACTATCAAAAAAGAAAAAACGACCTTAGCACCCTACAAAGGGCAAGTTATGCTCATCGTCAATACTGCCAGCAAATGCGGATTTACACCCCAGTTTGAAGGGCTAGAAAAGCTTTACAAAACGTATAAAGATCGAGGATTTGTCGTGTTGGGGTTCCCCTGCAATCAATTCGCCGGTCAAGAGCCGCTAAACGAAGTACAAATTGAAAACTTTTGCCGTCTGGATTACGGTGTGACTTTTCCAATGTTTGCAAAAATCGATGTAAACGGTGAGCACACCGATCCTCTTTACCATTATCTCAAACAAAGTGCACCGGGAATTTTAGGCAGTGAAGCAATCAAATGGAATTTCACAAAGTTCCTCATCGACCGAAACGGCAAAGTAATCGAACGCTATGCCCCATCAACTACTCCTGAATCGATTGCTGCAGATATTGAAAAATTGCTTGCTGCTTTTTAAAAACTAGAGTCCCTATATCCCGTCCAATGAGAAAATGCGTTCTCTTAGAGCGATTCTCCTAGTACGATTTGGTTTCTACCTTCTGCCTTTGCACTGTACATAGCAGCATCCGCATGATTTATGATCGTATCGATATCGTTATGAGCACTAAAGACAATCAGCCCAATACTTGCAGAGATAGAATGTTGGATTTTTGCATTTTTTTCGGTGTAAAAATAAAATGGCTCAGCCAGAGAGGATCGAATTTTTTCAGCAATGGCAAGTGCATTATTCAGGGCATTACGCTCATCCAAATGAGAAAGAATCACCAGAAATTCATCTCCGCCCATACGTGCAACAGTATCAATGGCTCGAATATTCGCTTCAATGCGTCGTGATACTTGTATGAGCAGTTCATCCCCCATTACATGACCATGCGTATCATTCAATGGTTTAAAATTATCAAGATCAAGATAAAGAATGGCCCCCATTTTTTTATTTCGTCGTAATTCTGCCAATAAAAATTCTAAACGCTCCAACATCCCTCTGCGATTAAAAAGAGATGTCAATGGATCATGAATTGCCAAGTCTAATAATTGGGCATACGTCTCATTGAGTTTTCGATTAATCTGATAAACGATGATTAATAATATCAAAATTACTATACCGCCAATGGTCAACAGTAAAATGATATATTTGTATTTATCCCATACATCGGCAATCGTAAAACTGGGTGCTTGCTCATAAGGAGCAAGTCGTAGTTTACGGGCTAACGCATCAACAACACTGTAATCAGACGGGATTGTAAATCCCTCAATCATTCCTCTTGTATGCATTTGTGGGGCATACTTGTAAAGTGCAATAACAATTTTTTGAACCGTAGTTACCGGTAAATTGGCAGAAGCAGCAACTGCCCATTCGGGATAAAGGTCAGTCGATATTTTCATTGGAAAGTAATTATAATGCTTCTCATTGACTATAAAAAATTTTGATGGATCAATCTTTTTATCCATCATCATCTCTTCTATGATTCCCGTACGAACGAACCCAGCATCCGCTTTACCCTCTAAAACATCGGAAATCACCGCATCATGGTTTCCCACGACATAAAGCTTACAATCGTTATTTAGATTGATTCCCTCTTTATCAAACTCATAGTTTTCGGTTTGAAACCCACCCAGAAATTTTTTTCCGGGAATGGCAATAACATGACCTTTTAAATCCTGAAGTGTTCGAAGATCATGACGATCAGATCGGACAATAATAACGCCTCCAAGCAAAGGGGTTAATGACGTATCATAACGTTTTACTTCCGTAGCTATTGCCCCTGTTAAACGTCCTTGTGCACGTAATGCCAAAAAATGAGTAGGATTGGTAGCAACGATATCGATTTTGTTGAGTTGAACCTGCTTTTCAAGCTCTTCTTGTGAGAGAATTTTTAAAATAACAGTAGTGTTAAGTTCATGAGCTAAATGATCTGCGATTGGTTGATATTCTTGAATCATTTTAGGGGTATCACGATAGGAAAAAACACCGAATACCAATGAATCAGCCATCATATATTGAACTATCAGCACCAGCATAAGTATTAAACGCATCTATAAATCTTTTTCTTTTTTCTTATTATAATACATAAATACAAAAAAATATTATAAAATAACGATACTAACAATGGGTTGTTGATGGTACTGTCTGTATAGCTCTGTAAAATAATAATTAAAACATCGATAACATTACTTAAAGGTTCTCATAAACAACTCATTATTATAATATAAAATTATTCTTCATAAAATTTCTACTATAAGTGGTAAGGAGTGTGTGTATGAAAGCTGTCATAATGTCCGGAGGGTTCGGCACTCGTATTCAGCCACTTACTAATTCACTCCCCAAACCAATGCTGCCCATCATTAACAAACCCATGATGGAACATGCTATTTTACAACTCAAAGCAGCAGGTATTGAAGAATTCGTCTTTTTATTATATTTTATGCCTGAAGTCATCAAAGCACATTTTAAAGACGGTAAAAAGTTAGGGATAACTATTCATTACGTGATACCGGATGATGATTATGGGACTGCAGGTGCTGTGAAATGTGCTGAAGAGTATCTTAAAAACGACAACTTTATCATTGTAAGCGGTGATCTTATCACTGATTTTGATTTTAAATCCATACTAAAATACCATGAAGCCAAACATTCCTCTTTGACCATTACTCTTACATCCGTTGAAAACCCTCTTGATTTTGGTGTTGTCATTGCCAGCAAAGAGGGTAAAATAGAAAAATTTTTAGAAAAACCAAGCTGGGGTGAAGTCTTCAGTGATACGATCAATACCGGTATTTATATTCTTGAACCTAAAATTTTGGATGCTATTCCCAAAGACACCAATTATGATTTTTCCAAAGACCTTTTTCCTTCTTTGATGAAGTCAGGCACCACTTTGTGGGGATGCCTTTTAGAAGGGTATTGGCGTGATGTCGGAAACCCGCACAGTTATCGAGATGTTTACACAGATATTTTCAAAGGCAAAGTTGATTTTCTTTTACACCACAAATATTGGATGGATGAGACTTCCCCTTTAACGTTCACCCCTACAGAAGATCTTGAATCTTTCACAGTCAGTGGAAAAGTGCTTTTTGGCAAAAACGTTCAGATTGGTAAAAATGTCAAGCTCCATAACTGTGTCATAGGGAACAATGTATTTATCGATAACGGATGCCATATTAGCGATAGTGTACTCTGGGATAATGTCGAGATTCTAAACGGCTCACACTTGTCACATGCTATTATCTGCAATAATACCAAAATCGGCAAAAAAGTCAAAGCCCGCTACGGTGTCATCATCGCAGAAAAATGTGAAATAGACAATTCTGTCACCTTTGAAAATGACGTTATCGTCTGGCCTAACAAGGTCATTGACGAAGCGTCTATCGTTAGCAACAATGTAATATGGGGTAATAAATACAAAAACTCTCTCTTTGAAAACGGTTCGGTTATCGGGCGTACCAATTTGGAGCTTTCATGCGAAATGGCAACTAAATTGGCTGAATCTTTTGGCTCGGTACTTCCTTCTGGTTCTACCGTTTATGTTTCACGCGATTACCATAAAAGTTCAAGGATGCTAAAGCGTGCATTTTTAAGCGGACTCCTCTCTACAGGGATCAATGTATTTGATCTAAAGCTTGCTTCTCCTGCTGTTATGCTCTTTAGTTTGGTCCAGAACGATCATATCTTTGCCGGAGTCCATTTTGAGCAATCATTAGAAAATCAAATCAATACACAAATTGGATTTTTTACCAACGAGGGTCTAAACATCGATACTAACAGTGAAAAAGCAATAGAGCGAATATTTTTTAAAGAAAGTTTCCTGCGAGTAAACTATACCGATATCGGCGAAGTCTATGAAAATGGTTATCTTGATAATACCTATATCAAGAATTTTCTACAGCATCTCGATGTCTTAGCGATAAAGCATGGAGAATTTCACATTGCGATTGATCTGCTATACGGAATGGCATCCTCGATTTTTCCTGCCATACTCAATGAACTTGACATTGATGCCGTGACCCTCAATGCCTACTTGAATGATAAAAAACTGACCAAACTGACCAACCAACTCCTCAAATCAAAACGAGAACTCTCCGAGATCGTCATCGGTATGAACTTAGATATGGGACTTTTGATCTATCCGGATTTTAAAACGATTGATATCGTTTGTGAAAATGGGTTTATTCTAGACCGCCATATGGCCCTGTTGCTGTTTTTGGAACTTTTAAATCGTGATGGTTGTGAGAAAAAAGTATTATTGCCTGTGTGGGCTCCCGATTTTGTTGATCACCGTTTTCATAATTTAATCATTGAACGCTCCAAAATCACCAATCTAAAAGGCTCGCAACTGCGACGATACGATTTTATCGGTACAACGGCTGGAAATTATGCTTTTAGCGAGTTTACGTGCCATTTTGATTCACTATTTGCCAGTATGAAGCTAATTCAAATGCTCAGCCGTAACCGTAAACACATTAGTGAAATGGCGATGAGTATTGAGCCCTTCTATTATCTAGAAACCAAGATTGTGTGCGAAAACAGACTCAAAGGTAAAATGATGCGTAAGTTTTTTGAGGACAGTTTGGATAAAAAGCACTGTAATAATGACGGAATCAAAATATGGATAAATGAAAAAGAGTGGATTGTGATGATACCCGATCAAAACAGTGACACCTTGCGACTGTATATTCAAGCATCAACACTAAAAGCGGGTGAAAAAATCCTAAAAGAATACACTCAAAAAATCACACAATGGGGCGAAGAGTAGCCCACGATTATTTATTGCTATTTTGAGTTATGTTAAATCTTTATACGAATCCCGACTGGACAATGATCAGATCCTGTAATATCTTGAAGAATAAATGCATCTTCTAGAGAATCAGCAAGATCCTCGGAGATAAAAAAGTAATCAATCCTCCACCCAACGTTTTTGGAGCGCGCACTGAAACGATACGACCACCAGCTGTATTCATTCTCTTTATCTCCGTGGAGGTGTCGAAAGGTATCGATATAGCCATGATTAATGAGCTTATCGATCCATGCCCGCTCAATCGGTAAGAAACCAGATGTCTTTTCATTAGATTTAGGATTTTTGAGATCAATCGGACGGTGTGCAGTGTTGACATCACCGCAGATGATTATTTTTTTACCCTCACTGCGAAGAGACTGGCAGTAATCTAAGAAACGGTCATAAAACTCCAATTTATACGCAAGCCGTTCGTCATCTTTTTGTCCATTGGGAAAATAAACATTAAAGAGCACAATGTCTCCATAATGATGCTCGACGATACGCCCTTCACTCATGGTGTCAATATCAGCTCGTGTATCTGAATACAGAGGTTCTAGTCCACTTGCGATAAGTGTCCCCGAATACCCTTTTTTCACCGCGCTGTTGATAGTCACATTTGGATAGTGGTTAGCGAAGAGATTTTCAGGCATTTGTTCTGGTAAGGCTTTGATTTCCTGAAGGCAGAGAATATGCGGTTGACGCTCTTCGAGCCAGTCAAATGCCCCTTTTTCAGCAACTGCACGGATACCGTTAACATTCCATGAGATGATTTCAATTGATTGAGCCATAGGTGCTCCTATAATAATTTTTTTATCTGTCTTAATTTTAGAAAAGTCACCCTGCACTAAGGGCAATAACATCATCAATCTTCTCATAAGCATATTCCATAAAAATACTATTTCCCTTAGAAGCTGCAATAACTGCCATTCTATCTGCCAGTTCATTTCCTTCGACTCCGGCATGCCCTCTAACGTGTGAGATAACGACTTTGTCTTTGATGTCGTCATAAAGTGCATGAGCTGTTTTTATTAGATCGAGATTTTTAATATCTCCTCCTTTTTTTGTCCATCCATTCGCTTTCCATCCGTATGCCCATTTCACCACACACTCAATGCTGTATTTGGAATCTGATAAAATAGCCACCTTCTCATACAGTGAATCAACTGCAAGCTCAAGCGCTTTTAGCAAGGCTTTGAGTTCCGCAGTATTATTGGTTCCCATAACATCAGCGGCACCGTACATCAAGATTGGGAGCTTTTCATCCTCATAGATTGCCAATCCGCTTCCAGACCTTCCAGGGTTACCTGAGCATGCACCATCACAATAGATACTCAAACGAATTCCATCCGTTGAGACTGATGGAGCATCTATTTTGGAAACACTGCTACTGCGCTTCTTCGGTATCATTTTTGCAGTTGACAATGTTTTAGTGGATGAATTCCCAAAAGCGTCTTCAGCTTCTTCCCTCGTCTTATAGCTTTTATATACTGCTCCGGAAAATTTATCAACCTGCCGTAAGCACTCAGCCCATGTCGTATAGATACCTGGGATTCTTCCACTCTTAACTACGTAATACTTACCCGCCATTTTTATTAACCCTTTAAAATATCAACATTATTTAATTATTAGTATTATAAGACAGACAGTAAACTCCATCAATGCCTCATTATACTTAAACTCCAATACGAATTCTATACACTAATTTTTGAGTGCATGTCTCACAAGCAGGTCTGCTACTTCAAAACTTGCATCCACAAATTCTAATTCCGGCAAGTCTCTCATACTTTTTCGCTCTTCAGCACTGTCAATTTTGATAATGACATTTGCTTCTTGGCTGTAATTGAGTACAGCCTCACCGATAAGTCGTCTATTGTGCTCACTGCTCATTGTGATGATGATTGCTTTTGCCTCTTTCACCATCAATGACTCTAAAACGGGAAGTTTGTTTAAATGTCCAAAATACGCCATATAGCCAAGTTTTCTGGCATGTAAAACATGTTTTAAGTTATCAGAAATGATGACAAAATTTGCCCCTTTTACTTGTAGAGAAGCGGCTACGATCTTTCCAAGCGTGGCAAAACCGGCAACGATTATGTGGTCTTTACGTTCAATCGGTGTAATAACATCCGACTCATAAAACTCTTTTTCAAAATAAGAAGAGAGTTTATAAATATTGCCGACAATGAACGGTGTAAGAATCATCGAAATGACGCTTACCAGTATCAAAAAACTCGCCATCTCTTCAGAGATGAGCTTTTGTGAACCTGCAAGGGCAAAAATAGCAAAAGAAAATTCCCCAATTTGTGCCAGTGCGAGCGCCGTTTTTGCCGAGGTATTTTTATCGGAATTTCGTCGTATGATGGCATAGATGACGACTGCTTTGAAGAGCATGGCAAAAATAAAAACAAAGATGATGATGTGAATGTTTTCCAAAAAATAGAAGAAATCGATCTTTGTTCCCACGCCGAAAAAAAAGGCTCCAAGAAGCAAATCTTTATAACTGGCAATGTCGGATTCGACTTTTACACTGAATCTTGTATCAGCGATGATCATCCCTGCTATAAAAGCACCAAGCGAATAGGTAAATCCCATACTGTGGGCAAGCAGCGACGTACCGATAAGAATAGAAAATACAGAGCCTAAAAAAAGTTCTTCGAGCTCTGTTTTTGCTGAAAACTGCAAAAGTGCATTGACAATCTTTTCTCCGAGAGTAAACATAAATACAACGACAAAAACGGCTGAAATAACGGTTTGAACAAGAACTTGTCCCAATGAGAGCGTGTCGTTTGACAAGAACGTAATCAGCAGTAAAATAGGAATAACGGCAAGATCTTGAAAGATTAATATCCCCATCGATTTTTGTCCGTAGGGGGTATGGATATCTTTGGATTCTTTAAGGTAGGTGAGGACAATTGCTGTGGAGGAGAGTGAAAAAGCCAAAGAGATAATGACAGACGTATTAAAATTGAGACCGAAAAGATTATAGGAAAGAATAAAGATCACGACAACACTTGAGATAACTTGCAACAGGCCATTGGTAAGGAGAATTTCTTTCATCTTTTTGATTTTATCAAGACTCAGTTCCAGCCCGATCGTAAACATCAAAAAGACAATTCCAAACTCTCCAATCAAGTCTAACGAATCATTTCCAACACCATTGAACCCGAAAATATAACTGATTACAGTTCCTGTTGCAATATACCCGATGATATGAGAAATACCAAATCTTTTGAGTAAAATGTTAAGAACTGTCGCAATAGAAATCGTTAAAAAGATTGATAAAAGTAAATTTTCCATTCGATGATTATAGTGTATTAGAGCTTCATCATGTGATTAAAAATTAGGCTATACACTAATATTAGTAATAATATTTATTAGTCCCTCAACGAATTTTGTCTATAATCTCGCGCATAAAACAGGTGGTGAAAAATGAATTTAAAACAGCAATTAATAGACTTTGGGTGTGGTGCAGAATTTGTTGATATCGCGTTAAACTATGCACAATTTTATCAACCTCAACAAAATATCGAAACTTTTATAGAATATGTTGAAGTAGAGCATGCCAAAGTTGAAGCAGTAGAAGATATCCAAAACTTAGAGAAAGAAATTGTCAATCCAACTGAGCTTAATGAAGCATTAGCGGTATTTGAAAATGAAGAAATAAAGATTCATTAAATCGTATTTTCTTGATTGATCGTAATAGGATTACGAATGGTGATTTCACTGCGAGGGAAGGGAATCGAAATACCATTCGTGCGAAATTTATTCAAAATACGTCCCATAAGATCACCTTTTAGTATTCCAAGGGCCTTTACGGTTCGAATATTTGTCCAAAAATACGGGACCAAATCTAGAGAACTTGCTCCATACTGAGTCAAGATCACCCCTTTTTCCATCGTCTGCTCAATCTCATCACATTCACTCATCGCTTCAAGAATAAGTTGCTCAACAACATCCAAATCGGTTGCATAATCAACACCAATGGCTATTTTAACTCGTACAAATGGGGTCGTTTGGGAATAATTAATAATTTTTTCTGAGATAAAAAAAGAATTGGGAATGGATATTTCAATACCATCGACTGTTCTGAGAGTGGTTGAGAGAATGTCTATTGTTTCAACCGTTCCAACAATAGCGCCCATTGTGTTACCTACAGCAGTACCCGCATTCCCCGGTAGCTCCACGATATCGCCAATACGTAATTTTTTTGCGAACAGGACAATAAATCCACTCATATAGTTGTTCAAAATTGTCTGAAGACCAAATCCAAATCCTATCCCAAGTGCCCCGGCTATAGGGACAAAAACACGCCAAGAAAGATCCATTTGCATAAAAGTTAAAATTAAAATTATTAACAGTCCAAGATTGAGAGTTAATGCTTCAAGAGACTTGACATTGATACTGTCTCGGAACATTCTAAACAGTCGTGCTCTTTTGGTAACAATATAGAGCAGACTATAAAGAAGATTAAAAATAAAAATCGCACTTATGAGCTGAAACAGTGAAAGTTCCAACAGAGATGTTTTAATAAGAATAATCGCTTGCAGTACCTTTTGAAATCCTAAAAGCTCTGGGAAAAATGGCGTCATGGTATACAAGAAAAATAAAAATAATAAAAAAGCACTCTTCTGAAAATTATAAGCAATATTCTCCAATTCAACCGGTGTGTAATGCATGGAGGCATAAAGGCGATCCATAAGCCAATCCATGTGATTACGAATCATCACAAAGACCCCGACAAACATAGATAAAATAAAAACGAGCATAAGTACTTTTAGTGAAAAAATCAGATAATTACCAAGCCATAAGAGTGCAAAGATGAAAAAGAGTGTACGCAAAAATAACCGGACAACCCACGTTGACAACCACGACGGAAACATATGTGACCATTGCTTCAGAAGTATAGGTACAAGCATGTGCCCATACAAATACAAGCCGGTGATTATTCCAAGTTTCGATACGATGGCAAGAAACGTAAACAAAGAGACTGCATCCAGATAGTAAGTGTACGAAGCAATTTCGCTGAGCTGCTTAAAGAGTAAAATACTTCCTGCGAGTGCAAAAAAACTGCTTGAGGTATAAAAAAGTATCCGATTGCAAAAATTTAAAAGCTTAAACGGCATTTGCAAAAGAGTCATAGCAAGCCAAAAAGACGCAAGAGAATAAAGACTAATCAAGACACTGTTGTCAGGCATATCTGATAGAGCAAAAAGCAGCGCGACTATTACTAAAAATGGGGATAACGAGGTGATAAATATTGGAATAATGCTTGTATTATTCCAAAAAGAGGTCATTTTTACTCGAATAACTAATATGGCAATAATCAAAGATGCGATAACACCCATCCATATTATAGTTGTTTCATTAGCAAGGTTTTTGAGCAGATTGGCTTGTATGTCGGCAGTAATATAACCAAACTGTATAGGCACAAGTGTAAAGTTTATGAAGGGGATCATTGCGCTACCTTAGTAAATGAATAAATTAATTTTAGCAAAATTACATTAACTGGCTATCCAAAAAAATCCTATAGCCATTTTTTCTTTTTGAAATAAATAAGCAGTGCAACCGTAATCATTATAAACACGCCCCAAATGGCTGGGTAACCCCATTTCCAATGAAGTTCAGGCATATCAGTAAAATTCATCCCATAGATACCGGCTATAAACGTCAAAGGGATAAAGATTGAGGCAAATATCGTCAAGACTTTCATCACCTCATTCATTTTATTACTGATACTTGAGATATAGATATCCAATAAGCCTGCAAGAATATTTTGGTACGATTCGATTGATTCGATGATACGAATAGCATGATCGGAGACATCGCGTAGATAAATGTGCGTTTTTTCATGTATCAGTTCCGAATCACTGCGCAGCATTCCTGCCATCAACTCTCTAAGCGGCGAAACAAATTTTCGTATTTGAATAAGCTCTCTTTTGAGTTTTTGAATCATTATGAGCGTTAAGCGCGTGGGTTCATCCGTCATTAAACTGTCTTCTAGGGTAAGCGTTGTCTCGTCCAGCGAATCAATCAGGATAAATAAATTATCCACAATAATATCCAATATCGCATAGGTAAGATAATCAGCACCCATACTTCTAAAATGCCCTTTGCTGGTTTTAATACGCTGCATTACGGGCAAAAAAAGTCCATCCGATTTTTCTTTGAATGTGAACACAAAATGATCAAGAACCAAAATGCTGATTTGCTCATCTTTAACAGCAAACTGCTCATCTTCAGACATGAGACTTTTGAGGACAATGTACAAATAATGGTCATACTCTTCAAATTTAGGTCTCTGATGCGTTGTCAAAATATCTTCGATGACGAGTGGATGAATATCAAAAAGTTCCCCAATTCTTCCAATCAAATCAGCGTTACTTAATCCTTCGATACTCACCCATGTGACCATATCACCGGTTCTGTACTCTAAGAGTTGTTCCAGAGACTCCACATGGCGTTCTTCAATACTATCAATATTGTAGTTGATGAGGGATATTTTCGTATCTTCTTGAAGAACATCGCCTACATGGACAATAGCCCCAGGAGGCAATCCCGCTTTATGAGATAGACTGCTTAATGATTTAGACATAGGTACCTTTGCCTCATTAATTCAATATTTTTTGTTTTTCGCTTTCGTATTCTTCTGGAGTAATAGCTCCATCATCTAAAAGTGTTTTGAGTTTCATCAAATGATCATATTTTTTACTGGGAACATCTTTATCCAACGGGATTTGCTTCATCGAACGGCCTATTAATAGATAAAGTAAAATACCAATAAAAGGCAAAAAGAATACCACCAAAAGCCAAATTATCTGCATTAAATCTTCTTTAAATTTGGAAGTAATGATATCTACCATTGCCCATATCCAGATCAAAAATAAACCAATGACCATAAACATTAAAAACAATTCTAATCCAAGCAACATTGCCATATTAAACTCCTTACGATTGTAACTGACTGGATTATAGCTCAAACAAGTAATGATAAAGTAATTTTTTATTAACCCTATTGGTGTACAATCTTCCTATACGATAAACAGGAAAATACTATGAAACACGTCCTCCTTCTCAACCTCCACCAAAAGTATGAAGGGTTTGCTAATGGCAACCTGACCCATGATCTAATGAATGAAGCTAAAACGTTTTTTACGAAACATGGCTACGAAGTGCGGGAAACCAATATTGACAAGGGCTATGATGTTGCCCTAGAGCTTGAGAACTTTACATGGGCCGATGTGTTTTTTGTCCAATCTCCTGTTTACTGGATGGGATTGCCGTGGCTAGCAAAAAAATACGTCGATGAAGTCTTTTCAGGCGGCAATAATACCGTCACCTATACCAGCGATGGGCGAAGCCGTGACGATGCGAGCAAAAAATACGGCAGCGGTGGACTAATGCCATATAAACACTACATGCTAAGCTTCACCTACAACTGCCCAGAAAGCGAGTTTGACAATCCAGACGGATTTTTCGATGGGATGAGTGTCGATCAAGCAAATGTTGCTTTGCACAAGCTTTTTCAGTTTTGCGGAGCACAGCCGTTGAAAACTTATTCCGTCCATGATGTCTACAAATCAGACTTCAGTCTTGACAAAGCCCTAACAGGATTGCAACACACCTTGGCGGAAAACTTTCCGGGCTAAGCTTTTATTTTTCATGAAACCGGTTTGCCCTTATTGGCAAATGCAATCCAATGATGCTAAAATATCCCTAATAGGATAAAGGGGTGCTGCTGTGAGTGTTAAAAATCTCTATATTGCTTCATTAGAACCTAATGCTGGGTCGTTAATTGTCTCTATGGGAATCATGGAGTTGCTTAAGAGCCGCGTTCATAAAATGGCATTTTTTCGTCCCATTATCGAAGATGTTGCAGTCTTGGATAATGACATCGATTTTATGATCAAACACTTCCATCTGGATCAAAGTATAGAAAGCTGTTATGGATTTGGGCTAGATGAGGTTGAATTGCTCCTATCGCAAGGGCAAGAATCACAGATTATTGAGAGCTTGCTGGAAAAGTATCAGGCACTTGAATCGCAGTATGATTTTGTCCTTATCCAAGGATTGGATCAGGCCTCTTTTTCCCACACACTCTCCTATAATTTAAATCATGTCATCGCTAAAAATCTCCAGGCTCCCTATATCAGCGTCATTAACGGAAAACATAAAACTCATGAACAGCTTACCCACGAAATCGATCTCGAACGCTCCTCTCTTAACAATGAGCACGTAGAGCATATCGCCATTTTTGTAAACCGTCTGGATGAAAAAAATCATCAATGCTTTCATGAAGAAGATTGTAATCAAAGCGTGCTTACATTTTTCATGGCAGAGATCGATGAACTCGATCGTGTGAGTATCGGAGAAGTCAAAGACGCATTGCAATGCCATCAGCTTTTTGGTGATAAAAAAGATTTGGACCGTATTATCCGGCATCCTAAAATTGCAGCGATGAATATTGAGCATCTGCTAGATCGATTAGAAGACAATGACCTCATCATCGTTCCCGGGGATCGTCTGGATGTTATTTTAACCGTTATGTACGCGAATAATTCAAAAGATTTTCCATCAATAGCCGGTATTTTACTCACAGCAGGATTGATGCCGCCGGAAAGTTTTTTAAAACTCATCAGCGGGATTGATTTTTTACGTATTCCTATTTTTACCGTCCAAAGCGATACCTATCAAAGTGCTGTACTCATTGACAACATCTCAGCCGCCCTTCATCCGCAGCAAAGCCGTAAAATCGCTCTTGCAATGGGAGAGTTTATGAATGCTATCGACGTAAAGGCACTGCAAGAGCGTCTTCGTACCGCACACAGCGACATTATAACTCCTGCTATGTTTGAATACACACTATATCAACGCGCCCGTCAAGTGCGTAAACGTATCGTCCTTCCTGAGAGTAATGATGAACGTATTTTGCGTGCCTCTGAGATTTTATTGCGGCGTGATGCTGTTGATTTGATTTTGTTGGGAGAGCGTGAAAATATTTTGCATCATGCTAATACCCTGGGCCTGGATATATCCAAAGCCACTATCATCGATCCTGAGAATTCGCCATTGATGCAACAGTATGTGAAAGATTTTTATGAAATGCGCGCGCATAAAGGGCTTAGTATGAATACGGCTACTGAAGCGATGACGCATGGTACCTATTTTGCTACGATGATGGTTCAAAACGGTGATGCTGACGGAATGGTATCAGGTGCTATGCATACAACACAAGACACCGTTTTACCCGCATTACAGATAATCAAAACACTTCATGATATCTCACTGGTATCGAGTCTTTTCTTTATGTGCATGGATACAAAAGTACTTGTCTATGCCGACTGTGCAATCAATCAAGACCCCACTGCACAAGAACTGGCAGAAATTGCCATCGCTTCTGCACTAAGCGCCAAAGCTTTTGGTATTCCTGTTCGCATCGCAATGCTCTCTTACTCTACAGGCAGTTCAGGACATGGTGATGATGTCGAGAAAGTACGTGTTGCTACAGCTATCGTCAAAGAACGCTATCCGGATCTCCTCATCGAAGGGCCAATACAATACGATGCGGCCATCGATCCTGATGTGGCACGAATCAAACTCCCTGATTCTCCCGTAGCTGGTCAAGCGACGATCTTTATCTTTCCTGATCTCAATACCGGAAATAACACCTATAAAGCGGTTCAGCGTTCATCAGGAGCCATTGCCATCGGGCCTGTTTTGCAGGGGCTTAAAAAGCCGGTCAACGATCTTAGCCGCGGATGTGAAATCGTCGATATCGTCAACACTGTTTTAATTACCGCCATTCAAGCACAACATGGAAATACATGAGTATTTTAGTTATTAATGCCGGCAGTTCTTCAATCAAATACAGTTT
>JAYVLH010000100.1:0-21664 GCA_043759555.1 Sulfuricurvum sp. | reverse complement strand
CACTTTTAGGACTGACTCTTATGTTGAACGCGGCAGACGGTTCTGCGCTGTTTCAAAAATGTGCCGCATGTCACGGCCAAAAAGCTGAAAAAGCAGCTTTAGGAAAATCGGAAGTTATTGCCGGCTGGAAAGCAGACAAAACGCTTGACGCACTAAAAGGCTATAAAGCAGGAACACGTAATACCAAAGGTATGGGTGCATTGATGAAAGGTCAAACGGCTTCTTTATCCGATACGGATATGAAAGCATTGTCCGATTATGTTGCTACGCTAAAGAAGTAGTTTTCCATGCTGCAGGAATTTCTTTTCCTGCAGCTGCCATAATCATTCCGACTATCATCCCGCGAGCTGCACTGTCACCGCCGGCTTTTGCATTGGCTATCATTGCCTCTTTGTAATTATCATAACTGATTAACAGATGAATTACCCCTTCAAACCCTCCTTCAACGCCGCAAGCAGGACCAAAAGTACGAATGGCCTGAAAAGTATCTTGCCCCTTACTGCCCATAGCTGCATCATAAGCACGTGCTAAAAGCGGATCAACGGCTGTGTTTGTTAGGCTATTAGAAATAGTGTTTCCAAGGACAACATCAAACAATACAGAAGCAAAAAAATCTGCAGCTTTGAGAGCAACAGGAGAGTTATGTGTCAAGGCAACAAATGCCTGTGTGTGAGCCAAAAATGTCTCTTTGGAATCCGATACCAAAAGCAAGGGAGCAATACGGCCAATGATAGAAAGATCATGCGATGAGGCACCTTGACAGGCTTGTGGATTATTTTTGAGAATGGCAAGTGTTTCACGGCTGGATCCATCGATGTACCCTTGATAGGTTTGCATTTTTTCAACCCAAAAAGCGGCATACTCTGAGACGTCAAAATGCTTTTGTGTTTGAACAAATTCATAAAGCCATTGTGCATGATCGCCGTAGTGAGTGAAATCCCCTTTTTCTTTTCCCTTATGCCACATGGCTTGCGGTGCATTGAGATTCTCCCAATCAAGCGGAAGGTTTTTTAATTGTGTTTCATCGTATATCCAGTGAGAGCCTAGAGCATAAGCATCTGCAGCAAAAGCCCCTTCGATAGCGTTATTGATAACAGATTTATCCATAATATTTCCTATTTTTAGAGATATTATAGTGAGAGATACTAAAGTAACGCTGTCGATTTTAATCGCATCTGCGAAGAAAAGTTTGTAATAATAATTTCTGACAACAAGCTCATATTCATTATGTCCTTACCCCAAATATCCACTCGATGCAAATTTTCGTTCCTATTTTTTTTTCAGACTCGATACTGATGTTAAAATGATATTCTTTGGCGATCATCGCGACGATATGCAGCCCGATACCAAATCCTCCCACGCTCTTGTCTGCACGGGTGTAGCGTTCAAATATCTGGTCTATCATATCTGCAGGAATCCCGATTCCGTTGTCTTGGATGCACAAGCCTTCATTTGTTAATGTCGCAAGGATCTCTCCACCCATGCGATTGTATTTGATGGCGTTGGAGAGGAGGTTGTCGATGAGACGAATGGCTTTTGTTTGATCGATGACAAGGATAATATTGGGTGTGATGTGTAGTTTTAAATCAATTTTCTTTTGCTCGATACGGTGGCGGAAATACTCTATGCGCTCATGCAGTAAGTTACTGATATTGAGGGGGATATTAGTAATGGCTTGATCGTGATTGAGGATGAGGTAGGTCAGATCATCGTAGAGTGTTGAAATCGTGCGGGAGGCTATCTCGATGCGGTTTAGTTTTTTAAGTACGGAAGACGAAAGTACTTCTTCTTTGAGTGTTTCTATATTGGTGAGGATGGCGCTTACGGGGGTATTGAGCTCGTGAGTGGTATCTTTTATAAAATTATCCAACAATGCGATAGCATCATTCATAGGGCGTAATAAAAGCTGTGAGAGTCCAAATCCGATGAGTGCCAGTATAAAAAAAAGCAAAGAACCAAAAAGGGCAAAGTTAGTCAATACCTGGTGTTGCCAGAGTTTATCATCGGGGGTTTCAAAAACAAGATAATATTCTCCCAAACCATAGGGTGATAGGGGAAGGATGAGATGAACAGTGGCAGCATCCAGTGCAATATTTTCATTAAAGTTAATGGTGTGGTTGTGAATATTGCCTACGAGAAAATCTTTATCATATCCGTATAAAGCGGTTTTGTAGGCGATGTCTTGAGGAAATTGTTTTAAATCATGCCCATTCTCGAGCCATTTTTTCACTCGCGGAATATAGGTTTCGCTTTGCAGCTGCATGGCCAGACGATGGGACGAGAGCATTTGGGCGCGTTGAAACTGGTAATAGAGAGTCCCGACAAGGGCTAAAATCAGGATACTCATCACTCCATACAGAGTCAAAAAGCGTTTGAGCGTACGGTATTTAGCGGAACTGATACCCGAGGCGTTTGTGGCTGACAATACGCTCACCTCCCAAAAGTTTACGAAGTGTTTTGATGTAGGTGCGCAAGCTTCCATCACTGGGAACTTCATCAAAATTCCATAAATGTTCCATGATTATTTCATGAATGAGCAGTTCCCCTTTGTGCTGTAAAAAAAGTTTAAGCAGTTTATGTTCTTTGGGCTGGAGGCTTTGTTCGACGCCATTGATTTTTAACACTTGATTGAGGGGATCGTAGGTGATTCCCTCGCCTAAGTCGATGGATTCGCTTGGGGGATGATAAAAGTTGCGCTTTAATATGGTTTGGATGCGCAATAACAGCTCTTTGAGCTCATACGGTTTACGCAGATAGTCATCGCCACCGCTTGCAAATCCTTTCTCTACATCGTCCATGGCATTACGTGAGGTGAGAAAAATAGCGGGTGTGTGGTTTCCGTCTGTGCGCGTGCTTTTTAGAAGAGAAAAACCATTTCCATCCGGTACATTCACATCCAGTAACAACAGATCAAATTTTTGCTCGTAGAGCGCATCTTCGGCAGATGTGGCATCGTAGACGCATGTGACATCGTAACCGTTTTCTTCGAGATATTCACTGACGCTTTCTGAGAGATTCGGATCGTCTTCGAGAAAGAGAAGTTTTGCTTTTGTCATGAAATGCCAATACCAACAACGACAAATAAGAGCAGGGCAAGGGTAACAGAAATGAGAGCGTAGGGAAGCTGTGTTTTTACATGCTCTTGGACACTGCATCCGCCAATGAAGCTTGGTATTAATGCATCTCGTTTAGATAGCACCCATAGACGGGCGACGTTGAGTCCTAAAAGTCCATATTTTATAGGAGATCCTTACAGTATAACTTGTAAACGCATGAGACCTGAACGTCCAAATTGTTCCTCATAATATTCGCTTCGTTTTTCATCGATGACGTTAAATCCAAGTTTTTTGTAGATAAGTTCTGCTTCAACAGAGCCGATTTCGATCATAGTTTGTACCTTGCGGTATCCTTTGAGACGAGCGGTGAGCATGCTTTTTCCTACCATCTCTTTGAGGATTCCCAGACTTTTAAACTCAGGCTTGACTGTCATAAAATCACATACCCATGTTTTATTGTCGATTTCTGGTTCGCACAGCAAATAGCCTGCTATTCGCTCATGATACGTTTCATCAATTCCCACTTCTTCGAGCGCGTGTGCGAAAATATCATGCGTAGCGATACGAGGCTCATATCCGCAGATGGTACCTGCTTTTACACCATCAGAGAGAGCAATCATAAAGTTGGAAAAATGGCAATAGCTTTTGGTATTGGTGAGGGTAAATTTTTGGAGATACTCCAAAAGCTTCTTTTCATCACTTGTATTAAAAATATAATCAAATATTCCCACTTTTTTTCCAGAACGAGAGCTTTCCAATAACGCTTCAGCTATAAATGACGCGTCTGCTTCTTCGGCTTTTCGAATGGTTATGCTCATCCCCTGTACCCCCATGATTTTCATTATGCTATACTACCTAACTTTAAAACAAACTAAGTTCAAGCTGGAAATATGGCTAAAAAGATTTTATTTTTTTTTATTTTTCTGATTACAGCCCCTTTATGGGGATCGCAGCAGCTTATTGTTGTAATTTCTCCCGACCTAAATTCAACCAGCGGTGTACTGCAACGGTATGAAAATGATGGATATTGGTACAAAGTAGGAAAAATTGTTCCTGTGACGTTAGGACGAAGCGGTTTGGGGTATTCAAGCTTGCGTCAACCGCAAAAAAATGAAGGAGACGGCCGATCGCCTGCTGGGGTGTTTGATATTGGTTCAACGTTTGGGTATGCACCTGAAACCAACTCCAGTATGCCGTATCTTCATGCCGATGAAACGCTGATTTGTGTGGATGATGTTAATGACTCTTTTTACAATAAAATGACCCTTCTAAATTCGTCAAATCCCCCTAAAAGTTTTGAGACTATGCACCGCAGTGATGATCTGTATCGTCATGGTGCCGTGATAGAGTATAACCGAAGCGGTAACAAGGGGAGGGGATCGTGCATCTTTTTCCATCTGAATCGTCCTACATATACCCCAACGTCAGGATGCACGGCAATGGATGAAAAACCGCTTTTAGAACTGCTGGAGTGGCTTGATCCTGATAAAAATCCGAGACTGCTGCAAATACCAGCAAGCGACTGTAAAGAACATCAAAAAGAGTTTGAGGGGATTGACTGTAATTAGTTGTTTGTCTCTTCTCTGACAACTCCGTCATCAACACGAAGTATGCGATCAAACAGAGGCAGCATTCTCTCATCATGAGTGACGACAACAATCGCCACTTCCTGCTCTTTCGCCAGTTTACGCAACAGCTCCATAACCGATAAAGCCCTCTCAGAATCCAGTGCGGCAGTTGGCTCATCCGCTAAAATAATCTTTGGATTGTTGGCCAGTGAGCGAGCGATGGCAACACGCTGACTCTGTCCGCCAGAGAGTTGGGAAGGAAATTTATCAAGCTTATCACCTACTCCTAAATACTCTAAGAGCTCTTGTGTGTGTTCAAGTGATTTTTTGCTGCTCACGTTATTCATCAAAGGAATAAGTGTAACGTTATCCCGAACATTCAAAAAAGGGATCAGATTGTGGGATTGAAAGATAAATCCGATATTTTCACGACGGATTTTACGGGTGTCGCTGATCTGCCATTTTTGATCGTATACGAGCTTCCCGTTGAGTGTGAGCTTGCCTCCACTGGGTTCTGTTATACATCCTATCATAGTTATCAATGTCGTTTTACCTGAACCGCTGGGTCCCAGTAATGCTACTGTCTCTCCTGAAAAAATCTCAAATGTTGCTTCTTTAATCGCGTTCACGGCACTTTCACCGCTTCCGTAAGTTTTGGATATTTTTTCGACGGCTATAACTGAGTGTTTCATGTTCATCCCCCTATCGCACTGGAGGGATCAACCCGTAGGGCTGAACGAACTCCGGAGAGTGAACCCAAGATACTCACAATGATTATCACGCCAAAAAGCTTAACAGCATCCATAGGAAACAGGATGACAGTTTTAGGAAATACGTTGTAAAGAGAGTGGGCAAAAATATTCCCGCCGATAAATGCCAAAATCCCGAGTAACAGCGATTGCTGGACGATCATTTTGGTAATGACACTGTTGGGTGCTCCGATTAGTTTTAAAATAGCAATCTCTTTCATTTTTCCCATCGTCATCGTGTAAATAATGAGTGAGATTATGACTGAGGAGACGATCAGCAAAATCATGGTAAACATTCCAATTTGTTTAGCAGAACGCTCGATCATATTTTTGGTCAAAATATCCGATTGTTCTTCTTGCGTATATACCTGCTGATGCTTCCAGCGCATTATCTCATGTGAAATCTTGGTAGCATTTGCATCCCCTTTCACCATCACGGCGAAGGTATTGACTGTAGAGGTGGATCCGTTTGCACTTTCTCGTAACCGATCATTGCGTATTTGTTCATTGCTAAACAAAAACTGCAGCTCTTGGGCTTCATGAAGATCGAGATAGACCATCGGATCACCGCCTGATGAGACCGCTTTATGGGTACGTCCCACCACGGTATAGGTCTCGCGTCCGAGCGGAATTTTATCCCCTAGTTGAAATCCTGTTTTATCGTCAACAATCATCTCATTTTGAGTAATTTGGATTGCCCGTCCATCGCTTAGGCTAAATGGCTTATATCCGCTTAGCGCATCATAGCCAAGGGCAAATACCCGTACTGGCTTATTGGTATGCGGAAGCTGTATGCTTTGAAAGGTGAGCGGTTGAATTTCTTTTACCCCCTCAAAACCTCTGAGTGAATATTTGAGATCTTCGTGAAGGCGGGAATTTTCAGCAAACGGTCCCAGAGTATCTTTTTGGACTACCCACAATTGGGCAGCAATGTCGTTAGGAACAATCATCGCATCATGCACCATGCCGCGATAAATACCGATCATACTAAGCATTACACCAATGAGCATTCCCACGCCCAATGCGGTAGTAATGAATTTTCCCAATGAGTGGGCAATATCACGCTGTGCGAGATTGATCATAAATGGGCATCGCTTTTGGATGAAATGGTAATATTAGCTTCTGCTTGTTCGCCTATATGGACCAATTCTGGTCCGTTTAGAAGCCGTATGTAGACGACTCTTTCTTCCGTAATACGATCACTCTCCATCCCGATTCGAGTAATTTCGCCGGCGAAGTGTTTGTCATTCAACGAGCGTAATGTAACGGTTGCTTTTTGACCGATGCTTAACGCACCGCTTTGCCGCTCATCGATGTAGACCTTAACCCATAATGTTTTGGGATTGGCTATGTGAAAAATAGCCACTCCAGCCCCAACGGTACTTCCCACTTCAGCATCTCTCGAAATGACGATTCCATCAAAGGGCGAACGCAAGATAAGATCATCGATTTTTGCGTTTTGCGCTATGAGAGCTGCATTGGATTTTTCGATGTCGTGAGCTCCAATCATGAGGTTTTCTTTGGCGCTCTTTAGCTGTGCGTTTGCACTGCGTGCATTGGCTTGAGCTGCATCAAATTCTGCCTGAGTCACAAATCCACCTTTGAGGAGTGTTGTGTAGCGAATTAAAGTTGCATCGGAAAGACTTTTTTTTGCTTCTAAATCTTCTATTATTGCTTTTGATGCAGCCAGTTGCGAGCGGCTTTTTGCAAGTGCGGCATTGCTTTCTTGGATATTTCCGCGCAATTCTGAGATCTCCATTTTTGCCACTACTTGGTTGGCTTTGATCAGATCGCCCTCATCGGCATAAAGTGCTTGGAGTTTGGAAGTTGTTTTCGGGGCAAGGATTACAACTTCTTTGGCTTCGAGTGTTCCCACACCATAGACGCTGTCTTGGGCATTAATTACCTGTGGTGCTACGATAACTGGAACGGTTTTTGGCAAGATGACTTTTTTGACGATTACTGCACCTGCAATCAAGACAAGAACTCCCATAATCAGCCATTTTTTATTATTTGCAAACGTCATTGTCGCATCCTTGATTGAGTAGTTTTTGCATCAGTGCGTAGGCACGAATTTTTTGATATTTGGCTTCAGCTAAACTGACATGGGCATTATCGAGAGTATTTTGAGATTCCAGTACATCAATGTAGGTAGAGAGTCCTTGTTTGTAACGCTCCTCAAAAAGAGCCAGGGTTTTACGTGTTGCAGCAATAACCTCCTCTTTTGATTTTATCGTCTCGTTGGTACGCTGCAAATCTTTATACGCACCATAAAGCACTTGCCACAGTTCATGCTCCGTACTTTCGTATTCTTTTTGAGCGATAGAGTAGGCTATACGGCTTTTTTGAGCATCGGACGAAAGTTTTCCTCCGTCATACAGCGGTATAGAGCCGATAATCCCCGCTTGATAGCTGTCGTACGATGAGAGCGAATTATCATACCCAGCACTCCCGACGAGCATTACTTCACCATAGCGCTGAGAACTTGCCGCATCACTGAGGCGTTTACTTTGCTGTGCCGTGGCTTGCAATGCTTTAAGACGCGGATTAAAGTCGCGTAATTCTTGGCGTAAGGATTCTAAGGTTTGATTTTTTGGAGTGATTGTATTGGCTTTTTCATCCAAATCGATTTTTTGAACACCCATGGACTCATCACTTCCGGTAAGAATACCTAAAGCAAGTTGCGCCTTTTCAGATTCATTTTTCGCCCACTCAAGCCGATCATTGGATTCCATCAAAGAAGCTTTAAAGCGAAGTTCATCTGCCTCAGTTTTTAATCCGCTTTGACGCATATGGAGCGCTTGAGTGTATTGACCTTCATAAAATTTTACAGATGATTGGGATGTGACGATGAGGGCATCGGTGTAGGCAATAGCATAATAGCGAAGCCATACTTGTTCAATGAGTTCACTTTGAGTCAATTTTTTATTGAAAAGTGCTCCATCTCGGGCACTGGATGCGGCATCGATTCTGTTTTGTGTGCGACTTGCATCCCAAAGCGAATACACACCGGTAACATCAGCATGAAATCCATCGTTTTGTTTCGTAGAAAAAGCACCATTGACAGGCATTACGTAGGTTTTAGTGGGATAATAGGCGGTATTAAAATCGATACGAGGATACAAAGAGGAATGGGCATTTCTACTATCTTCTTGTGTACTTTCATAACGCAATGTTGCACTATGAGCCAAAGGATTGGTTTTCAATGTTTTGTCGATCGCTTCGTTCAGCGTGAGTGCTGTAGACGCAGTAATGATGAGAGGGAGAAATAAGAGTATTCTTATGATGTGCATACGACTTCCAGATTTTAAAAAAGTATCATACTCCATAATGAATAAACTATCAAAAAGAGTTTGAGTGTAAGTAAGTGTCATTCCGTGCAACGACACGGAATGACGGTATGTTTTAGTTATTAACCACGTCTACTTTTGGTGTTTTAGCCGTAGAAGAAGGGAGCATTGGATAAATGACTACAGGTTTTTTACCTTCAAGTGCTTTGAGGAATGTTTCAATCTCTGTGGTTTCGGTATCGCTTAAGTCAATGCCCAATTGGATACGTCCCATCTCTTTGATCGCTTCGCTTAAAGTTGCGATTTGACCATTGTGAAAATAGGGAGCCGTTTGGGTGATATTACGAAGCGTTGGTACACGTACCATACCGTTTTTATTGCCTTTAAAATCACCGACATTCATGTATTTGTAAGGAGCAACGGCACCAAAGGCCTGCATCGTTCCGCCCAATGCGATGTCGTTATGACACGTTGCGCATCCTTTGTCGATAAACGTTTTAAGCCCTTTTTGCTCAGGAGCTGTAAGTGCTTTTTTATTACCGTTTAAGAAAGTATCATAATGTGATGGAGTGACCAAGGTACGCTCATATACAGCGATAGTATCAGCGATTTTTTCAAAAGTAATTTTGACATCTTTACCGTATGCTTTTTGGAATAAGGTGACGTATTGAGGCATTGAATTAACAACATCAGTTACGAAACCTTTTGGAGCTGCCATTTCAGGCCCTGCTTGGATAGGTCCTTGGGCTTGGTCTTCGAGATGAGGACTGCGTCCATCCCAAAACTGTTGACTGTAAAATACTGCATTATAAACAGTCGGAGAACTGAGGTGATGAGGATTGGCGATCCATTTGTGTCCGATTGCAGCACTCATACCGTCAACACCGCCGAGGCTTAGGTTATGGCAGGTGTTACAACTGATAAGACCGCTTTTAGAGAGACGAGGCTCAAAATAAAGCATTTTTCCCAAGTCGACTTTTGCAGCTGTGGTAGGATTTTTAGGATTAGAAGTGAGCTTATCAAGCGCTTTTACGTTAGAAGGAATTGGTTTTAACCCGGCCGATTTAGCTTCATCGGCTAGCGTTGCACCCATAACTGCTGTTGCTACTAGAGCGCTAAGTAATAAGATTTTCATGAGACTCTCCTTATAATTAAAATAATTATATATTGTAGCATGTTTTGACTAGGGAAAAATTATTTTTCTCTATTTTTTTCCAATTCTTGCATGACTGTATGGCGTTTTGTAGTTTCCAGTCGACGGCAAGCTACTTCAAAGGCGCCAGATTCACCGATGATGGTGCAATGCCCTTTGGCTCGAGTGATGGCGGTATAGAGGAGTTTGGTATTGAGCATGATGAGATGCGAGAAGCTCATCACCATGACGATGTTTTCATACTCCATTCCTTGTACTTTGTGAACGCTTAGGGCATACGAAAGACTTAACAAGTCGCGTACATTTTCATAAGTATAATGAACAATCAGTTCCTCATTGGGATAATAAACACTGAGCTGTTCGTCGTCTTCATCGATTTTAAAAAGCAAACCGCACATACCGTTAAATATTCGCCTCTCCACAGGCTCGCTTGGCTCTTTGTATTCATCGGTCGTGTGGGTGGGCATATTTTCATTACGGATATGGACCACTTTATCAAAAAGGCGAAATTCTCCGCGGTGCGTTTTTATCATTTTTTTCGGATTGGGATTGAAATACTCTTGCAGCAGTACGTTGAGATTGTCAACCCCCAGTGCGTGTCCCCGCATAGGAGAGATCACTTGGAAATGGTTTAGATACTCTTTGATCTTTTTAGTTTCAAGGAGGGTGCGCGAAACACTTAGATAGGAGAGGGCACTTGAGGCGATGGAGGCTAAAATGTTTTGGGTATTGGTCTGTACCGCTTCGTCAAATTCATTGCTGCTAAGGTTTTGTTTGAGGGCATAGCGGTTGGAAATATCGACAGGGGTAAAAGTAAAATCATCGTAGTCATCGCCATAAGCAGGGATGAGCCCTTGTCGAACATCGTTGGCGATGAGGGCGATGGCCTGATCGGAACGTTGACGGTAGATATGGGTGAGTGTGATTGTAGGGGCGATGCTGAGAGCGATAAAGTCACTCAGAGGACTTCCTGCCCCGATAGGGGGAAGCTGTGCGTCATCACCTACGATGATGATGGTAGCATCACGGTCTATTTTTGAGATGAGCCGTGCAAACAGGAGCGAATTGATCATGGAGGCTTCGTCAATCAAAACGACTTTATAGGGCATCATCTCTGTGGAATCAAATTTGACCAGAAGACTTTGGATGGTCGCGCTCTCATAGCCGCTTCGCTCTTTGATCCGCTGTGAGGCAATACCGCTGAGGGCACAGGTGATAATGTTCTCACGTGCATATCGGGTATTGAGCAAATCCAGCAGTGCTTTAGCCGTAGTGCTTTTCCCTGTCCCCGCATACCCTACGAGTAATAAAAGTTTGCATCCTTGATTAATACGCTCCAGTGCACTGCGCTGCTGTTCTCCCAGATCAAGTGAATGTTCACTCAAAAAAGCAGTTAAGTCATCGGTGAACACTTTATCAGTAACTTTTGAACGCTTTTTAAAATCATCAACTAAAAACTTTTCGGCTTCATAAATCCGATCAAGTGCGAGCTTGCCGCTTGAGAGGATGATGATACTTCCCTCGTTGATCCGATCAAACAGCGCCTCTTCATAGACTGCGCTGTTACCAAGCTGGAGTAATCCGTCGAGCTTGGTAAAAAGAACGCTTTTTTCGATACAGCTGTTTCCCTCTTGGTCGCAATACTCGCTGAGAGTAAATTCCATCGCCGCTTGTATACGTCTTGGGTCATGGTGCTGGAGACCCATATTCAGAGCTATCTCATCCGATTTTTTGAATCCGATACCGTGTATACGCATAAGGGCATAAGGATTTTTTTTGATAGCTTCTATGGGCTCTTTTACCTCTTTCATCGCCGTAGCAATCAGGCGAAGCAGTGCAGGAGTGACACCAAAGGGGGCTAAAAATTCTCCTAAAAGACGCATAGAGCGAAACTGTTTCCAGCCGTTTGCCAGGCGTTCGAGCCGTTTTTCATTCATCCCTTTGATCTCGAGGAGTTTTTCTACATTGTTTTCTAAAATCTCTACTAATCCATCTTGCCCATATTTTTCGATCAGTTCGGCTGTGAGTTTTTTGGTAAATCCTTTGACGACACGGTTGAGAAAGAAAAAAAGTTCGTTTTGATTGACGAGGAGTGATTCGGCTTTGAAGGTCTTTCCGTAGCTTTTGTGTACTTCCCATTCTCCTTTGAGCGTTATAGCGGCGTTTAAGAGATTGGTGACATCACTCTCATAATAGTGGGCACTGATTTTTTCACCGCTTTTGAGAGCAGCGATGAAAAATCCGCCGTTTTCATAGATGATTTTATCGATTTGTCCGATGAGTGTTTGCATGGTGAGATTGTAGCGCTATTGTAAAAATAAACAATTTATGTTGCTTATTGACATATTTTTAGACACTTAGTTTTTAACTCTTTTGATTCGATCTTCTTCTTGTGATTTATACAGCTCTGCGCACCCTTTTGAAAGTTCTCGAATTTTTAGGATGTAATTGGCACGTTCAGTAACAGAGATGGCTTTGCGTGCATCAAGAGTATTAAAGGTATGGGATGCCATCATGCACAGATCATAGGCAGGCAAGGGGAGTTCAGTATCTAAACATCGTTTGCATTCAGCAGATTTAGCTTCGAATTCGGCAAACAGCATGGCAGTATCAGCGATTTCGAAATTGTATTTGCTAAATTGTATCTCACCCTCTTTATGAATGTCTCGATACAGTGTTTTTCCGTATTGATTTTCACTCCAGACGATATCAAACACCGAGTCGACTCCTTGGAGATACATGGCTAAGCGCTCAGTTCCGTAAGTGATTTCAACGGCGACAGGATCACAGGCGATTCCCCCTACTTGCTGAAAATAGGTAAATTGTGTCACTTCCATCCCGTTAAGCCACACTTCCCATCCCAGACCCCATGCTCCCAAGGTTGGGGATTCCCAGTTGTCTTCGACAAAACGGATATCGTGGTCTTTGAGGTTAAGCCCGAGATATTCGAGACTTTTAAGATAAAGCTCTTGGATATTTTCAGGACTTGGTTTGATAAGCGCTTGAAACTGATAGTAGCTGCCCAAACGGTTTGGATTTTCTCCATAACGACCATCCGTCGGACGGCGGCTTGGGGCCACATACGCAACCGACCACGGCTGTGAGTCCAGTGAACGCAAAAAAGTTGCCGGATGAAAAGTCCCCGCTCCCGCAGGAATATCATAAGGCTGGACAATTGCACACCCTTGATCATTCCAAAATTGCTGCAGTTTTAAAAGCATATCACCAAAAGTTATCATCAAAAATCTCCATTAAATAGTGATGGGATTATAACTTAGTCCAACTTACAGATAATAGAACCTATTTCATGCCCCAGCGAGCGAGACACTACCGAACATTTTATTTTAAGCAAAAAACAAATATTTTTACGTATAAGGGGAGTCAAGCATTCGTAATTTCCCATCCCTTTGGCAATGATAATGTCAGCAGTATCAAAAAGACTTTGGGATTCTTCAGAGGCACGCTCATAAACAAATCCGGGAGTATTGACGCCACTGTCTATGAGGTGACATATCTGATCCATCTTAGCTTCTTTGGCTTCTATCATGGTGACGTCATTGATAATAAAATTACCGCGTACCATATAGGTGATCTCTAAATCAGGGTAAAGCATTTTGAGATGCTCAATGGCCAATGCATCGAAAAGATGCTCGCCCGTATTGTCACCAATGTACAGCAATGTCTTGGCCATTTGTAGTTGTTGGGCTAAATGCGCCGAATCATCGTGTGCAAATGCAGTATCAAACACAGAAGTAATGGCGCCATGTAAATCAAAGGTTACCTCTGCTGCCAGATCGATTACATTGCCTACCACAGCCGTTTTAAGCAGCGCTATGAGCGAATCGCTGCTTTGGGTTATGGTATCACGCAAAAATGGCATATAGTGTTGTGCTTGAGCAGTAGCGTGGGCTTTTTGTTCATCATACAGATCGGTTTTTTCTGCAAGACGGGCCATTTCTTCATACAAAGGGGCAGCAATAATAGGAGGAGAGAGGGTGAAATCAGCATTAGTGAGCGATGTTTCGACAAACGTGAGAATTTTTTGTGTTAACGCATCATCCGCACCAATGGCATCGCAAACACGTCCGCTTTGAGCGACAATACACCCGATACATTCATTTTGTATGGTCATAAAGCAGCGTGTTCTTCGATGACTTTGCCCCACATAAGCTTGTACTTACGGCGCATAAACTCCACTTCTTGTGTAGAAAGTTTTAGCTGTTCGGTAAGGACAGCAATCGTGCGACGGTCTTCATCGTAGAGTTCTTGAAGTGAGTCAAGTGCTTCTTTGAGAAACATATTTTCATTTTTAATGGATTCAATTGTCTCTTCTTTGGCAGAGAGCACTTTTTCATGCAGATTGATGATGGTACCAATGGTTTTTTCAACAAAACTCGCACCGATCGTAATATCAGCTTGGGATGCACTTAATTCAGCTATTGATGCAGGGATAATTCCGCCCATCCCTTGTGCAGGATCGATGAGAATAACACCTTCTTCCACAATGGTGGCCAATTTTCCGCGTACAATCAGCGCTTCGACATCTTCGGGTTCTGTTTGTGTCAAATCGGCATATTCGTGAATACTCATCCAATGTTCGTGCATCATGTCCCCTTTTAGAGTATGGTTTCAATTTCCATCGAATCCATTTCCACTTTTTTAGCTTTGGAGATTCTATCTTCTTGCAGCTTCATACGAAGTTCTTCATTTTCAAGTGCCAAAATTTGCATCGCAAGATATGCGGAGTTAATTGCTCCTGCTTTTCCAATAGCAACGGTGGCAACAGGCATTCCAGCTGGCATTTGAACGGTGGATAAAAGGGCATCAATACCGCTAAGTGCGGATGCGCTCATGGGTACGCCGATGATAGGCTTAATCGTTTTAGAGGCGAGGACACCGGCCAAATGAGCAGCCATTCCGGCAGCTGCAATAAAGACTTGAGCCCCTTTGGCCTCAGCTGCGATCACATAATCCTTGGTACGCTCAGGAGAGCGATGCGCAGAGGATATAATAAGCTCGTAAGCAACGCCAAATTCTTCGAAAGTGTCTGAACACGATTTCATAACATCAAAATCACTTTTGCTTCCCATAATAATTGATACAAATTTCATTGTTTTGTTCCTTAAAGTTAGATGTATTTAATTTTTTTCTTATTAAAATGAAAAGTATATCTTTAACATTTTGTCCCTACACCCATATCCACAGTTGCCGGTATACGGAAAAATGTAAAATGAGGAAGTGCACAGGGAAGTTTAAAGCGATTAAGATTTCCGCTATGAACTTGATCCCACACTTTTCCATTTTCAGCGATGAGCTGTTTAAAGATGACAACCCATTGCCCATCACGTTGTTCAACGGTTCCGATTTCATTATCAACCGCTTCAATAAGCGCATCTGCGGGAGCCACTATTTCCATCACATCATTGGGAAAAGTTTTGTATTTACATTCAAAAAACTCTCCCGATTCATCAACCATACCGCTGACTTGATGGGTTCCCATCATCATGGTGAAATCAAGGTTTTGTGTATCGTGTTTTTCAAAAGGACGGTTGATGAGATAAGCATCGGTAAAGCCACGATTTTGCATCGTATTGAGCTCTTTTTGATACGCCTCATCATTAAAATTGCCAGTATAAAAATCATCGATAGCACGACGATACGTCTTCGCAGTGACGGCAGCATAATAAGGGGCTTTCGTACGACCTTCCACCTTGACAGAATCGATAGCACCGCTTTGTAAAATCTCACTCATGTGGGAAGCTAGATTGAGGTCTTTTGAATTCATGATGTACGTTCCGATCCCCTCATGTTCCTCGAGTCTGAACAATGTACCTGTATCAGGATTGGCGGCATACATCTCATACGGAAATCTACAGTCATTGGCACAGCTTCCGCGGTTAGGAACGCGCCCGCTTTGAAGTGTTGAGATAAGACATCGTCCGCTGTATGCAAAACACATTGATCCATGTACAAAGACTTCGATTTCCAAATCAGGCAGCTCTGCTTTGATTTGGACAAGATCTTTGAGTGAGATTTCACGTGCGGCGATAATACGGCGAGCACCCATATCATAATAGACTTGGGCGTCCAATACGTTCATCACATTAGCTTGTGTTGAGAGATGCAAAGGAATTTGCGGTGCGATTTGATGGGCGAGTTTAAGAACTCCGGGGGTAGCAACGATAAATGCATCAGGTTCGAGTGATGCCATAGTAGCAATATGCTCTTTTAAAAGCTTTAGCTGAGAGTTAAAAGGAAATCCGTTAATGGTGACATAGACTTTACGTCCACGCGCATGAGCATAATCAATCCCCTCTTTAAAGCTATCCAAATCAAACTCTTTACCCGAACGGATACGAAGTGAAAAATGGCTAACTCCGCCATACACAGCATCTGCGCCATAATCGATAGCAATTTTTAGTTTTTCTAAATTTCCCGCAGGCGAGAGGAGCTCCACTTTTTTCAAAAGTTTATTCTCTATTCATGATTAATTTTAAGGAATTTTAGCGAAAAAAAGGTGTGCATAAGATGAAGTTTTTTTGTTATATTTGTTTATGGGAGTTGTAAAATCAGCACGGTTTACTGTGCACCGGCTTCCTGCCGAAGGAAACCTAGGGTTAACGTAGCTATCGGGACGTGTTCCGATGGCGTTCAGAAACAATAAAACGTTATTTCTGCCCAAAAGAAGCCAATAATGCTTCGATGTCATCACTGCTGACAACATCTTCAGTATTGCTGTCTCCATGAATATGTACGGCAGATGCAACACGCTTAGAATCATCGATTTTTCCAGAGAAAAGATGGTTCATATAAGTTGAAAGGGCACGCATTACGTTAATGACACGTTCAATTTTTTGACGATGAATATCTTGGTATTGCATAATATCCATAACGTTCATGATTGCATCCCCGCCGTCTTGGAGGATTTGCTCAACCGAATCAAGTTTTTCTTTAGCCTGAGCATTTTGGGTCAGCTGTGTTTCAAAGGCATCGACATGAGGAAATTTTGCATGTAATGTCGTAAAAAGAGCAATATTGGAATCAATAATTGCTTTAACATTTTTGATATGCTTTTCGCCATCGCCCAAATCGTTACCAATAACTTCAATAAGATCAAAAATTTCAGATGCTTTTTCTTCGCTCTCTTTGGTGACATCATCGAGCTGGTGTACCATTTTGTTATCATCAGTCGGTGGTGGAGGGGGCCAGCTGTGTACTGCAGAAGCACGATAGGCATGGGAATCGTCTACGCTATTGGATGCTTCCTCTTTTTTTTCAGGAGTAGCAGCAACTTCTTCAGATTCTTCTATTTCATCCATCTCTATATCTTCATTCATCAGCGCATCGAGCTCTTCTTGAGTCATCAGGGGTACCTCGTTGTTAAATATTGCACTATAATATCATGAATATGATTATTTTCAAGAGGAAAAAGATGAAAGTTGATCTCCATAATCACACTGTGTTATGTAACCATGCAACAGGAAGTGTAAACGAGTATGTTGAAGCAGCCATCGCGTGCGGCACAAAGTATTTTGGTTTCGCAGATCATGCTCCGATGGAATATGATTATGAATATCGGATGTCATTTGATCAAATAGAACTTTATGAACAGTGGGTGCAGGATGCAAAAATACATTATGGAGAAAAAATCGAAATCCTGTTAGGCTATGAAGTAGATTATTTACCTGGATATATGGACGATAGGGTTTTACAACGTTCCTGCGATTATTTAATCGGAAGTGTCCATTTTATTGACGAGTGGGGATTTGATAATCCAGAGTATATTCATCGATACGACGGGGCGGACATGGATGCTATCTATACCCGTTATTTTGAACTGATAGAAGCGATGGCTTTGAGCGGAAAATTTGATATAGTGGGTCATTTGGACTTACTCAAAGTCTTTAAGTTCTTTCCAAAAACAGATATCCGGATTTTGGCAAAAAGTGCACTTAAGGCAATTAAAAAAGCCAATATGGTCATAGAGGTTAATGTTTCAGGATTGAGAAAGCCAGTGGGAGAAGCGTACCCATCCCCTTTATTACTCGAATCCTTAGCCGAGCTTGAAATTCCCATTACATTTAGTTCAGATGCCCATCGAGCAGATCAAGTGGGAATGTTTAGTAATGACATAGAATCATTGGTCCGACGTTTTGGATACAGCGAATGTGCCACTTATCGCAACAGAGATAGGGAAATGATTAAATTTTAGGCAACAGATTTTTTAACTATTATGTTTAATTTGCTATACTGTTTATAATAATTTTAGTATGAGGTGAAGTGTATGGGTAAGTTCGTAAATAGCGTAGATGAGTTTTTCAGTTTTTGTAAAGAGAACGATGTTCAATTTGTAGATTTTCGTTTTACCGATATGAAAGGGACATGGCATCACGTTAGTTACCGCATGAGTGCAGTAAATGCGGGTCAATTTGAAGGTGGACTTCCGTTTGATGGTTCATCAATTGATGCTTGGCAGCCGATTAATCAGTCAGATATGTTGTTAAAACCGGATGCCCAGTCAGCGTTTATGGATCCTTTTACAGCTGATCCAACCATTATCGTATTCTGTGATGTCTATGATATCTATAAAGGTCAAGCGTATGAAAAGTGCCCACGTTCAATCGCTAAGAAAGCATTAGAGCATCTTGCGCAAGCAGGATTTGGTGATGTTGCGTATTTTGGTCCTGAAAACGAATTTTTTGTGTTTGATGATGTCAAGATTCGTGACGAAATCAACTGTTCATATTACGAAGTAGATTCTGAAGAGGGTGAATGGAATGATGCTAAATCATTTACTGATGGCTATAACACAGGTCACCGCCCACGTACAAAAGGTGGTTACTTCCCAGTTGCACCAATCGACACCATGGTTGATTTACGAGCAGAAATGATGTTAGTGTTAGAGCAAGTAGGTCTTGAAGTTATTTTGGGTCACCACGAAGTAGCGCAAGGTCAAGGCGAAATCGGTATCGTATTTGATACCCTTGTAAACGCAGCAGACAATGTACAAAAATTAAAGTACGTTATCAAAATGGTAGCACACCTTAACGGTAAAACAGTAACCTTTATGCCAAAACCTCTTTATGGAGACAATGGTAATGGTATGCACGTTCACCAGTCAATCTGGAAAGATGGTAAAAATACGTTCTACAAAGAAGGTGGTTATGGCAATCTAAGTGAAGCAGCTCTTCATTACGTCGGCGGAGTTTTTGCACACGCACGAGCAATTGCAGCATTTACAAATCCATCAACGAACTCATATAAACGTCTTATCCCAGGATTTGAAGCACCGTCAATTTTGACGTACTCAAGCCAAAACCGTTCAGCATCATGCCGTGTTCCGTACGGTGCAGGTGAAAAAGCGACACGTATCGAGATGCGTTTCCCAGATTCTACTGCATGTCCATACCTTGCATTTACCGCAATGATGCTTGCAGGTCTTGATGGTATTAAAAACAAAACAGTACCCGTTGGTCCAATGGATGAAGATCTATTTGAATTAAGCCTTAACGAAATCCGTGAAAAAGGTATTCCTCAAATGCCACACACATTACGCGGTGCATTGGAGTCATTAATTCGTGATAACAATTTCCTTAAACCTGTCATGACTGATTTGTTTATTGATACGTATCAAAACTATAAATTCGAAACACAAGTATGGCCTGACGAAGCTCGTCCAACAGCATTCGAATTTAAATCTACATACTCTTGCTAATATAAACCGCTTACTTTTCCCGCTTTTGCGGGAATATGTTTTCTAAAATTCCATTTTTTGCTTTACGTTGTTTTAAAATAATAACTACAATTTTGAATTATATTTTTCTTGAAAAGATATTTTATTATTAAATAAGTTTGCTTTGAAATAAAAATGGGAGTACTATTGAATGCTATCCCTCTCATAAGAGAGAAAACTTTTTAATTGATAACTTTCGGTCCTGCAGCAGAATAATCAAATCCACTTGTCCCATCGGTATATTTTTTGAAGTTTTGTATGAACAATCCAGCCAAATTGTCACGTTGAACAAGATACGCATCTTTATCTGCCCAGGCATTGCGTGGATTCAAGATAGTAGGGTCAATAGTCCCTAGTGTTTTAGGTATATGAAAACCAAATGTATTGGTCGTATCAAATTCAGAATCGTTAATAGAACCATCCAAGATGGCATTGATACATGCGCGGGTGTCTTTGATACTCATTCGTTTTCCGACACCGTAAGCTCCGCCTGTCCAGCCCGTATTGACTAAATAAACATTGACATTATGAGTGTCGATCTTTTCACCTAAGAGCTTAGCATAGACGGTAGGATGAAGAGGTAAAAATGCTTCTCCAAAGCATGAGCTGAAGGTTGCAACAGGCTCAGTAATCCCTCGCTCTGTTCCGGCAACTTTTGCTGTATAGCCGCTGAGGAAATAGTACATTGCCTGTTCTTTAGTGAGTTTGCTTACCGGAGGAAGAACTCCAAAAGCATCCGCAGAGAGGAAAATAATATTTTGTGGATGATTGGCTTGAAGTGTCGGTTCATGATTTTCGATGTGTTCAATAGGATACGATACTCGCGTGTTTTCGGTCTTAGAACCATCTTCATAGTTTACTAAGCCATCTTCATCGTAGACGACATTTTCTAACAGTGCACCTCTGCGGATGGCCGCATAAATTTCAGGCTCACTTTTCGGATCGAGATTGATGACTTTAGCATAACAGCCACCTTCGAAATTAAAGACGCCCTCATCATCCCAGCCATGCTCATCGTCGCCGATAAGCGCACGCTTTGGATCAGTAGAAAGCGTTGTTTTACCCGTACCGCTGAGACCAAAAAAGAGACATGTGTCACCTTTGGGTCCAACATTGGCAGAACAATGCATGGCAAGCTTACCTTCAAGAGGGAGCCAATAGTTCATCATTGAAAAAATTCCTTTTTTCATTTCACCGCCATACCATGTACCACCGATAATACAAAGGTTGGCTTCGATATCAAAAAGGACAAATACTTCAGAGTTTAGACCATGATTTTCCCATTGGCTATTAACCGCTTTACAAGCATTCAGAACAGTGAACTGAGGTTTGAAATCGGCTAATTCTTCTGTAGTAGGGCGAATAAACATATTTTTGACGAAATGAGATTGCCATGCAATTTCAGAAACGAAACGGATAGAACGTTTGCTCGAGGTACTTGAACCGCAAAAAACATCAGTAAGATACAGGTCTTTGTTAGAAAGTTGCTCACGTGCAACCATCAGAAGATCATCAAAAACGGCTTTATCGATTTTTTTATTGACATCTCCCCAAGCGATATAGTTATTAGACGGATCTTGATTGACGAAATACTTGTCTTTAGGACTTCGGCCAGTAAATATTCCCGTATCAACTGTGGTCGCACCACTAGCCGTCATGATACACTCGCCTTTACGAAGTTCATGCTCTATCAATTCATCAAAACCCAAATTATGAAAAATATTCTGAGTGTTCTTAATCCCTACCGCTTCAATCTCTGCATGATTCATAATCATTTTCGCCTTTTTATTTCGCCCGTATGAGCAACATTGTTAGGCGAATTATACGCCTTCAATGTTTAATCAGAATTAAAGAGCAAAAGTTGTTTTGGTTTGATAACAAATTGTAATCAATTGCTATATTAAAGTTAAGCAATTTCTAAGAGTTATAGGCTCATAATACTAATTAGAGTTACGAGTGTAACTACTTTGTTCTACATTATAAGGAGTAAGCCATGAAACGTTCAGGTTTTACTATGATCGAGTTAATCTTCGTTATCGTTATCCTAGGTATTTTGGCAGCAGTAGCTATTCCAAAATTGGCAGCAACACGTGATGATGCACAAGCATCAAAAAT
>JAYVLH010000099.1:0-2698 GCA_043759555.1 Sulfuricurvum sp. | reverse complement strand
CCTAAAGCAGTTTTTACGAGAGTTTGGTTCTCTGACTAATCGATTCGTTGCACATGGCTCGTATTTTCATGTTAATGACTTAGAAAATCCTGATGAGTGGATTAAAGCACTTAGTGATCTGCCAGAGCAGCAGCGGATTGTAAGTATGATAAGTGCTCAAGCTGAACCGTGTGCTTTTTCGGTTAGTATAGAAACACCTGTTGATGACTATGTTATTCTTTCCTTTACGGATATCTCCCAAGACCTTATCAAGCGTATCATGATTGAAAATGATGCTAATATTGATAATGAAAGTGGCGCGTACGATAAAGAGTATTTCAATTATACATCCAAAAGTTTTTTTGATGCGGCTGAGTTTAATAATAAGCTCATAGGAATTACCATGATTGAACTTATATTACCTGCTAGCGAGATTGATAAATACATCCGTTATTTTACTGCAAGCGTTAAAAGCAGTATCCGCCAATCTGATATGTTGGTTCGATGGGGCAAAACGACGTTTCTGCTGGCATATTTAATTGACAGCCCGGAAAATGCCATCATTTTTAGTGAAAAACTTTTTGGTGTTATGCGCCAAGAGCCGTTTGAAACTCTTAATTCTAGCAGTATCCATTTAGGGGTATCCCTTCAAAAGGAAAAAGAGAATATTGATTCCATTATTTCTCGAGCAGAAACCGCACTTCGTCAATCAGGAAGTATGGAGATCATCTTTGTGTGATTAGTCCACTCTAAGAGTTGCTGTGACAGGTAAATGGTCTGAGTATCCCTCTCCTGTGTGATGTTTTGGTTTTGTACGACTTTGCTGCCAACGATAGGGTTTTCCTTTATAAAAGAGATAGGGTTGTTCAAACCGTTTAAAGCTACCTCGTACGTATTCGATCCCTTTTCCATCTGCCAAAGCAGGGGAAATTATTATATTGTCCAGCGCTTCCTTGCCACCTCTGAATTCATGACTCCAGCGTTCACTGCGCTCAATGTCGTACCATAGATTATACAGGCAGTCATCACAGGTTTGCAGTACCGCATAGCTAATAGGGTTTTGATTGTCATCGATGGTTTTTAGAATGTGGTTGATTCCCGTTCTCCCACCGGTATCGTTGTGTTTTCGGTTACGGGCAAAGATTTTATACTCTTCATAATCGGAATTAAAATCTCCCATGAGAATATAGGGGTCATCGACGTTTGAAATGATTTTTTTCAGTATTTTTGCACTTTCGATACGCATGCTTTCCGGACCGCTTTTGGATTTCCAATGGTTCACATAAATCCGTAAAATTTTCCCATTGATATCTATTTTTGTTTCGAGTATGTCACGGTATGCACGACTGGAACTCACAGTATGACTGAGCGCACTTTTGATTGGATAACGGCTTAATAAGCCAACGGCAACTGCAGAATTTTTCTTTTTTGCGAATGCGTAATGGGGATAATAAAGTCCTTGACGATTAAGTTCGGCTTTCAGCTCTTTAAGGGCAGTTTCGGATTCGATCTCTTGAAGTCCGATAATATCAGCACCAATATCTTTTACGACCCGTGCCGTATTGCGCAGCTTAATACGGTGCATTTCCTTATTCCATCCCCATGAAGTATTGGGGATGTATTGTTCGTATTCATTGCCGTCATCGTGCATATCAAATAAATTTTCGACATTATAGGATGCTATTTTCACTTCGGTTCCTTCCAAAAAGGCTAAGGTTAACAGCAATAGCCAAAAAAATTTCACAACTGGATGCCATTTAAGCGTAATAAATTCTTGCTTTCGCATTCACGCCCCATCATCTCCTTGAAAAGTTCCTGCATACTTTGGCTGCCGCCTTTTCCTAAAACAATTTCTTTGTATTTTTGAGCAAGAAGTGAACCAAAAATTCCTTCATCGACAATCGCATAATAAGCATCTGCGCTGAGGACTTCTGCCCATTTATAACTGTAATATCCTGCACTGTACCCACCGCTGAAGATGTGGCTAAAACCATTTTGAAATTTATTGTACGAAGGCGGTTTTATTAATGATGTACGTTCACGAACGGAGTCAAGAAGCGCTTGTATCTCATCTCCTTGATATAACTTTGAATGGAGTTCTAAATCAAAAAGCGAAAACTCAAGTTGGCGAAGCATAAAAAGTGCGCTTTGAAAATTTTTGGCCCGTATGAGCTTTGCGATCATCTCATCGCTGAGGGTCTCACCGCTTTGGTGGTGTTTAGCAAAAAGCTTTAGAACTTTTGGTTCGTAGGCAAAGTTTTCGAGAAATTGAGAAGGAAATTCAACGGCATCCCATTCGACACCGTTAACTCCGCTTACTCCATGCTCATTCACTTGGCTTAGAATATGATGCAGGGTATGTCCCATCTCATGAAAGAGGGTGACAACATCATCATGTCTGAGCAAAGAGGGCGATATTGGACTTGATGGAGGAAAATTGCACACCACAAAAGCACTCGAGAGATGTATGCATCCGCTAGAATCTTCACAATGCGTTTGAAAATTATGCATCCATGCTCCGCCACGTTTGTTCTTACGTGCTTCGAGATCAAAGTAAACACGTGCACGCAATGCATCACCATCGTACACATCGTATGCACTTGCTTTGTCATCCCACAGCGGTACATCTGTTTTTACAAATGAAATTCCAAACATTTGATGTAAAAAATCAAACATTCCATTCATAACGGAGTTTTGCTCAAAATAGGGACGATATTCT
>JAYVLH010000098.1:0-19673 GCA_043759555.1 Sulfuricurvum sp. | reverse complement strand
TTCTTTACCCTCAAAAATGTATTTGAGTCGCCATAACTTTCCACCATTTATTTTGATCAGCATAAACAGCCCACCGCCATCAAAAAGCTTGTAGTCTTTGTCGGTTGGTTTTGCCTTTTTAATCTCGGTATCGGTTAGGGGTATTGCTTTGCGTGCCATAGGGGTATCCTCTGAATTTAGGGGTATCTTTTTAGAGGTAAAAGTACCCCTAAAGCAATATACCCCCAATCGTACCCCTAAAAATCTTAATTGTTATTGAACTGGTTTGATGGGTGCTAGAGGGTAAAAATGGTAAGAGTGCCTATTTTGTGGGATTTTGATTGAGTTTATTGAAGGTTATTAGAGGGTGTTAATTGATGGCTTGGTGGACCCTAGCGGGATCGAACCGCTGACCTCGTCGCTGCCAGCGACGCGCTCTCCCAGCTGAGCTAAGGGCCCAAAAGAACTCTTTTGGATAGGGAGCCAGAATTATAGACACTCGAGCCTTAATGTTTGTTTGAAATAAAGTTTAAAGTTTTGGAAACTTACTGTCGATATAGGAATTATGAATTAATGGAGAAAAGGTATTTAGTATGATAAAAAAACTAGCGATTTTAATGGTATTTGGGCTGACAAGCACAGTTTGGGCTTCTGAGATGGTAACGATTCAAGTGATTAATGCGGTATACGAAAAATCTATAACGCATGCCTTTGATGCTAAACTGAAAAAAACAGGCTTAAAAGTGAACAAAAAGATTGAAAATGGTCACTATATCGTTACAGTTGGAACTTTTAAAGATGAAAAAAGTGCGCAAAGTGCTCTTAAAAAAGCGCGTATGGTCGTGACCAAAGATGCCTTTATCCGTCTCGTCGAACGTCACACTACCGCTGTTGCCCATACCGACACGCACCCAGCCATGACACACGTGGCGGCCTCAGAACCAGCTGTTACACCTGTTGTAATCGTTACACCGACGGTAGTCGTTGCGCCTGCCGTACAAGCGGTTCAATCCACTTCTCCTGCAGTACCCTCTGCCTGCGACAAAAAAGAGGCGCGCAAGGATGACTTTGCCGAAGCAATCCAGTTTTATAAGACCTCACCCTATTATCGCTTTGAGCCTGTCGTATTGCGTCAATAACTAAAGGGTTTTGCTTAGTGCACCATACAGACAATCAAGATCAATACGGTGTATTTTCTTCGCTTCTGCGTGAAGGGATTCAAAAAGTTCCTCACTGTTTTCTCCATTGGCTGGATAGCAAACTTCGCAAGAGCGGATGGTTGTTCCAAATACCTCATCGAACATACGCTTAACGATTCCCGTACCATAGCGATCCGTGTACGGCATTACAAAAAAGTAATGTTGTTCATGGTAGACAATAGAATCCGACGTTCGAAGCAATGTTGGGAGATTGTCATTAATCACGTTTTGCGCCATGCCGGAAAAATCACAAAAGAGTATCGTAAAACTTTCCGATCTGTTTTCATCCAACCTGCTCGCAATCCCGATATTCAGATCAATTAATGCCGTAAAATTGTCAAACGAAAACGTTACTCCTGCCATGCTATTACCTCTGTTTTATCATTTTGCATGAAGTATAGCACAAAGAGAGAATCCGGCTCAACCGAATTTAAAAAATCTACTAGCAACCTGCTTTTTATTTTTCTCTGCCTAAAGCGGTAAATTGATAAAAAAGCTCAATCCTCGATAGATACTGTAAATGCCATAAATAAGGATTGCCACCGCAGAAATACGGTTCATACTGCTGCGAAAAGCGATTTCCCGCATAAAATTGATCGATTGCCCAAGTGCTAAGAGCGTTGGAATAGTAGCGAGTCCAAAAATAGCCATAATCGCGCCACCCGTAAGCGGTGAGGCAGAAGCCGCCGCTTTGGCTGCGAAAAAAAAGACAAATCCGCACGGAAAAAATCCGTTCATCATCCCAAGGGCAAAAAAACTGCGGATGCTTTTACTTTTTATCAGACGTGAAAAAAGAAGTTTAAAGAGAGGCATCTTAGAATACGAACTTTCAAGAGAATGTATGATAGAGGATACCCCAAGCATCCCCAAAGCGGTGATGATCATCAATGATCCTGCCAATAAGAACAAACCACCGTGAAACTCAGGGGTGACGAGAAACAGCGAACCTATCGTTCCAAATAGAACACCCAATATTGTATAAGAACTAACTCGACCAAAATTATAGGCGCCGTGACGAAGAAGCTGAGAAGTACGGCTCATAGATGCATCAATCTTGGTAGAACTGTACGCAAAGACAAAACCACCGCACATCCCGATACAATGACCAAAACTTCCGGCAAAAGCAATGGTGGCAATTACCCACCAATCAATAGCACTCATTAGTAATCCTTTTAAACATTATTAGAATTATAAATAATATTTGTTACAAATATGTTAAGCCTTAACACTTCTTTAACACTACTATGCAACAATAGCATTAAATGACTAAGAAGGATGAAAAATGAAAAAAATTATACTCGCTGTGCTGGCTACAATTTCCCTATCAAATGCAGACCAATTGGTTAACCTAAAAATCGATGGGATGACTTGTCCTATGTGTATTAATGACATCAAAGGGTCAATTGGCGAAGTCAAAGGAGTAACCCAAAGTACTGTCTATCTCAAAGAAGGGCGTGCTGAAGTTAAAGCACAAAACAATGCAAAACCAGAAGCGATGTGTGATGCAGTAAAAAAATTGGGCTATGGTTGCAGCGTAACGAAAACGAAATAAATAGGCTCACTGAAAAGTGAACCTAACCTTAATGTGTTAAATGAAATATTTTTGCGCATCTTTTCGATTTAAATCACTAACAGTTGTTAGTGATATTCCCCCAAAATCAATCACTTGCTCCCCACTAAAATCAGGCTTGCAATAGGCTAAAACAAATTTTGCCGCCAATGTTTTATCCGCTTCACTGGCATTAATAGAAATCAAACAGTGCGGTCCAAAAAGATCGGTATTAATATGCATGTATTTTGGGTTATCAATCTCTTCGAGTTTCGTATTCTCTTCTTCATTACGACCGATAATAAATTTCGCTCCATCGGGAAGACGAAGCTGACGTCCGTATTTCAGAGTTGGAATATCGGCTTTGATAAACGCATCGTCATGGGCCAGAACGTCTCTAATCTTACGTGAAAAATGCTCATCTGTGAGCAAACATCCCCCACCTGGACCTTCATAATCTTTGAGTCCAAATTCTTGCACTAGTTCCATCTGGCGATCGCGTGAACGCCCCACAATGGCTTCAAGCTTTTCACGGTCTACCCATCCATTGAGCTCTGGAAGTGTAGGTTCCAACAGTTGTGCGCTCATAGGACGCAACAGCAATCCCTCGCAATCGCTGAGCTTAAGTACTATTTGAAGTGATTCTCCGTTTTGACTCATCGGCCGCTGACCCAGCACTTCGCCGCTGATGAGAAAATCTGCCCCTTCTTCAACCATGAGACGTTTGGCTACTTCGAACATTTTAGCATGACAATCGATACATGGGTTAAAATGTTTACCATAACCGTGTTTTGGGGTAAACAGCACTTTCTCCAAGTATTCATCCTGGATATCGACAATACGCAAAGTTGCCCCTACTTGATCACACATGTGCTGCATATGTGCGCGTCGGTCTTTAACCGATCCAAATCCGGTGCTGATGTTGCACGCGACAACTTCAATCCCTTGATTGATGATAAGTTTCATGGCGAGTGTCGAATCCAAACCGCCGCTAAATAAAGCAATAGCTTTCATATTTTTCCTTTTTTAGGCAAGCGGTACTAATTCACCGCGCTTCAATCGTGTGATTTTATCGCGTATCTGACGAATTAAATACGACTTTTGATCGAATGATACCGAATTTTCACTGGCAATCTTTTTGAGTTCGCGATTGTAATAGTGTGTTAAGAAAGTGATAAGTTCTGCACGGATTCCCTCATCTCCTTCAAAAATACGAATTTTATCGTCCATGATAATCGCATTCAGACGTGGATCATCCGAGCCTTCTATTGCACTGTGAAACTCGCTTCCATGATATTGAAAAAGAGTAGGATCAATAAAGTCCAGTAATGAATCAATTACATTTGGCCTCTCGAGAAGTGTTTTTACAAAACTTAATTCCCAAATATCATGGTGGGTAAAATTAACGGGGATATGTGCGGCAGCGGATGATGGCTGCGCAAGACGAATCAATGCCGGAGAGATACCCAAGCGTGAAGCCGTAAAGGCACGATACTCTTCTTGCATTAACGGCGAAAGCGTTTTTAGATACGCGATACTCTCGTGCATTGCGCTCTCTTTGGCTCTGGGATCGCTTAGATTGTACGTCGATATGGTCTCTGTAAGAACAAATTCGATAAACGATATCGGTGTACGAAGCAAGGTATTAAGCTCTTCAATCCGTCCATCCCGTACCATATCAGCAGGGTCAAGCCCCCCTTCAAAAAGGACAACGCCCCCCTCGAATCCTCCTCCGCTAAGGAGTTTAGACGCTTTAAGTGCTGCGGCACGCCCTGCTTTATCTCCATCGTAGGCAACAATAACTTTTGGCTCACCTTTTCGTAATGCCGGAAGATGTTCTGCGGTAAGGGCTGTCCCCAAAGTTGCTACAGCATGGGTAAATCCTGCTTGATGGAGCATGACGACGTCCAGATACCCTTCCGTGACGATAATCTCGCCCCCTTTGTAAATGCTGTCACGCGCGAGATGATACGCATACAAAAGACGGGATTTATTGAAAATGGCACTTTGGGAAGAGTTGACGTATTTGGCTTGGTGCCCTGTGATGGTACGTCCGCCAAATCCCACAATGGCACCGCTGTTTGAGTGTATCGGAAATGTAATACGTTCAATAAAACGGGCAAACAACTTACCCTCTTCTCCCCGCCCGATTGCCCCTTGATCAATCCCTTCTTGGGGATTAAAGTGATGCTGTTCTAAAAAGCGTAGCGTGCCAGCAGAAGCCGGAGCGTATCCGATATCAAATTTTTCTATACTTGAAGCAAAAACACCGCGCTCATGAAGATAGGAAGACGCCGTAACGTTGTCCCCCAAAAGCTTTTGATACCAGCCGTTTAACGTTTCGAGCAGGGTTGAACGCTCTTTTCTATCATTGTTATCCGTATAATGAAGGGTGAAATTAACCGAAGATGCAAGCTTTTCAATCGCTTCCGGATAGGAAAGTTTTTCGTACTCCATCGTAAAAGAGATCGCATCTCCATCCACACCACACCCAAAGCAGTGATAGCGCTGACGTTGGGCATTGACCATAAAACTGGCGGATTTTTCATCGTGAAAAGGGCACGGGGCTTTAAAATTTGCACCGGAACGCTTGAGCTCTACATATGACCCAACTACATCAACAATGTCAAGACGGGCTTTAAGGGCCTCGATGGAATCTGTAGTTATCATAAAGGTATTTTAGCGAAATAGGACTTTATTCATGGGTCTTAAACTGGCCTAGCTGTTGATAAAGTGAATTAGCAGAAGTTTCGATAGAGAGGGCAATATCGGATAAATCCTGCATAGATGATTCATTGAGCATGGTAATGGAGCTAATGGATTCGATTTGTATTAGCATAGAGGCAATGTGCTGAGCAATTATTTTAGAATTTTGGACACTTTCTGAAGTTAAAAGAGCTGTTTTTTCCATTGCATTAACCGTCTCATTGATATTTCGATCCACTTTATTGGATATCGACGTTACATCGCCCATAGCTTCAGTGTTGTATTGCATCTGATCGGTTGCTTCGGAGATACTTTGGACAATAACATTAATGGTTGCATTGATCTCAACAAGACTCTTTTGTGTACGTTCAGCCAGCTTCCGCACCTCATCCGCAACCACCGCAAATCCACGACCATGTTCACCTGCCCGAGCCGCTTCAATGGCAGCATTAAGCGCCAGAAGATTAGTTTGATCGGCAATATCACCGATAACTAAAAGGATATGCTTCACCTGTGAGGCTTCAGAATTAAGCTGTTGCAGTTTATGGCTCAAATCCTCTTCGAGCTCAGCGCTTCGATTGATCGTATGCAATAAGGTTTCAAGCTCATAATGACCACTTTGGAGTTGTTCAAAAGCTCTGTCCATATTTTCTTGCGTGCGAGCAAAAGCATCCGCTCCCTGCTCTACAATCACCTGAATGGAGCGGCCATATTCAGTCGTCTTGGCAACAATGGCATTTTCAGTGTGTACGCGTTCTTTGATACCGTTGGAAATAGTTCCTAGATTGTGAGCAGCTGTAAGATTTGCGGTAGCAATTTCTTTTGAGGATTGCATTGAGTGTTCAATTTCACTGATAAAGGCGCGTAAACTTCGCGCCATAACCCCTGTTTCATCCCGCGTATGCGCACAAAATATTTTGGTAAGATCAAACAAATCGGTACTAAGCTGATACGTGAGCTCCTTAACCGGTCTGGTAACTTGTGAAATGACTAAAGCAATATTGATTGCCGAAATACAAATTCCGATAAAAGCAATAATAATATTTTTTTCTATCAACGACGAAAGATTTATGGCCGGATTGACATAGACCAAAATGACATTAATAAGAATCAGTAAAGTGCTAATACCGATGATAGTAGTAAACAAAGACAAAAGCATTTTTCGTCCAAAGGAGATAAAACGATGGCGTTCACTTAGAGGAACATGCGAGACCCACTCTTCAAGACCCTGTACGAAGAGAATAAAGACAGGGATAATAAACAAAAACAACAGAGGAACAACGGAAAGTTCAGCCAAAATAAAACGTTCTGATCCCATAAATGGTTTGCCCCACAATACGACAGCGGGCCCTAAAAGATTATAAATCGTTTGACCAAGCAAAAAATAATAGGGCATTTTAGAAATTAAGTGCGCCGACGCTTCATTACGGCTTTTATCATCAATCATGCTTTCAAGTGCGCTGAATTTTTGCGAAAACCCAATAAGCATTGCACTCGTTGCAACACCCATGTAAGCAAGCATCGGCAGGGAAAAGACAATTTGTAAAAGCTCATCGAACGTAAAAAGCGATGAGTAGAAAAGAAGAAACAGCCATCCCATCGGGGGGATCATCATACCCGTAAAAACAAGCCACATTAATGATTTTTTAGAATTCATAGAAGCACTCCATATAATTAGATATTATATTTATTTATAATGATATCCAATAAAATACTAAAAAATATCTTATTTCACTTACTCCATAGTTGAAAAATTTTAAATAAACGTTTGGTAAGTCAAATTTAGAGTGAATAAAGAGATTTATTAAAATAAGTCTCGTGAGAACGAAAAACCAAACAATACTTTTGTCACCGAGCGATCATAATCGATCAAGCTTTCTCCGTATCCGCTAAAAAGTTTCACGTACCAAAACGTATTTTCTGAATTCAAAAAGGGATAAGACCAGTGGGCATCAATAGCGCCTCTGTTTCTCCCTCCTGACCCAAAGTTATAACGAAACAGCGAACCAATTTCATGTTCTCCGTACAGGTATTGGAATTTGACATCACCGTATCCCAGATAGTTTTGAATATCAGGATTATCATCCCCTGCCGCATTTGGTTCATACTTACCTGTAGATGGGTTCACTAGGCCATCATAATACCCATCGTATTTTTTGCTTTCAGGAATTTTGAGCCATACCCTCGTCGAAAGAAAAAGATTGTCCCATTGCCATAAACCGGCTAAATAAAGACGATTCCATGAGCGGGACCGATAACCGTTCTGACCGTTTGATTCATGGATAAAACCAAGTTTTGCCAATTTGAGGCCAGATGCTTCATTGACAGATTTTGATGAAGGAATCCCCACAAAGAGTTCCGGAGAGAAGTTTGTTTCACGAAACGGAGCAGAATTACTATAAAGTTGCCACCACACTTTTTGGGTATATGCAAAATTGAAATACTCATTCCACCCAAAAAGATTATACGTCAGCATCTTTGTTAGGCTAATTTGAAATTCTGATTCCATATTTTTGTCATAATATCTATCTCCATCCGTATAAAGGTTGCTTGGAGTATCTGATGCTATATGCGGGTATTTATGGGTTGAATACCCAAAAGGTAAAATATAATTGGCTTCATACGGATTTAATCCGAAGAAGTCACCGCCTAAAATAGAACCAAAGAATTTACTGGTTTCCGGTGTATTTGTATCCATTTTTCGTAAAATATTGGCATTGCCCTCTTTATTGGTAGCAGGATTCATTTGGGCATTCAGGCTTTCTAAAAATGATTTTTTGGCTATTTCGGCTTTAGTGTCCATCACCAATGTATAACTGTATTCTGAAGCTGCCTGCTGAAACCAAAAGGCTGCTTTTTGATAATCTACCTTTACTCCAAGCCCATTTTGATACATGTGTGCCAGGCGATAGATGGAAGGCTTGATCCCTTTCATAGCTTCATCTTTTAATAAAGGAAGTGCTTTTTTATACTGTTTTTCATTAAAATATTGTTCACTGCTTACATTATTATCCATGATATAATCATCAGCAATCCCTAAATAGGGGCTGACAATACACACTACTAATATCATCAGGATTTTAAGACCAATGTCTATACGGTTTTTTTTACTTTTATACTTATCATTCATCCTCTAATCCTTAAACTCTCTAATTTATCATACATCATTGTCTTCTTCAATACGATTAAACATTGTTCCAATCAAATCACCTTCCATCAGGACAAGACTGTCAAAAGTTTGATTCAAAGTTTTACAGGGTTCAAATAAGTATATCTATGCTAGAATTGCAGTTCGAAAATTTTAAATAGAAAGTAGGTGATGTGAATGCCTGGTATTATCTTACGCCAAGATGATAATTTTGACGCTGCTTACCGACGTTTCAAGAAACAAACAGATCGTAATCTTGTTGTTACTGAAGCTCGTGCGCGCCGTAACCATATAACGGAAACGGAAAAACGCAAACAGTTCAAAATCAGCGCTCGCAAGAAGATGTTAAAACGTCTCTATATGATGCGACGTTACGAATCTCGCCTGTAATCCCAAAGCGCCCTGCGCTTTGGCTTACGCCTTTAAACTCCTCCTCAATTTTTACTCTGTAACAAAACCTTTACTAACCCTGTGATAAACTTCGTGTAAACATTTCTGCACAAGGCTATAAATATGCTCTTTAGCGCACCTCTTAAAAATAATTCCAAAAAAATCATGCTGTTGGGTTCAGGCGAACTCGGTAAAGAAGTTGCTATCGAAGCGCAACGCTTAGGGATTGAAGTGGTTGCCGTGGATCGCTATAAACATGCACCTGCGCATCTAGTCGCGAATCGTTCCTATGTGATCAATATGCAAGACAAAGAAGCGGTATTAAAACTTATCCGCAAAGAGAAACCCGATTATATTCTTCCTGAAATCGAGGCAATCAGTATTGATGCCCTTTTCGATGCGGAAGCGGAAGGATTTTGCGTTATTCCCAATGCAGAAGCGGTCAGTAAAACAATGAATCGTAAGAATATTCGCCGTTTTGCTAGTGAAGAACTTGGGATACAAACAAGCCGTTATCACTTTGTGAGTAACTACGAGGACATGTGTACAGCAGCAGAAGATGTCGGTTTTCCGTGTGTTATCAAACCCGTCATGAGTTCTTCTGGGCATGGTCAAAGTATCGCTCGAAGCCCTTTTGATTTAGAAAACTCGTGGGAAATTGCCAAAGAGGCACGCGGTGATGCAAGCGAGCTGATTGTTGAAGAATTTGTCCACTTTGATTATGAGATTACCTTGCTCACCGCACGTAACGGCACAGAGACAGTCTTTTGTGAACCTATCGGACACATCCAAAAAGACGGCGACTATATTTTCAGCTGGCAGCCGATGGAAATGTCCAAAAAAGCGCTCAAACGCTCAAAACAAATTGCCCAAATCATTACAGACGGATTGGGCGGTCGCGGATTGTTTGGTGTTGAGCTATTTGTAAAAGGGGATGAGGTCTATTTTAGCGAAGTAAGCCCTCGTCCGCACGATACAGGATTGGTAACCTTGATTACTCAAAGCCAAAGCGAATTTGCCCTGCACGTTCGCGCTGTATTAGGACTTCCTCTTGGATTTACCTTTTATGGAGACGGAGCTAGTGCCGCGTTCAAATCCACTGTCGAATCGCATGAACCTCTCATCGAGATAGATGATTCCCTCTTTGATAAAAAGAGTTTTGTTCGTGTATTTAGTAAACCAGAATCTCATGTCGGACGACGGATGGCGGTAGTGCTTGTATTTGACAAAGTCAAAAAAGCACTCAAAAAAGCGGAAAAATTGATTGGAAAGATCAAGGATGCCTAAAATCGTTCTTCTTGATACCCTCACGTTTGGTAATACGTCACTCGATGCATTTGCCGGTTTAGGTGAAGTAGTTTCTTATCTCACAACATCAGCGGATGAAACTGCTGATCGTATCCGTGGTGCAGATATTATCGTGACTAACAAAGTGGTTATTAATGATGCGATGATGGAAAAAGCTCCGAATCTCAAACTCATCTGCGTGGCGGCAACGGGGATGAATAACATCGACCATGAAGCAGCTGCACGTCGTGGGATCACCGTCAAAAATGTCGCAGGATATTCGACCGATGCCGTCGTTCAACATACTTTTAGTATGCTATTTTATCTACTGGGGCATTCGCGTTATTACGATGAGTACGTCAAAAGCGGTAGCTGGCAAAAAGAAGCAGTATTTACCCATATCGGTCCATCTTTTAGCGAATTACGCGGTAAAACGTGGGGTATTATCGGACTGGGTGAAATCGGGCGCAGTGTGGCAAATATTGCGAAAACATTTGGCGCTAACGTTTGTTATTACTCTACTTCTGGAAAAAATGAAAACACTGAGTTTGAAAAAATAACACTAAGCCGTTTAATCGAAAACAGCGATATTATTTCCATTCATGCTCCTCTAAATGTTTCAACAGAAAACCTCATCTCTCACTCTGAATTACTTCAGATGAAGGACGGTGCCATATTGCTCAATCTTGGTCGCGGTGGTATAGTCGATGAAGATGCACTGTCCGTTATCATTGATGTCAAACCGATTTATGTCGGTTTGGATGTGTTAGTCAAAGAGCCTATGAAAACACCTCATCCTCTGTTAGCCGTAAAATATCCCGAACGCCTCTACATCACTCCCCATATCGCATGGACATCCCATGAAGCACGCGAGCGACTCATTGCGGCAACAGTAGAGACTATTAAAACATTCGCAACAGCATCGGTAAAATAAGCGCTATTCCTAAAAACAGCACAGACGTGACAAATACCTGTACCGTCACCGTTTTCGGTGAACAGTTGTACAGCGATGCCAGATTGACATTCGCTATCGCAAGCGGGACAATCAATTCTAAAAATAGCATCCCTTTCACCATCGGCGACATCGTAACCATCCCTAATACAACCAATGCAATCAGCGGTATAAGTATAAATTTCGTCCCATTCACCCATGCAGTCAAACGTAAATTGATTTCTCCCATTTTGATCCCATACAGATAAATTCCAAACAATACTAACTGCATCGTCATCGATGCATAGGCACCCATCATTAGCGTTTTATCCACAGCATCACTGGGATGATAGCCTGCAATATTTAATGCAATTGCCACCATTGCGGCCCACAGCACAGGAAGTTTGACAATATTCAGTAATGATTCGCGAACACTGAATTCTCCTCGCGAGTAGTAAAATACGCCAAGGGTATACGCAACGAAAATATTGACAAGATTGATGAGGGTGAGATAGGGGACACATACTTCTCCAAACAACGCAATGCCCAATGGAATACCAAGATTCCCTGTGTTACCAATAAGTGCTGCAACGGTAGCAATGGAACGCTCTTTGGTATCTTTAAACAGTACTCGCGCAAAAGGTATCATAAGAAGCAGTGAAATAATCGTTATTGCCAAATACAAAGAGGGTGCCAAGAGGAGTTCTGTATCGATCGGGCGCTTAAGCAATCCCCAAAAGGTGAGAAAAATCTGCAAAAAATAAATACTGAGCAACGTAATGGTACGATCATCGATCTTCTCTTTAAAGCTCCATTTTGCCCCAAAACCGACCGCGATAAAAAGATAGATGCCAAGAATTGAGAATAAAGTTTGCATTGTTTATTTTATCCTAAAAATTAGTCAATCTTTTTGAGTAGGCACTAAAACCCATTTCGATACAATCACTTCATTAAGGAGTCTTTTTATGGCTAAAGTATTAATTATCGGTGGTGGCGGAGCAGGTTTGGTCAGTGCCTTATCGGCACATGAAGCCGGTGCAGAGGTCATTGTCGCTTCTAAAGCACTCCCGACACGATCACAAACCTCGATGGCGCAGGGGGGAATGAATGCTGTTTTGGATGACAATGACACCATTGCGCAGCATATCGAAGACACCCTGCGTTCTTCTGCGGGTCTGGGGGATGAGTCCAGAATCACCTTCATGTGTGAAAATGCTCCAGACGCAGTGCGTTGGTGCAATGCGCTTGGATTGCCCTTTAGCCGTGATAAATCAGGTGAGATAGCCCGCAGACGTTTGGGCGGGGCTAGTTTCCCCAGAGCATGTCATGCGCAAGACTACACGGGACTCAAACTCTTGCACACCCTGTATGACCAATGCCTAAAAGCAGGGATAACCTTTGTAAACGAGCGATTTTTGCTCAATCTAATCGTTGACGAAGAGACTAACCGTACGTTAGGGGCAACGTTTTTGAATATCGCAAGCGGAGACGTTGAAGAAATTCGCAGCGATACGGTCATAATGGCAACAGGCGGATACGGTGCATTGTATGGCAAACACTCGACAAACATGACAAACAGCAGTGGTGATGGAATAGCCTGTGCTATACGAGCCGGAGCCAAACTCGCTGATTTAGAGTTCATACAATTTCATCCAACAGCCCTTAAGAGCTCTTCAATACTTATTTCTGAAAGTGCACGAGGTGCAGGCGGATATTTGGTGGATGCACAAGGTGACCGTTTTACGGATGAGCTCGCCCCTCGCGATATCGTCGCGCGTGCCATCCATGACGAAATCGCCAAAAGCGGCGGTGTTTATCTCGATATCCGTCACTTAGGGGAAGATTTTATCAATCATGAGCTTCCTCAAGAGCGCAAACTCGCACAGATTTATGAGGGAGTTGATCCCGTTCACGATCTTATACCCATTAAACCTGCTGCTCACTACAGTATGGGAGGAATCGAAGTAAACGCGCAGTGCGAGAGCAGTGTTAGCGGTTTGTTTGCCGTGGGTGAGTGTGCCAATCATAAAACCCACGGAGCAAATCGTTTGGGCGGGAACTCACTATTGGAGCTGGTGGTTTTTGGACGCCATTGCGGGAAAAATGCAGCCAATTTTGGAGCAAAAAGCCCTGCTCCTGAAATTGACAATCCGCAAGTAGCCAAAGACACCAATTTTGTCCGTGGCGTAATGAACTTTACCAATCAGATCGATTTTTATCAAAAACAAGAGATGTTAGCCAATATCTTTTATAACAGCGTCGGATTAGTGCGTGAGGATATGGGGCTCAAAACGGTACTTGGCGCTATTCACCAAATACAAAAAGAACTGACCTTTATGGGTCCACGTGACAAATCTAAGGTTTATAATACCAATTTGATCGAATTTATCGAATTTGGAAATAAAGTAGAACTGGCAGAGATCATCGTTGTGTGTGCAATTAGCCGTGCGGAAAGCCGTGGTGCCCATTATCGACTTGATGCACCTGCACGAGATGATCAGATGTTTGGAACTCATACTATTACTTGGAGAGAAGGAGGTGTGTTATGCGCGGATTTTATGGAGTAGAGACTGCATTGACAATGACAGGTGATAACAAAGCTTGGGAGAAGGATATCGCTGACGATCATAAAGATATTTGTTGTGAAGACGATTATGACGATGAGGAAGATGATGAAAAAGAGTGGTGTGACTGATGGAAATTTTAGTAAAACGTTCAGATATTCCAGAAGTTCAATCGTATAACATCGATCTAGAAGGTGTGACATTACTCACCGTTCTTAACCACATCAAAACCAAAATCGATCCAACTCTCACGTATTCTCATGGATGCCGAAGTGGTGTTTGCGGAAGCTGTGCCGTGCGGGTCAATGGACGTGAACGATTGATGTGTGAATACAAGCCAAGCAACGGAGATACCGTTGAACCATTACGTAACGCAGCAGTTCTTCGCGACTTGGTCGTAGAATCCTCGAATGTAGAACGTTTTAACCGTGCAGGATTGGCCTGGAGCGAAGGTTCGCACGAGGGGAATGTGAGCGAAGCCGAGATAGAGAGCATAGAGACTCAGTCGAATTGTATTTTATGTTCGTCATGCATGAGTGCCTGCCCTGTCTATGCGGTAAATCCAGATTTCATTGGGCCGTTTGCCCTTACGCGTGTTTGGCGATATGTGAGTGATGCACGTGAAATTTCCAGCGACGCAAAAATGGCAGCGGTGCAAACCAATGGGATTTGGGATTGTACCTTGTGCGGCGAGTGCGTCCCCGTCTGTCCTCAAAATATTGCCCCGGCACAAGATATTCGGATGTTACGCTCAAAAAGCGGGATGCTGGGCTACGCTGATCCCAATATGGCAGGAATGTTTGGCGGAGGTTTGGACTTTGGAGGAATTTCTTTTTAAAACATTAAGGTTTTAGTGTGTTATACTAATGTTATAAAAACAAAGAGGATTTTTTTATGGCATCAGACCACTCGCTCGACATCTCTGCAAAAATCGACCTTCAAGCATTTAAAGACGCAATCGCCCAATCTGAAAAAGAGGTCATTGGCCGCTATGACTTTAAAGGAGTAGCGTATGAAATCAACTATCGTGAAAAAGAGAAACAACTCGTTTTAGTAGCATCTAGCGATAACAAACTTGATGCCCTAAAAGACATTGTCATCGGAAAACTCATCAAGCGCGGACTCTCTTCAAAGGCTCTTGAAGAGCTAAAAACTGAAGATGCAAGCGGAGGGAGTCGCAAAGCAACCTATAAAATAGTAGATACGATTGAAGCGAAAGAGGCGAAAAAAATTATTGCCGAAATAAAAACACTAAAAACAAAAGCTTCCGCAATCATCGAAGGCGAATATATCCGCGTAAAATCCAAACAAATCGATGAACTTCAAAAAATCATGGCGCACATTAAAGCAATGGAGTGGGAAGCGCCATTAGTGTTTGAAAACTTTCGTTAAGTCACGACTATGAGCACGAAAGCCAAGCGCTATAAATCGATTGACAAGCGAGTCCTCACACAGGGCGAACAGCTTGATTTTCAGCTCTACTTTCCCAACGAAACGAAAACACTCATGACGTTATTTCTTCAAAGTGACAGCATCATCGATGGCAATAGCAAGGTACGTTTGCGTGAAATTGAAAAGCTGTATATAGCTGAAGAAGACAGTATCCGTTATGAAGCCTACGTTCACCGGCACATTCAAACGATTGTTCTCTCTGAAGAGATCACCCTGGACGATAAAGCGGTTTATGTTTACGAAAAAGCAAGTTCAGTTATCGATGAGATGTTTCGTAATCCTGAATCGTTGGAAATGGCACAAAATGTCAAACCCGTGGTAGACAGTTTTGTCGATCTTATTTTACATGATACCAAAGCGGTTGAATCTCTTTTAAAAATTACAGCACATGACTTTTATACCCATACACACTCCATTAATGTGAGTATTTATACTCTTAGTTTAGGAGCATTCTTGGGTATAAGCGGTGATGATCTTAAAATACTTGGGATGGCGGCAGTGCTCCATGATATCGGAAAAAGCAAAGTGAATTATGACATTATCAATAAAAATGGCAAGCTCACGGACATGGAATTTGATGAGATGAAAACGCATCCGGCAGAGGGTCATGCCATTGCCCTAAGACTTGGTATTACGGATGAACGAATCCTCAGCGGTATTCGTCACCACCATGAAAAAATGGAAGGTGGCGGCTATCCCGATGGGATTAAAGAAGACAAAATCAGTCAGTTTGCCCGTATTATTGGGGTATGTGACGTATTTGATGCTCTTTCTACGAAACGTTCCTATAAAGACCCTATGACGTCATTTGAGTCGCTGAGTTTGATGAAAAAAGAGTTTTTAGGCCATTTGGATATGAGTATCGTTGATGCATTCATTAGAATGTTACGCAAATAAGGATTAAAATGAAAAAAATGACCATTGCCGATGCGGCAGAGAACTTCGGCGTTTCTAAAGAGGCAATTCACAACCGTATTCGTCGCGGGAGTTTAGAATGTATTGTTGAAAATGGAGTGAAGTATGTGGCCGTAGCGTCAAGTAAGACAGCCTCAGCCCCCGCAAATGACACACGCTATACCCAATACATCGAGTCAGAAAATGTTCGTTTGCGAGACAAAGTAGAGGTGCTTGAAAAAGAAACTACCCGTCTGCGCGATCAGCGAGAATTGATGCTGATCGATCAGCGTATCAGCGTAGAACAAATCTACAAAGAACGTGATGCGCAGCTGCGCAATATTCTCAATGTCGTCGCAACCAAGTTTCTCTCTCATGTAAATCCTGATATTGTCATGCAAGAAATGCTAAATGACGAGAGCTCCCCGCAAATAGACGCGATCAACGCCGATATTGTTCCTGATATTGAACTGCCAGCAGGGTGGATATCGCTCAAAGAATTTTTAAAACTGAAGCGTTATAGCGACAACATCAAGAAAAATATCAAGCGCCGATTCAAATCGGCAGCAAATGAAGGCGATGAGCGTTTTATCATTCGCAATGAGAAAGTATTTTTAGACCCTACACTGCACGACTACTCGAATTTGCTGCAAGGTGCGCGAAAGGAATAAAACTTCCTCCTTTGCATTAGCGATGCGTTCTTTTAGGAGGAGTGCTTGCACGAAATGGTCCTCGTTTATCTTTTTCTCTCAGCCCTTGCTTCGCACGATTAAGATTATTAAAACAACTTTGGCAGATACTAAACTCACTCCCCACCGCTAACGGTTTCCCACATGTTTTACAGCGTGGAACAAAATGGCTTTGCTTGAGCGAATTTTCGATAAAGCGGTTAAGCTCTCCTCGATACGAACGTGCTTTTTCGCTGTCCACAAAAAATTCAGCCAAACGATACGATAGCCACAAGTACAAACTGATCTCTTTAATCTGATCTTCTGCCTCTTGGAGCTCTTCAGTGGTTTGCGCATGTGAGCTCAAATGGCGTGGAGGGATATACGCAATGGGTTTTGCCTGTGCCAGCGCACGAACGTATCGCTCGTATGCACCCATAACGATAGGCGATTTGGTCGATAAGGGTGCGGTAGCAAGGATGTATTTAGTGCGCATATCCAAATCAAAACGATCGACAATCACCGACGCTTCTGCCATAGATTCAAGATTTATGGCTCGAAACGGCCCTTCAAACTTCATGTTTTCCACAAAAAATTCGATAATCGCTGCAAGCGATTTTTCTTCTAAAATTGTCGAAACAAGCTGAATGTGATCAAAATTCGCCATGACATGGAAAGGGATTTTAATAGGCTCAGCTTCGCGTGTAAATAAAGGGGAAATTTTGCGAAGAACATCATTGCTTAGTGCTCCGACGTACCCTTTTTCACTCATCCCATACCGTCCCGCACGTCCGGCTATTTGCTGAATTTCACTCACGGTTAAGTCCCGTTGGTTTTGTCCGTCAAACTTATCCGCTTTGGAGAACAGCAGTGTTTTAATAGGGAGGTTCAATCCCATAGCAATAGCATCGGTAGCGACCAGAATTTCCGTCTCACCGTCTCGAAAACGGCGTGCCTCTTCACGGCGTACTTCAGGTCCTAGATTTCCATAGATGACACTGGTGCGATAGGTTGCAGACAGCTGCTGTTTAAGCCGAAGCGCATTAGCACGGGTAAAGGCAATAATAGCACTTTGAGGCTCTATGGCATCCATTGGCGTCGCGTTAGGCAGAAGTTCAAGAGGGTTTTTACGCTCAAAATGGACAATCTCAAGCGGTTCCCCAAGATAAACCGCTAACGCTTCAATAGCCTCAAGAGCATTAGGAGATCCGGTCATAATCACTACCTTTGCGGGAGCACCGATGATAGCATTTGCCCATGCCCATCCGCGATCACGGTCACCGATCATCTGAACTTCATCGATAACACACGTATCAACTTCTGATTCAAAACTAAGCATCTCAATGGTAGAACTGATATGCGTCGCATCCTCATCCACTATTTGCTCTTCTCCTGTAATAAGCGATGCATTAATACCATGCTCTCGTAAATCTTCATACCCCTCCAATGCTAACAAACGCAAAGGGGCAAGATAATATCCTGTCCCCCCGCGGCGTAACTGTTCCATGGCTGTATAGGTTTTACCGCTATTAGTAGGTCCCACATTAAAAATAAGTTTACGGCGCAATGAACGGGCCAGAGGAAAAAGATTTTTAAAGTCACGTACCGTTCTCGCTAATAACTGCTGACGCTGCTTTTTGAGAAGTTCGCCGGCAATTTGGCGATCAAACGCGAAAAGAACACGGCGGGTTACTTTGGCACTGATATGAAGCGTATCGCCCAAGTTAGGGAGTAAGTTCTCATAAACCATAGTATAGAGCGTAGATTCATCCAAACTTAAAAGTTTAGCATGTTCTTTGCACTCAGCTATCAAGGCATCAAGTTCTCGTAAAAATACGGCACGCAGTTCGCCTCCCTGTTTTTCAAACTGTGCATCAAATACCAAATTTTCTTCATTCCATATCAAACGGGTGATCTCTGCATGACTTAGCTGCAAATGCGTTGTATGCTGTAATGGTTCATCCCGAAAGGGCAACACAATTGCTTGAGAGTACTCAATAAGCAGCTCTTCCCCGACAAATTCGATACCGATCGCCTGTGTTGGAAGTATCCGCTTTAATGTTTCCATCGTGAGAGGGTAAAAAGTATTGGTATTGGAAGGGGCAGCACCTTTGAGAGCACTGATAATCTCATCATGGGTAAGATAACGGTGATTATCGAGTTTTAAGGTCTGCAGAAAGGTACTGATCTGCGCTTGTTTCAAAGAAATACACTCTTCTTTGATCGCTGTTATTTCCGGAATCAACACATCAGCGTTTTGCTCATGAAGGCGTTTAGAATCAAGTGCTTGTGTTTTAAGGACATGAATCTTTGAAAATGTTTCATTTCCGATCGCATAATGTATAGACGCATAAAATTCGAATCGATCGTCGTAATCAAATTTGCCTTCCAGCGCTTTTTCAAGACTTTCACGCTGACGGGCATAACGCAGATGCTCAAGCTTTGATGCAATCTTTTCAGGCGTAATTTTACGGGTACGGATATCATTAAAAGAGGCATGCAATGCGGTGCGTTCATCACGTGTTATCTCAAAAGCTTCCAGCAATTCATCAATTTTTTCTTCGCGTTCATGCGGTTTTTCACGCGGTTTAGGATTAGGATAAACTTTTCCGTTTTGGGTAAAAAAATCGACAATAAGGCTTCTGTTTTCTCCCTCGCCTTCCGACCATAACCTGCGAAACGTTCGAACAAGCACTTCTTTGCTTGTTGTTCCGTCAAAAATTCCCAGCGTATGTGCCAGCGCAATCAATGTCTCTGTAGGGACACGTTCAATCCCCTCATCTAATCCCTCATCGCCGAAAAAATGGCGGATGGATTGGTTGAGTTTTATCATTTTTTTCTTTTTCTTAGCCATAACGTAAGTGTAGCTAAAAATTCTAAGGCACATCTTTTTTGTGTTTTGCTAC